>NZ_OU963893.1:1905177-2222706 GCF_918797525.1 unidentified bacterial endosymbiont | reverse complement strand
TTCTCCTCATACCGTGGCGCACCCGTCGGCCCTCTCTGAGCTGAGCGTGATTATCGACGCCGACGGCGAAGACCACTGGATTGAACGTGATGGCTGGAGTGATTACCGCGCCCAAAGCCGTGAAGCGCTGATAGAGCGCATCCATCAGTTTGGCGTTGCCGGTCTCGGCGGCGCAGGCTTTCCGACGGGCGCCAAGCTGCGCGGCGGGGGCGATAAAATTGAAACGCTGATTATCAATGCCGCTGAATGCGAACCTTACATCACCGCCGATGACCGGCTGATGCAGGACTGCGCCGCACAGGTAGTAGAAGGGATCCGCATCCTTGCGCATATTCTGCAGCCGCGTGAGGTGCTCATCGGCATTGAAGACAACAAACCCCAGGCCATCTCCATGCTGCGTGCCGTGCTGGCCGGTAGCCATGATATTGGCCTGCGCGTTATCCCGACCAAGTATCCCTCTGGCGGTGCGAAGCAACTGACGCAAATTCTGACCGGAAAACAGGTTCCGCACGGCGGACGCTCGTCGGATATTGGCGTGCTGATGCAAAACGTCGGTACCGCCTATGCGGTAAAACGTGCGGTGGTCGATGGTGAACCCTTAACCGAGCGCGTTGTGACCTTAACCGGAGAGTCGGTTGCGCGTCCCGGTAACGTCTGGGCGCGTCTCGGCACGCCGGTACGCCATCTTCTCGAACAGGCTGAATTTTGCCCCGGCAGTCACCAGATGGTGATCATGGGCGGCCCATTAATGGGCTTCACCCTGCCCTGGCTGGATGTTCCGGTGGTGAAAATAACTAACTGTCTCCTCGCCCCTTCCCCCACGGAGATGGGTGAGGAGCAGGAAGAGAAAGGCTGTATCCGCTGCAGCGCCTGCGCCGACGCATGCCCGGCCGACCTGCTACCCCAGCAGCTTTACTGGTATAGCAAAGGCCAGCTCCATGATAAGGCAAAAGCCCATAACCTGGCTGACTGCATCGAGTGCGGCGCCTGCGCCTGGGTCTGCCCAAGCAATATCCCGCTGGTGCAATACTTCCGTCAGGAGAAGGCCGAAATTTATGCTATTTCGATGGAAGAAAAACGCGCCGCCGAAGCGAAAGCCCGCTTTGAAGCCCGTCAGGCGCGGCTTGAGCGTGAGAAAGCGGCCCGCCATGAGCGGCATAAGCAAGCCGCCGTTCAGCCTGGTGGAAAAGATCAGGATGCCATTAACGCCGCGCTGGCTCGCGTGCGTGAGAAAAAAGCCACGGCGGCACAAGCTATCGTGATCCCTGCGGGTGAAAAACCAGATAATAGCGAAGCCATTGCCGCCCGCGAGGCGCGTAAAGCGCAGGCTCGCGCCCGTCAGGCACAGCATGAGCAACCCGACGCTGAGACAGATCCGCGTAAAGCGGCGGTTGAGGCGGCTATTGCCCGCGCTAAAGCGCGAAAAGCGACTCAGCCACAGCCCACTGCGGAACCCGACGTACCGGTCGACCCGCGCAAGGCAGCCGTCGAGGCCGCCATCGCCCGCGCGAAAGCCCGTAAGGCGGCACAGCAGGAAGAGCCGCAGGCCACCAACGACGATCCGCGTAAAGCCGCTGTCGCCGCCGCGATTGCCCGCGTTCAGGCGAAGAAAGCCGCACAGCAAGCAGTTAACGAGGATTAAATGGTTTTCAGAATCGCAAGTTCCCCCTATACCCATAACCAGCGCCAGACGTCGCGTATTATGATGCTGGTCTGCCTGGCTGCCCTGCCGGGTATCGCCGTTCAGTTCTGGTTTTTTGGCTGGGGAACCCTTTTCCAGTTAGTACTCGGCACGGCCAGCGCGCTGGCGGCGGAAGGCCTGATCCTGACGCTGCGCAAGATGGACGTTTCCCGCATTCTTAGCGACAACTCCGCGCTGCTGACCGGCCTCCTGCTGGCGATCAGTATTCCCCCGCTCGCCCCCTGGTGGATGGTGGTGCTCGGAACCGTGTTTGCGGTGATTATCGCCAAACAGCTGTATGGCGGCCTGGGCCATAACCCGTTCAACCCGGCGATGATCGGCTACGTGGTGTTGCTGATCTCCTTCCCGGTGCAGATGACCAACTGGTTGCCACCGCAGGAAATTGCCGCCACGGTGCCTGGCTTTATGGATGCCCTGAACGTTATCTTTACAGGCCATACTGCACTCGGTACCGATATGACCGCGCTGCGTATGGGCGTGGACGGTATCAGCCAGGCTACGCCGCTCGACACCTTTAAAACGTCGCTGCATGCCGGGCACAGCGTTGAGCAAATTATGAAATCCGCCATCTACAGCGGTATGCTGGCGGGCGCAGGCTGGCAGTGGGTCAATCTCGCCTACCTGCTGGGTGGCGCGATCCTGCTGCAACAAAAGGCGATTCGCTGGCATATTCCGCTGAGCTTTCTGATTACGCTTACGGTCTGCTCCACGTTGGGCTGGCTGTTCTCCCCTGAGTCAATGGCCAGCCCGCAGATGCATCTGCTCTCCGGCGCCACCATGCTCGGCGCATTCTTTATCCTGACCGACCCGGTTACGGCCTCAACCACAAATCGTGGTCGCCTGATTTTCGGCGCGCTGGCAGGGTTGTTAGTATGGCTTATCCGCAGTTTTGGGGGCTATCCGGATGGCGTGGCTTTTGCCGTACTGCTGGCCAATATCACCGTTCCGCTCATCGACTACTACACGCGTCCACGCGTCTACGGTCACCGTTAAGGGCTTCGCCATGTTAAAAACGATGCAGAAACACGGCGTTACGCTGGCTGTCTTCGCCGCTGTCCTGACTGGGCTGACGGCGCTGGTCAATGCGCTGACCAAAACAACCATTGAAGAACAGGCGGTCAAGCAGCAAAAAGCGCTTTTTGATCAGGTGATCCCAGCCGAGTTCTATGATAATAACCTGCAGAAAAGCTGTTTCGTGGTTGAGGCTCCCCAGCTTGGTAAAGGCCCGCATCGCCTCTTTATCGCCCGTAAGGGTGACCAGCCGGTGGGCGTCGTAATGGAAGCTACCGCCCCCGATGGCTATTCGGGGGCGATTCAACTGCTGGTTGGCACTGATTTTTCCGGAACCGTGCTGGGTACCCGGGTGACCGGGCACCATGAAACACCCGGTCTTGGAGATAAAATCGAGACGCGCATGAGCGACTGGATTTTACACTTTGCCGGTAAAGTTATTCATGGCGAAGAGGATAGCGCATTCGCGGTGAAGAAAGATGGCGGCGAATTCGACCAGTTCACCGGTGCCACCATCACGCCGCGCGCAATAGTTAACGCTGTCAAACGAGCCGGGCTGTATGCTGAAACGCTGCCTGCGCAACTCAATCAACTTCCGGCCTGTGAGGAGTCATCATGAGCCAGGTTAAAGAGGTCATCGTTCAGGGTCTGTGGAAGAACAACTCCGCACTGGTCCAGTTGCTGGGTATGTGCCCGTTGCTGGCCGTCACCTCCACCGCCACCAATGCGCTGGGGCTGGGGCTTGCGACCACGCTGGTCTTGACCCTGACCAACCTGTCCATCTCTGCCCTGCGCCGCTGGACGCCAACGGAAATCCGTATTCCAATCTATGTAATGATTATTGCATCGGTGGTGAGCATCGTTCAGATGCTAATCAACGCCTATGCGTTTGGTCTGTACCAGTCGCTTGGGATCTTTATTCCGCTTATCGTGACCAACTGTATCGTTGTTGGCCGCGCTGAAGCCTTTGCCGTAAAGAACAGTCCGGCCATGTCGGCGCTTGATGGTTTTGCCATCGGTATGGGCGCCACCTGCGCGATGTTCGTGCTGGGATCGATGCGTGAAATTCTGGGCAACAGTACGCTGTTTGACGGGGCCGATGCGCTGTTGGGCGGCTGGGCTAAAGCGTTGCGCATCGAAGTGTTCCATACGGATACGCCGTTCCTGCTGGCCATGTTGCCCCCCGGCGCGTTTATTGGCCTTGGCATGATGCTGGCGGTAAAATACCTGATTGATGAAAAACGTAAACGCCGTGCGGCCGAGCGCAGCGTCCAGGAAGGGATACCCGAGAAGGCTTCATGAACAAAGAAAAGCGCATTGCGATCCTCACACGTCTGCAAAATGAAAACCCGCATCCGACAACGGAACTCAATTTTAACTCGCCGTTTGAGCTGTTAATCGCCGTGCTGCTCTCTGCCCAGGCCACGGACGTGAGCGTAAATAAAGCCACGGCCCTGCTCTATCCGGTGGCGAATACACCACAGGCGATGCTGGATCTGGGGGTAGACGGCGTGAAGTCGTATATCAAAACCATCGGTCTGTTTAACAGCAAAGCGGAGAACGTCATCAAGACCTGCCGTATTTTACTGGAACAGCACGGTGGCGAAGTGCCTGAAGACCGGGCGGCGCTGGAAGCCCTACCGGGCGTCGGGCGTAAAACTGCGAACGTGGTGTTGAATACCGCGTTTGGCTGGCCCACTATTGCCGTAGATACCCATATCTTCCGCGTCTCTAATCGCACCCGCTTTGCACCTGGCAAAAACGTCGAGCAGGTTGAAGAGAAGCTGTTAAAAGTTGTTCCCGCTGAATTTAAGGTCGATTGCCATCACTGGCTGATCCTGCATGGTCGCTATACCTGTATTGCGCGCAAGCCCCGCTGCGGCTCCTGCATCATCGAAGATCTGTGCGAGTATAAAGATAAAGTCTACGCCTGAGGGCGATTGTGTTTTTACCTGTCGACACGCAAGCCCTTATCAATACCAGGGCTTCTGTCAGTTTGTCCTGTCACCCGCAATTGTACGCTTATCTTGCACAGGTACCTGTCGATTATTCGGTCTTATAACGCTCAAACAGGTTAATTGTTTTTTCGTCACCAAAAATTTCTATACATTTGTGATCGGGATCACTCTGATAACCTGGTGTTGAATTTTTGTTGTTAAAACCGCCCCAAACCCACTGCCAGACAAGTTTTAAACGCTTCACTACCGCAGATTAGACCAGTCATTTTTCAGAATATGGGCTATATCACTACTTAATCGCTAAAATAGCAGAACATATTGCCGTAATGCCATTACACAGGGTTCTGAGCAGTGAAAAAAACCACTAATACTCAGCGAATGAAATTTAACGCTGAATAATATTTGTCCGATACGTTGATTATGCCGAGTCAGTTATATGTAACAGATTATTACAAACGTATTGCCAGACAGGTCAGGATAGTGAACATTACCCGCCGTTTCCCCTCCCAATATAATTATAAGGCGGATAGACTACGGTCATCACGCCATGAACACCCCCGTTAATATGGGACGTAAAAAAAGAGGTATATGTGTCTACTGCAAACAATAAACCAACAGATGAGAGCGTTAGTCTTAACGCTTTCAAACAGCCTAAAGCGTTTTATCTCATCTTCTCTATCGAGTTATGGGAGCGTTTTGGTTATTACGGCCTGCAAGGGATCATGGCGGTGTACCTGGTTAAGCAACTGGGTATGTCCGAAGCGGACTCCATCACGCTGTTCTCCTCATTCAGCGCATTAGTGTACGGCCTGGTCGCCATTGGCGGCTGGCTGGGCGATAAAGTCCTCGGCACCAAACGTGTCATCATGCTGGGCGCGATTGTACTGGCGATCGGTTATGCGCTGGTTGCGTGGTCCGGTCACGACGCCGCTGTGGTCTACATGGGTATGGCGACTATCGCAGTAGGTAATGGACTGTTTAAAGCAAACCCGTCTTCCCTGCTCTCGACCTGCTATAACAAAGATGATCCGCGTCTGGACGGTGCATTCACCATGTACTATATGTCCATCAACATCGGTTCATTCTTCTCAATGCTGGCGACCCCATGGCTCGCGGCCAAATTCGGCTGGAGCGTGGCGTTTTCGCTGAGTTTCGTCGGTATGTTGATTACGGTCGTGAACTTCTTGTTCTGTCGTAGCTGGGTTAAAGATTACGGTTCTAAACCAGACTTCGAACCTGTCCACATGGGTAAACTGCTGGCGACGCTCGTGGGTATTGTGGTCCTCGCGGCTATCGCGACCTGGCTGCTGCATAATCAGGGCGTTGCACGTGCCGTACTGGGCGTGGTTGCGCTGGGTATCGTCTGCATCTTCGCCAAAGAAGCGTTCGCCATGCAGGGAGCGTCTCGCCGTAAAATGATCGTTGCGTTCATCCTGATGCTGGAAGCAATTATCTTCTTCGTGCTGTATAGCCAGATGCCAACGTCGCTGAACTTCTTCGCTATCCGTAACGTTGAACACTCCATTCTGGGTATCGCCTTCGAGCCGGAGCAGTATCAGGCGCTCAACCCGTTCTGGATAATGGTTGGTAGCCCGATTCTTGCCGCCATCTATAACAAGATGGGCGACCGACTGCCGATGCCGCATAAATTCGCGATCGGTATGGTGCTGTGCTCTGGCGCGTTCCTGGTACTGCCACTGGGGACCAAATTTGCCTCCGACGCGGGTATCGTCTCCGTTAACTGGCTGATCCTGAGCTACGCGCTGCAGTCTATTGGCGAGCTGATGATCTCCGGTCTGGGCCTGGCAATGGTTGCACAGCTGGTTCCACAGCGCCTGATGGGCTTCATTATGGGTAGCTGGTTCCTGACCACTGCCGGTGCGGCACTTATCGCCGGTAAGATAGCGAACCTGATGGCGGTTCCGGAAAACGTAACTGACCCGCTGGTTTCGCTGAATGTCTACGGTACCGTATTTATGCAGATTGGTATTGCGACTGCGGTTATCGCGATTCTGATGCTGCTGACTGCACCTAAGCTTAACCGTATGACTCAGGACGACGACAAGTCCGCTGACGCGTAATGTCATCGGGAAACGAATGAACAGAAGCCGCTAATGGATGCATTAGCGGCTTTTTTTTTATCCGTTCGCGCACTAACATAGCTGGAATCTCAGCCAAAAGGAGTTACCGATGAAACTGTTCTATAAACCGGGCGCCTGCTCTCTTGCTTCCCACATTATCTTACGCGAGAGCGGCAAAGATTTTACCCTGGATGGCGTTGACCTGATGAAAAAGTGCCTCGAAAACGGCGATGACTACCTGGCTATCAATCCCAAAGGACAAGTTCCGGCCCTGCTGCTCGATGACGGCACGTTACTGACCGAGGGCGTGGCGATTATGCAGTACCTCGCCGATTCCGTACCGGATCGCCAGCTGCTGGCACCGGTAAACAGTATTTCCCGCTATAAGACGCTGGAGTGGCTGAACTATATTGCAACCGAGCTGCACAAAGGCTTTACGCCGTTGTTCCGCCCGGATACCCCAGAAGAGTACAAGCCAACCGTACGCACTCTGCTGGAGAAAAAGCTGCAGTACATCAACGAATCACTGAAGGACGACGGGTGGATTTGCGGCGCGCGTTTTACCATTGCCGATGCCTACCTGTTCACTGTTCTGCGCTGGGCGCGTGCGGTTAAGCTGAACCTGGAAGGGTTTGAGCATATTACAGCGTATATGGATCGTGTGGCGACCCGCCCTGCGGTGGCTGCGGCGCTGAAAGCGGAAGAGTTGAACTAATTTATCCCGCTGGCGTGGGCCTGCAGGTGTGACGCGGCTTCGCGATACGTTCCTGCGCCGCAAGCGCCTGCATTTCAAAAAGGGCGTGGTTTCCCACGCCCTGCACTCATCTTATGACTTCCAGCAGATCAGACAGTAGTTTTTCTTGCCGCGACGCAGAAGCGTGTAGCGGCCAAACAGACGATCGCCTTGCGCAAAAATATATTCCGGGTCAGCCTGCTTCTCACCGTTGATGGTGATGGCGTTAGACGCGATGGTTTTACGTGCCTGACCGCGCGACGGCTGCAGCCCGGAATCCACCAGCGCTTGCATCAGGTCTGCACCTTGTTCCATTTCAACCATCGGCACGCCATCCTGCGCCAGTTGTTCGAAGTCCGCTTCGCTCAACTCGCTTAACGTACCGTTGAACAGGCTGTCGGTAATACGCTTAGCCGCAACCAGCCCCTCTTCGCCGTGTACCAGTCTGGTGACTTCATCAGCCAGCACGTACTGGGCGCGCGGTGCTGCACCGCTGGTTTTGTCTTCCTCTTCCAGCGCATTAATCGCGTCAAGCTCCATAAAGGTGAAGAACTTGAGGAAGCGGTAAACATCGGCATCCGCCGTGTTGATCCAGAACTGATAGAATTTATACGGGCTGGTTTTCTTCGGATCGAGCCATACCGCGCCGCCTTCGGTTTTTCCGAACTTCGTCCCGTCCGCTTTAGTGATAAGCGGAACGGTCAGACCGAAGACCTGCTTCTGGTGCAGACGACGGGTCAGATCGATACCGGAGGTGATGTTACCCCACTGGTCTGAACCGCCAATCTGCAGCGAGACGCCGTGCAGTTTGTTCAGGCAGGCAAAGTCATAACCCTGCAGCAGGTTGTAGGAGAACTCGGTGAAGGAGATACCCTGGTCGTCACGGTTGAGACGCTGCTTCACGGCTTCTTTGTTAATCATCTGGTTAACAGAAAAATGTTTGCCGATATCTCGCAGGAAAGTCAGCACATTCATGCCACCAAACCAATCGTAGTTGTTTGCGGCAATCGCAGCGTTGTCGCCACCGTCGAAGTCGAGGAACGGTGCGACCTGCTTGCGGATTTTATCCACCCACTCCTGCACGGTGTCTTCGGTGTTAAGTTTACGCTCAGCGGCTTTAAAGCTCGGGTCGCCAATCAGACCGGTTGCGCCGCCCACCAGTGCAACAGGTTTATGGCCTGCCATCTGGAAGCGTTTCAGGCATAACAATGGAACAAGATGCCCCAAATGCAAGCTGTCAGCGGTGGGATCGAAGCCGCAATAGAGCGCGATCGGGCCTTGCGCCAGCAGCGAAGCTAACGCTTCCTCGTCCGTCACCTGGGCCACCAGGCCCCGCTCTTGCAATTGTTTAATCAAGTTACTGCTTGCCATCAAATTCTCCATGTATAAGCGACTGCACCTTTGCCGGTACACGACTTTTCGCCTGATGCGAAAAGTACATAGAATAAAGCGCTGGCGCACGTAGCGCTAGCGCTTAAAACAACAAATTCGGGGATTAAGGCGCCAGTCTGTCGATTTTCCAGCCGTCATTTACACGTTGGTACAAAAAGCGGTCGTGCAGGCGATGTTCCCCCCCCTGCCAGAACTCCATCTGCTCAATCGGGATGCGAAACCCGCCCCAGAAACTGGGCAGGGGGACTTCACCCTGCTGGAACTTCTGTTTTAACTCGAGGAATTTGCTTTCCAGTATGCCACGTGCGGAAATACGGCTGGATTGTTTAGAGACCCAGGCGCCGATCTGGCTGTCACGCGGACGGCTGTGGAAGTATTTCACTACTTCAAGCGTAGAAAGCCGTTGTGCAAGGCCTGTGACCATGACCTGACGCTCCAGCATGTGCCACGGGAACAGCAGGCTAATACGCGGGTTATTTTCTAAGTGGTGCGCTTTGCGGCTGCCCAGGTTGGTATAAAAGACCAGCCCTTTTTCGTCGTAATGCTTAAGCAACACGATACGTTGATAGGGCTGACCGTTTTCGTCAACCGTCGCGACAACCATTGCCGTCGGGTCGGCCAGTTTGGCCTCACAGGCCTGTTTCAGCCAGTGTTCAAAGAGCACCAGTGGGTCGGCAGGCAGGTCCGGGCGACGCAGGCCGCCTTTGGTGTATTCGCGGCGCAGATGCGCAATTTGCTGCAGTTCGTCGTTGTCTGACATGGCATTAGCTGAGATTGACATTGGGTGGCACTATTGTGCGCTCCCCCCGTAAAAATCTCAACGCTTCGGGTTTTCGAGCTGGCAATTGTTGAGCACGATACGATCGCGTTTGTAAACCGTCGCGCTGTCTCCTTTTGACCAGAAAACATAAATCCCGTCCGTGTAGCGCGCGCCAGAGGCGGAGATCCCTTGCTTAAGCGTGAGCAGCGTGTTGTCGTAGACAAAGCTGGCTTCCTGACGCGGATTGTTTAACTTCACCGTCAGGGGTTTTTCATCACAGCGATACTCAAGCGTATCGGTCTGCATGCGCTCAACGAATTGGTTATAGGCGCTGCACCCGGACAACAATAACGGCACAGCAATAAGAAGTTTTTTCATGGTCATATTCCGAAGACTATCCTGGTCCTGAAGGGCAGCGTTGCCCTCCCAATTGGCACCATTCTAGCGACTATAGATAGCGCTGAATTTCAGTTAACTCTGATTATGTCGCGGGTTCGCCGGGAAAATCGCCCCCAGCACGCTCGCTTCCCGCACGCCGGTTACCGAGGGCATATTTCCCGGTAACCCGGCCACGGTTCGCCAGGCAAGCCAGGCAAACGCCAGCGCTTCCATATCATCGCCGCTTATCCCGGCCTCATCGGTGGTTGAGACTTCAGTTCCCGCCAGTAATCCCGCCAGACGCGCCATCACCAGCGGGTTGCGGCTTCCGCCACCGCAGACCAGCAGGCGGTCGCATCCTCCGCTCAGGAGAACCTGTTCGGCTATTGATACCGCGGTAAACTCGGCGAGCGTCGTCTGGACATCGTGCGGCGCGAGCGCAGGATAGCGGGCTAAATGACGTTCAAGCCAGCCATAATTGAAATATTCACGACCCGTACTTTTGGGCGCCGGTAACGCAAAATACGGGTCGCTGAGCATTGATTGCAGTAGCGGGATGATAACCTTGCCTTCGCTGGCCCACCGGGCATTTTTATCGTAAGGTTTTCTACACCGGCGCCAGATCCAGGCATCCATCAGCATATTGCCCGGGCCGGTATCATAGCCACGAACAGGCTGGCCCGGGATCAGCATCGACAGATTAGCAATTCCGCCAATGTTAAGCACCATTCGACGCTCTGTCGGGTGTGCCAGCAGTGCCTGGTGGAAAGCCGGCACGAGCGGTGCGCCCTGGCCGCCAAGGGCGATATCACGACGACGGAAATCCCCCACTACCGTGACGCCAGTTCTGGCTACAATTTGGTTGTTATCGCCAATTTGCAAGGTGTGGGGGGCATCGCCGGTAGGCTCATGCCAGACGGTCTGGCCATGACAGCCAATGGCCACCACATCCAGCGGCTGAAGATTTTGCTGGCGCATCAGGGCCAGCACCGCATCAGCAAACAGCGCCCCCAGGCGTACATCAAGTTGCCCAAGCTGTGAAAGCGTCAACGGTTGTCCCTGGCAGATGCTTAGAATTTCCTCTTTCAGCGAGACAGGAATAGGCCATATCAGGCTCGCCTGCTGTGCCACCATGGTGTTATCAATGGCGGCAAGAACTACATCTACCCCATCCAGACTGGTGCCAGACATTACGCCAATGTAGCGACCCGATTTCATGCGCTTTCCTTACGTTGCGTGGGCTAAGGCTAACCACTCAACCATAAACGGCGCAGCTTGGCTATGCGGAGATAATATTTTTTAACAATGTCATAGACGTAACGCGACGGGCTCCGTTTATCTCTCGTTAAGTCAAATTCGAGTACAATTTTCCCATTGTTAATGCAAAGATATGAATTGTAGTCTTTAATGCCTTATAATTTAGCCATTACGGATGCTCAAACTGAGCGTATTTGGTGAACAGGAGATTCAAATGATGTTACGTGTACTGGGCGTTTCCCTGATTGGTTTAACACTGGCTGGTTGTGTGAATGACAGTTCACTTTCTGGCGACGTTTATCGCGCTTCTGAGGCTAAACAAGTTCAGAACGTCACTTACGGTACCGTTGTTAATGCTCGTCCTGTTCAGATCCAGGGTGGTGATGAAAACAACGTTGTTGGCGCTCTCGGTGGCGCCGTGCTGGGCGGTTTCCTGGGTAACACCGTAGGCGGTGGTACAGGCCGTTCACTGGCAACGGCGGCGGGTGCTGTTGCGGGTGGGGTTGCAGGCCAGGGCGTTCAGGGGGCAATGAACAAGTCCCAGGGTGTAGAGCTTGAAATTCGTAAAGACGACGGCAGCACCATTATGGTGGTACAGAAGCAAGGCAATACCCGCTTCTCCGCCGGGCAGCGTGTTGTTCTGGCAAGCAACGGCCGACAGGTTACGGTTTCCCCGCGCTAATCACATTGCGGATGTGGCTGACAGGCCGCATCCGCATTTACGCATAAACAATTCACTTCACTCACTCTTTTTTTACTGATTTTTCATCTGCTTATTGCCTGTTAAAAGGCCCTGCATCAGCAAGGCACTTGTTTCTCGTTAGTCACGTGACTGCAGCTCATGGATGTTTTGCTCAAGGCGACCGATGAGACTGATGAGCATTTCAAGCTCCGCAGGTGAAACCCCTGTCAGGATTTCACTTCGCGTTTTGCTGATAACAGCCTCCATCTCGGTAATGATAGGCGCTGCTTTGTCAGTGAGTTTAATCCGCTTAGCACGACGATCGCTGGCGCAGGTTTGCCGGGAGATCAGCCCCTTCTCCTCCAGTTGGTCAAGCGTGCGCACCAGTGATGGCTGCTCAATGCCAATCGCTTTGGCCAGTTGAATTTGTGACTGCTCAGGCGGAAGCTGATGGATATTATGCAGCGTAACCCAATGCGTCTGTGTCAACTCCAGAGGTTTCAGGCGATGGTCAATCAGGGCACGCCAGACGCGTACTAACCTTGCCAGATCAGAACCTAATGGCGATTCCAATTTCATCTCCTTATAATTAGCTTGCTAAGTGATTATACTGATTTTAGAATAGTGTGCAGCATTTATATTGCCAAAACAAATGCAATACTGCATTCAACACACACAGAAGTATGATTTACACTGAATACCATACCGGACCGGCCATCGTGGCAATGTGTCCACTGCAAAGGATCTTTGCTCGTGACGTTCTTTCATCGCTGTGCAGGGTTACCCCTCCAGGACCTTATCTTCGGTGCATCACTCTATTTTCCACCCCTGTTTAAAGCCGTCCTGCTGGGCTTTCCGATCTGGCTTGTGGCGCACAGACTCCTGCGCGACTGGATGTACTCCGGTGAGATCTGGCACCCCATGCTCATGGATCTCTCCCTGTTTGCCCTCTGCGTGAGCCTGGGCCTCGCTGTATTGATTGTGTGGTAAATATGTCTCTGAAAACGCTGAAATACTTCTCCACCTTGTTCGTCCTGGCGCTGGCGCTGATTGCCGGATGGTGGCTGTGGAATTTTTATATGCAATCCCCCTGGACACGCGACGGTAAAATTCGCGCTGAGCAGGTGAGTATCACGCCACAGGTTTCCGGCAGTATTACCGCGCTTCTTGTTAAGGATAACCAGTTGGTCAAAAAAGGAGAGGTTTTATTGCGCATCGATGAAACGCCGTACCGCATCGCCATTCTTAACGCCCAGGCGCAACTGGCTAAAGCCCGCTCTGATTTAGCGAAAGCGAACAATGAAGCGAACCGCCGCCGACACCTGTCGCAAAACTACATTTCCGCCGAAGATCTGGATACCGCCAATATTACCGTTAAAGCGATGCAGGCCAGCGTTGATGTGGCTGAGGCTTCCCTTAAACAGGCTCAGTGGGAGCGGGAGCAAACCGTGGTCAAGGCACCGGTAGACGGATGGGTGACCAATCTGTCTGCCCGCGTCGGCAATTATGCCACTACCGGCCAGCCCATCTTTGCCCTTATCGACAGCCACTCTTTCTACGTGGTGGGCTATTTTGAAGAGACCAAACTACGCCATATCCATGAAGGCGCGCCAGCAACCATCACCCTTTACAGCGGCTCACAAACGTTACAAGGTCACGTTTCCAGTATCGGACGTGCGATTTACGACCAAAGCGTGGAGACCGATTCGGGGCTGGTGCCGGACATCAAACCTAACGTTCCCTGGGTACGACTGGCGCAGCGTGTACCGGTTCGCGTAGAATTTGACCGTGTACCGCAGGATATTACGCTGGTCTCAGGCACGACCTGTACCGTCTCCCTCGGAACACGCTAATGAACCTGCGGGCGTTCTCCTGGCGAAATACCCCGTGGATCAAAGCGACACGGCCCCAGTGGCGCTACGCGCTGCGAAATGGCATCGCAATGTGTCTTGCGCTCACGGTAGCCTATTGTCTCAATCTGGATGAACCCTACTGGGCGATGACCTCTGCGGCGGTGGTGAGTTTCCCGACCGTCGGCGGTGTGATCAGTAAAAGCCTGGGGCGCGTAGCCGGAAGTCTGTTGGGCGCCACGGCCGCGCTGATCCTGGCCGGCCACACCCTCAACGATCCGTGGCTCTTTTTACTGAGCATGGCGGCATGGCTTGGTTTTTGTACCTGGGCTTGCGCGCATTTCAGCCATAACGTCGCCTACGCGTTTCAACTGGCAGGCTATACCGCCGCCATTATTGCCTTCCCGGTGATCAACGTTCTCGACACTACGGAGCTGTGGGATATCGCCCAGGCCCGCGTCTGCGAGGTGATTGTCGGTATCCTGTGCGGCGGGTTCATGATGATGATCCTGCCCAGCACTTCCGACGGTACGGCGCTTATCTCCGCTCTGAAGAACATGCATACCCGTTTACTTGAGCATGCCAGCTTGCTGTGGCAGCCTGATTCCAACGATGCCATCCGCCTTGCACACGAGAAGGTCATTGCTCAGATCCTGACCATGAACCTGCTGCGCATTCAGGCCTTCTGGAGCCACTATCGTTTTCGTCGTCAGAACACCCTGCTTAACTATTTACTGCACCAGCAGTTACGAATGACCAGCGCGATCTCCGGCCTGCGTCGGATGCTGCTTAACTGGCCGACGCCGCCACAAAATACGCGCGCCATTATCGAAGCGCTGCTCGCCGCCCTTGCCCGCCGGGATGCTGACATCTATACCGTGGCGCGAATTATTGCCCCGCTGGCCCCTAAAGATGAGTATGACTACCGCCACCGCGCCTTCTGGCAGCGTTTAAATGATTTTTGCCGGTTATATTTGCGCAGCAGTCGCTGGATTAACGCCGTCGAAAATGCCACGCCGATAACCGAGTTTGCCGTGCCCGGCAGTCCGGCGCTGGCGCGGCACACCGACGCCATGGAGGCGTTGTGGAGCGGTTTTCGCACCTTCTGCGCACTTATGTTGGTTGGCGCGTGGACCATAATGACGCAGTGGGATTCCGGCTCGGCCGCATTGACGCTTGCCGCCATCAGTTGTGTGCTCTATTCCGTGGTCGCCTCACCGTTTAACTCGCTCACGCTATTACTGCGCACCCTGGTGCTATTATCACTGTTTAGCTTTGTGGTGAAATTTGGCCTGATGGTACAGATAAGCGACCTCTGGCAATTCCTGCTGTTTTTATTCCCGCTGATAACCACTATGCAGTTGCTTAAGCTGCAAATGCCCAGGCTGGCCGGTCTGTGGGGGCAACTGATTGTCTTTATGGGTTCGTTTATCTCGGTAACCAATCCACCGGTTTACGATTACGCCGATTTTCTTAACGATAACCTGGCGAAAATCGTCGGCGTGGGGCTGGCCTGGCTAGCATTTGCGGTACTTCGCCCGGGTTCGGATGCCCGTAAGAGCCGCAGGCATATCCGCGAGCTTCGTCGCGGGTTTGTCGATCAGCTCAGCCGAAGACCGCATCTGCACGAAAGTGAGTACGAGTCGCTGGTGTACCATCATGTCAGCCAGCTCAATAACAGCCAGGATTCGCTTTCCCGTCGCTGGTTGTTACGCTGGGGGGTGGTACTGCTCAATTGTTCGCATGTGGTCTGGCAGCTTCGCGCATGGGAAACGCGTTCCGATCCGCTTTCCCAGGTACGAGACGTGTGCATTTCACTGCTTCGCGATGTGATGAATGAACGTGGCGTACAGCAGCGTCCGCTGGAAGCCACGCTTGCGGAGCTTCAGCGGATTTGCGATACCCTTGCGCGTCACCCTTTACCTGCGTCACACGACTTAGCCTCAATAATATGGCGGCTGCACTGTTCGCTGTCGCAGCTGGAGCAGGCACCGCCACCGGGCTCAATTGGCGATCACATTACCCCGCAGGCGTAACGCGCACCGCCACCGCCGAGCGGTTTAGGCTGATCGGACATATTGTCCCCGCCAACGTGGATCATCAGCGCTTTGCCTTTCACCTCATCCAGTTTTTTCAGACGCGGGGCCACTACCGGGTCAGTGGCTTTTCCGTCATTATTGACCACCAGCACCGGCAGGTCACCCAGGTGCCCCACGCCGTCCGGGCCTTCATGCTTGCCGGTGTGCTGCGGATCAAGGTGTCCACCCGCCGCTTCGGCAGCCGTGGCTTTACCGTCTTTAATGGCGGGCTGACAGCTACCTTTAGCATGAACGTGGAAACCATGTTCGCCAGGAGGAAGAGCTTTGAGATCGGGGGCAAATTCCAGTCCTTTGTCGGTCTCGGTAATGTTTACCGTGCCGATAGACTGGCCGACCCCCTGAGAGGTGACGAGATTCATTTCCACTTTATCGCTGGCTGCCTGCGCCCCTGCGCAAACAACCAGCGTAACGAACGCCAGAGCAAAACGCTTCATATGACCTCCACAGGTTAATTTTCCCCCTTCAGTTTATACCAGGGGGAAAGATTTCACCGAAAAGCCCTGTTTAAAGCTGATTAGGGGACGTCGTACCCCAGCGCCGCTTTGCGGATGCGGAACCAATGTTGACGGGTCATCTGCAGCTCTTCCGCCGCCAGCGCAGAGCGCACACGCTCAATTTTGCCGGAGCCGATAATCGGCAGCGGTTTTGAAGGCAGGCGCAGGATCCATGCGTAAACCACCTGTTCGATGGTCCGGGCATTTAGCTCAAGCGCAATAGTTTCCAGTTCATTGCGCAGCGGCTGGAACTGCTCATCATTGAACAGCCGGCCGCCGCCCAGGCAAGACCACGCCATTGGACGAATGCGCAACTGCTGCAGCTGATCGAGCGTACCATCCAGCAGCAGCGGCTGATGAACGGGAGAAATTTCCACCTGGTTGGTTGCAAGCGTAAACGGCAGACGAGACTGAAGCAGCGCAAACTGCGCGGGGGTAAAATTAGATACGCCGAAATGACGCACCTTCCCGCTTTGATGCAGATTGAGGAACGCTTCTGCCACCTCATCAGCCTCCATCAACGGATCGGGACGGTGAATTAACAACAGATCGATATAATCCGTTGCCAGATGGGTCAGGGACTGTTCTGCGCTGTTGATGATATGCCGGCTATCGGTGATGTAGTGCCCCAGCGTATGCTCAGGCCTGGCGGTGGTGGCGATACCGCATTTCGTGACAATCTCCATGCGCTGACGCAGCGCCGGAGCCTGCCTGAGCGCCTCACCGAAGGCGGCTTCACACTGGTAGCCACCGTAAATATCAGCATGATCGACGGTGGTGACCCCTAACTCGAGATGCTCGTCGATAAAGCTCGCCAGTTGAAGGGAAGACATATTCCAGTCCATAAGCCGCCAGTAGCCCATCACAAAGCGGGAGAATTCCGGGCCCTGGGGGGCAAGGGTAATACGCTGAACCATGACAATTTCCTCAAGGAAGTGATGCCATGAGTATACGCATTTACCGTACTAAAACAGTGAAGACTGCTGAGGTTCTTCGGTATCACCGGGCTTGTTCGCGCGTATTTTACGCAAAAAGCGCTGTCGACAGAGACGAAGCACGTCCTGCTTTTGCGTGTCGCTCAAGCTTTGCCAGTTAAAGCGCTCATCGCGGGTACGCATACACCCGCGGCAATACCCGCGCTCGTCCATCTGACAAATCCCCCGGCACGGGCTCTGGATGGGGAAAAATTCCAGTTGCTCTGCCACGCTCACCTCCCAAAAGCAACAAACAATTACAGTGAAGACGTTAAATGCCTTGCGTGCAAGGGCTTTACCACAGAGATGCGCATTCCCACCGGAAAAGGGGGGTATGCCCTGCTGGTGCGAGCGATCGCGATATTTGTCCGCCCAACGCCAAAAAACCGTACCGATCATGAATACCGCGCTTACTTATTTGTTCACTACCGTACTGGGGAAAATGGGCGTTAAATCAACAGCTTATAAACAACAACTGGATATACTTAACCTGTACCGACGCGCCACGCCCTTGCAATAGACCGAACGGTCTATTACAGTGTTGCCATGAGCAGAAATACTGAACACGATACACGCGAACATCTACTGGCGACCGGCGAGCGTCTTTGCATGCATCGTGGGTTCACCGGTATGGGGTTGAGCGAGTTACTCAAAACCGCTGAGGTACCGAAAGGATCGTTTTATCATTACTTCCGGTCCAAAGAAGCCTTTGGCGTGGCGATGCTGGAGCGGCACTATGCCAGCTATCACCAGCGTCTGGCGACCCATTTTGCCTGCGGCGCAGGTAATTACCGGGATCGTGTTCTGAACTACTATCAGGAGACGCTGACCCAGTTCTGTCAGCAGGGCGTCATCAGCGGTTGCCTGACGGTTAAGCTCTCGGCCGAAGTGTGCGATCTCTCCGAAGATATGCGCACTGCAATGGATAAAGGCGCCAGCGGGGTTATCGTCCTGCTCGCCCAGGCGCTGGAGAAGGGTCGTGATGAAAAAACGCTGACCTTCCCCGGCGAGCCATTAACCCAGGCTCAGGTATTATATGCTCTCTGGCTGGGGGCTAACCTGCAGGCCAAAATTTCTCGCAGCGCAGTGCCGCTAGAAAGCGCACTGACGCATGTGACAAGCACGCTTTCTGCGCCTGCCGTTTAACAGGCGTTTTTATTTAGTTAATCACTAGTCGACTGGTCTACTCAGGAGTCTCTATGTCCGCTGAAAAATTATTTACCCCACTAAAAGTCGGTGCCGTTACCGCGCCAAACCGCGTGTTTATGGCCCCGCTCACCCGTCTGCGCAGCATTGAGCCGGGCGACATCCCTACCCCGCTGATGGGTGAATATTACCGCCAGCGCGCCAGCTCTGGCCTGATCATCTCTGAAGCAACGCAGATTTCCGCCCAGGCGAAAGGCTATGCCGGCGCACCGGGTCTGCACAGCCCTGAGCAAATTGCCGCGTGGCAGAAAATCACCGCTGGCGTTCACGCTGAAGATGGCCGCATTGCGGTACAGCTCTGGCATACCGGCCGTATCTCTCACACCAGCGTCCAGCCAGGCGGTCAGGCGCCAGTTTCCGCCTCGGCCCTCAGCGCTAATACCCGTACCTCTCTGCGCGATGAAAACGGTCAATCAATCCGCGTCGATACCTCGATGCCGCGTGCGCTGGAGCTGGACGAGATCCCGGGCATCGTGAATGATTTCCGTCAGGCGGTGGCGAATGCGCGTGAAGCCGGGTTCGACCTGGTTGAACTGCACTCGGCTCACGGCTATCTGCTGCACCAGTTCCTGTCACCGTCGTCTAACCATCGTACCGACCAGTATGGCGGCAGCGTAGAAAACCGCGCCCGCCTGGTGCTGGAAGTGGTTGATGCCGTCTGCCAGGAGTGGGGCCCGGAGCGGATAGGTATCCGCGTCTCCCCCATCGGTTCTTTCCAGAATGTCGACAACGGACCGAACGAAGAGGCCGATGCCCTGTATCTGATTGACGAACTGGCGAAACGCGGCATTGCTTACCTGCATATGTCCGAGCCGGACTGGGCCGGTGGCCAGCCTTACACTGAGTCCTTCCGTCAGAAAGTGCGTGAGCGCTTTAACGGGGTGATCATTGGCGCGGGTGCTTACACCCCTGAGAAGGCTGAAGATCTGATCAACAAAGGCCTGATCGACGCCGTCGCCTTTGGCCGTGACTACATTGCCAACCCGGATCTGGTGGCTCGTCTGCAGAAGAAAGCAGAGCTGAACCCACAGCGCCCTGAGAGCTTCTACGGCGGTGGCGCAGAAGGCTATACCGACTACCCTTCGCTCTAATTCCGCCTCTGAGCATTGATAGCGGCGATACATCGCCGCTATACTAAAACATCGTTTCTGTTAAAAAAGATAATCCATTCCAAAGGTTAATGAGGAAATTATGCGCCTACTTCACACCATGCTGCGCGTTGGCGACCTGCAACGTTCTATCGATTTCTACACGAACGTACTGGGCATGACGCTGCTGCGCACCAGCGAAAACCCGGAATACAAATATTCACTGGCGTTTGTCGGCTACGGCCCGGAAGCGGATGAAGCGGTAATTGAGCTGACCTGGAACTGGGGCGTCGACGCCTACGAGCTGGGCACGGCATATGGTCATATCGCGCTGGAAGTGGATAACGCTGCCGACGCCTGTGAACGCATTCGCAGCAACGGCGGGAATGTTACCCGTGAAGCGGGCCCGGTCAAAGGCGGCACCACGGTGATTGCCTTTGTAGAAGATCCCGATGGTTACAAAATAGAGCTGATTGAGGCCAAAGACGCGGGTCGCGGTCTCGGCAATTGATCTCTCAGGGCGCAACATGCGCCCGTAGTTTTACTGCATCCCCTCTTAAAATTTGCCATAATGCGCACTGCTTTTTTCCCTTGTAAGAGACCCTGATGTCCGATAACGCTCATTTTACCGGTCTGTGCGACCGTTTTCGTGGTTTTTATCCTGTTGTGATCGATGTCGAAACAGCCGGATTTAACGCTAAAACCGATGCGCTGCTTGAAATTGCCGCCATCACGCTGAAGATGGATGAACAGGGCTGGCTTACACCGGACACCACGCTGCATTTCCACGTTGAACCATTCAAAGGTGCAAATCTGCAGCCAGAAGCGCTGGCCTTTAACGGTATCGACCCTACAAACCCGCTGCGCGGCGCGGTGAGTGAATATGATGCGCTTCACGCCATCTTTAAAATGGTGCGCAAAGGCATGAAAGAGAATGACTGCAGCCGCGCCATCATGGTGGCTCACAATGCCACCTTCGATCACAGCTTTACGATGGCCGCGGCGGAACGTGCGTCGCTTAAACGTAATCCCTTCCACCCTTTCGTCACCTTCGACACCGCGGCACTGAGCGGCCTGGCACTGGGACAAACGGTACTATCAAAAGCCTGCATCACGGCGGGAATTGCGTTTGACGGCACTCAGGCGCATTCAGCGTTATATGACACTGAGCGCACGGCGGAACTGTTCTGCGAAATCGTCAACCGCTGGAAACGTCTGGGCGGCTGGCCATTACCGATGGGCGATGAAGCTAACACTGAATCGCAGGCCGGTTAAGCCCGCGCCTCGCATAAAAAAAGCGACTTCACGGAGTCGCTTTTTTGTATCCGCAAAAAATTATTCTGCGTCAGGCTCTTGCGTTTTGTACTTCGCAGCGGTTTCTTTGATCAACTGCTGCAGTTCACCACGCTGATACATTTCGATCAGGATGTCGCAACCGCCGACCAGCTCGCCATCGATCCACAGCTGTGGGAAAGTCGGCCAGTTAGCGTATTTTGGCAGTTCAGCACGAATGTCCGGGTTTTGCAGGATATCAACGTAAGCAAAACGCTCGCCACAGGCAGACAGCGCCTGAACGGCTTGCGCGGAAAAACCGCAGCTTGGCAGCTTCGGAGAACCTTTCATATACAGGAGGATCGGGTTTTCAGCGATCTGGCGCTGGATTTTTTCAATAGTGGTGCTCATGTTTGCTTCCTTTGACTACTGTTACGGCATGAGTCTGACATTGTAGCGGTTCAGACCGCCCGCGGAAAATAACATTTTTGTCACGTCCCTCTATTTTAATGATTGTGGTTAAATGATGCATTTTTTTGCACCTGGTAACGAAACAGGAATTAAGATTGAAAATTGCTATTAACTTCCAGGGTTTTTATAGATTAGAATCGACGGGTTTTGTAAATCATGCGCGGGTATTATTAATAGCCCGCATTAACCAGGGGACTGCCCAGTGGCGCGGATAACTAAAATCTCGATCACGCTCTGTGCTTTACTTTTTACATCATTGGCTTTGACGCCGGCGGCACATGCCTCTGAACAGGCGCGGCACTCTGCAGTACAAAAAACGCATCTGGTAAAAAACGCTGAGCGTAAGAAAAAACCCACCCGTAAGACCGCAAAGAAGAAAACCACCCTACAGAGCAAAAAGATCGCCTCCAGCAAGTCGAAAACAAAATCCCTGCGCACGGCCCACGCCAGCAAAAGTAAAACGACGAAAACCGCTGCGAATCTTATGACACAAACATGCACTCCACGTAAAGGCCACAAGGCGAAATGCACCAAAGCCTTGAAACTAGCGGAAGTGCATAAAGTGCGGATGCAAAAAGCGCAAAAAAACGGCGATGAACAAATTAATGGGGCAGATTGGCAAGCCGTATCACTGGGGGGGGCACCTCTCCGCGTACCGGTTTTGACTGCAGCGGCCTTGTCTATTACGCCTATAAAGATCTGGTCAAGTTCCGTATTCCACGCACCGCCAATGAAATGTATCACCTGCGCGATGCCGCGCCGGTTAACCGCGGTGAACTGGAAAATGGCGATCTGGTCTTCTTTCGCACCCAGGGTCGCGGCACCGCCGATCACGTTGGCGTTTATGTAGGCAACGGGAAATTTATCCAGTCGCCCCGTAGCGGTCAGGATATTCAAATCACCTCGCTCAGCGAAGATTATTGGGTCCGCCACTATGTGGGCGCCCGCCGCGTCATGACGCCAAAAACTATCCGCTAGCTCCTGCCCTGCCACCGTGTGGCAGGGTAAGTTCCTCTTTTGCATACCCTTTCAATTTGCTATCATTTCCCTGTTGCTTATGTGGTTATTGGCAAGGGAGTGGATCCCCGGGAGCGGACATAAGTACGTGACTGGGGTGAACGCGTGCAGCCAACGCACATGCAATTTGAAGTATGACGGGTATATAAGGAGAGAAGCAATGTCGTTCGAATTACCTGCACTACCGTATGCAAAAGACGCCCTGGCGCCACACATTTCAGTGGAAACCCTGGAATACCATTACGACAAACATCATCAGACCTACGTCACCAATCTGAACAACCTGATCAAGGGCACCGATTATGAAGGCAAAACGCTGGAAGAGATCGTGCGCAGTTCTGACGGTGGAATTTTCAATAACGCCGCTCAGGTGTGGAACCACACCTTCTACTGGCACTGCCTTGCACCCAATGCAGGCGGAGAGCCGACCGGTGAACTGGCTGGTGCGATAAACGCCGCGTTTGGTCGCTTCGCTGAGTTCAAAGCGAAGTTTACCGATGCTGCAATCAAAAACTTCGGCTCTGGCTGGACGTGGCTGGTTAAAGAAGCGGACGGCAAACTGGCTATCGTTTCGACCTCAAACGCCGGTACTCCACTGACCAGCAGCGCTACGCCGCTGATGACCGTGGATGTCTGGGAACACGCCTACTACATTGACTACCGCAATACGCGTCCTGTGTATCTGGAGCACTTCTGGGCACTGGTTAACTGGGACTTTGTGGCGAAGAATTTCGCCGCATAAAGGAGGCACGCAGAAGGTTTACCCTTCTGCGTTTTTGACCTATTTTGCAGCGCAGGCGACTTCGGGTTGTTTGCGGCCCGACATCAGCACCAGCAGCAGACCGAGCGCGGCAATCATGGCCCCCATCACCGGGACAAAGCTGTATCCCAGCCCGCCTGAAATCACCGCTCCGCCCGCCGCAGCGCCGAGGGCATTACCCAGGTTGAATGCGCCAATGTTAACCGACGACGAAAGTCCAGGCGCGTCATGCGCCACGCGCATGACGCGCATCTGCAGCGGCGGCACCACGGCAAACGTAGCTGCGCCCCAGACGACCATTGCCAGCGCCGCGCCAAATTCGTTGCGCGCCAGCCACGGGATCGCCACCATGATGACAATCAGCAGGGTTAAAAAGCCTTTCAGCGTCCCGGTCACCGAACGATCGGCCAGCTTCCCGCCCAGATAGTTACCGACAGAGAAACCCACGCCAATCAGCACCAGCATCGCGGTAATAAAGAGCGGCGTTGCATGGGTAATATCGTGCAATACCGGAGAAATATAGGTGTAAAGCGTAAACATCGCCCCCGCCCCAAGCACGGTAGTCAGCAGCGCGGAAAGGACCTGAGGGCGCATCAGTACCGACAGCTCTTTGCGCACATCCGGACGTTGACCGGCACCGCCCTTAGGTAGCGAGAAGAACAGCGCTACCATCGCGACAATACCCAGTCCAGCCGTTGCGAGGAAGGACATACGCCAGCCAATCGCTTCCCCCAGCCAGGTGGCCGCAGGCACGCCGCCAATATTGGCGATAGTCAGCCCCATAAACATGGTGGCTACCGCGCTGGCCTGTTTGTGCTTTGGCACCACGCTTGCCGCAACGACAGACCCAAGACCGAAGAATGCGCCGTGGTTAAGGCTGGTCAAAATACGTGAAAGCATCAAGGTGGTGTAATCTGGCGAAATGGCGGAAAGCACATTGCCCAGGGTGAAAATAGCCATTAAAAAAATCAGCGCATTGCGGCGCGCACGGTGCGAAAGCAGCAGCGTCATTAAGGGCGCGCCCACCATCACGCCTATCGCGTAGGCGCTGATCAACATACCGGCCGCAGGGATAGAAACGTCCACGCCCCGGGCAATAACAGGCAATAATCCCATGGGGGAGAATTCAGTGGTACCAATCCCAAAGGCGCCAATCGCCAGGGCCAGCAGTGGAAAATTGATTTTCATGGGTCAACTCCGGATGCCGTGTCGTCTAGCGACACAGAATTAAGAAGTCAAAAGCATGACATTAATCACAAAAAATGAGAAGTTAACAATGTGGCAAAAGATTTTTGCCGCAGAGGGAACAATCGAGGAGAGCCGGGGGAAGCACGTTCTCCCCCCGTATAAATCAGTTCAGAATGGCCGTTAAAGAGGCAGCCACAATCAAACCCAGAACGATAACGGTGGTCGTTAACGAAAACTTAAGATTGGCGTTCATCAATTTTTTCTCCTTTTATTCACCCTACGAAAAGTGCGCCTGCTCATTTTTACACAGTTTGCATCAAAAATCTTGCTGGATTTAGACGGATATCGACTTTAGCGCTTCCCCTTTTCATCAAGATAGGACAAAATTCCACGCTAAATTTATTAGCGTACCGGCCATTGTCCCCCTCCTGACGTCCTGTGTCGTTTTCCCGGCGTGTCGCAATTCCAGATTGCGTGATAAGGGTGAGAGAAGGCAAACGTTTACCTTCATGTTTTTCAGGAGCTTAGGATATGGTCTGGAGTGACATTTAATGGCAACGATTAAAGACGTAGCGAAACGCGCAAACGTTTCCACTACAACCGTATCACATGTAATTAATAAAACCCGTTTTGTTGCTGAAGAGACGCGCAATGCCGTCTGGGCAGCCATCAAGGAGCTGCACTACTCGCCAAGTGCCGTGGCGCGCAGCCTTAAAGTTAATCATACCAAGTCTATTGGTTTGCTGGCCACCAGCAGTGAAGCGGCCTATTTTGCCGAGATCATCGAAGCAGTAGAGAAAAACTGTTTCCAGAAAGGCTATACCCTGATTCTGGGCAATGCGTGGAACAACATTGAAAAACAGCGCGCCTATCTGTCGATGATGGCGCAAAAACGCGTGGATGGCCTGCTGGTAATGTGTTCCGAGTACCCGGAATCGGTACTTTCCATGCTGGAAGAGTATCGTCATATTCCCATGGTGGTAATGGACTGGGGTGAGGCGCGCGCAGACTTCACTGATTCCGTCATCGATAACGCCTTTGAAGGCGGCTATATGGCGGGACGCTATCTGGTCGAACGGGGCCACCGTGAAATAGGCGTGATCCCCGGTCCGCTGGAGCGTAATACCGGCGCAGGCCGTCTGGCTGGCTTTATGAAGGCTATGGAAGAAGCGCTGATCGCCGTACCGGAAAACTGGATTGTGCAGGGCGACTTTGAGCCGGAATCGGGTTATCGCGCTATGCAGCAAATCGTCTCCCAGCCGCATCGCCCCACCGCCGTGTTCTGCGGCGGCGATATCATGGCAATGGGCGCACTTTGCGCCGCTGATGAGCTGGGTCTGCGCGTACCTCAGGACATTTCCGTTATCGGATATGATAACGTGCGTAATGCGCGTTACTTTACACCTGCGCTCACCACCATTCACCAGCCGAAAGATTCACTGGGCGAAACGGCCTTCAATATGCTGATGGACAGGATCGTCAGCAAGCGTGAAGAGTCGCAATCCATTGAAGTCCACCCGCGCCTGATTGAACGCCGTTCCGTCGCGGACGGTCCGTTCCGCGACTACCGCCGTTAATCCTTTATGGGGCCAGCTACACTGGCTCCCGTAGCCACTCCCGGTTAAGCGTTTCGCTGTCGCCCAGGTAATCCAGCAGCCAGGCCATTGCAGGCGACACGTCAGTTTGTTGCCACGTCAGACAGCAGGCTGCATCCGGAAAGGGATTTTCGAGCGCCAGTTCCACCCACTCTCCTGAGTCGATACGGGGACGCGCAAAATGCACAGGCACCATCGCCACGCACAACCCGGCGCTGAGACAGGTCGCGGAGGTTTCCCAGTCCGGCACCACAACCCGGCGCTGGTTATCAAGCAGCCAGGTGATACGCTTAGGCAATGATCGAGAGGTATCTTCCATCACCAGAGAAGGCCAGCTTCGTAATGTGTCGTCGCTGAGCGGCCCCGTCAGCGCCGCCAGCGGATGATGGCTCGCCACGACGCAAATCCAGCTCAACATCCCCATATCCCGAAAGGCATAACGCCCCCCGACGGGGATCGCCTGGGTTGCGCCTATCGCCATCTCTGCCCTGCCGTCTGCCAGCGCATCCCAGACGCCGTTGAAGACCTCCTGCGACACCCGAAGCTCGACGTCGGAAAAGTGGCGATAGAAATCGACAATCATCTGCCGCGTCCGTTCGGGCTTAACGATGTTATCCACGGCGATAGAAAGGTGGCCTCGCCAGCCGTTGGCGATCTGCTGGCACTGCTCGCGGGTGATCTGCATTTTTTTGATAACAGAACGCCCTTCTTTCAAAAACCACGCCCCGGCAGGCGTTAATTCCACATCACGATGACGGCGTTCAAACAGCGGCACAGCCAGCCAGTCTTCCAGTTGACGCACCGTATAGCTGATTGCCGAAGGGACGCGGTGCAGCTCCTGCGCCGCAGCGCTAAAACTGCCGTTGCGCGCCACAGCATCGACCACTTCAAGCGAATAATCTGACCACATTTTCTGCCTGCAAAATTTTTGAATGCACCGACCAAATATTAGCGTTTCACAAGCCGCTTTGCACTCCATACACTCTGCGCCAACCTACACCTGCCTCCTCAAGGAGAATAAAACAGTGCAACCTCATAAAGGATTTCTGGTCTGGCTCGGCGGATTAAGCGTGCTGGGCTTTTTAGCCACCGATATGTACCTGCCCGCGTTTGCTGCGATGCAGGAAGATTTACAAACGCCTGCCGCCGCCATCAGCGCCAGCCTGAGCCTGTTCCTCGCCGGGTTTGCCATCGCTCAGCTTCTCTGGGGGCCGCTCTCAGATCGTTTCGGCCGTAAGCCAGTATTGTTACTGGGTCTGACCATTTTTGCCGTGGGCTGTCTGGGGATGTTGTGGGTACGCGATGCGACCTGGCTGCTGGTGCTGCGTTTTGTTCAGGCCGTCGGGGTGTGCGCCGCGGCGGTAACCTGGCAGGCGCTGGTGACCGATTATTATCCGGCCTCGCGTACAAACCGCATTTTCGCCACTATTATGCCGCTGGTAGGACTTTCTCCCGCCCTTGCTCCGTTGCTGGGGAGCTGGATCCTTGCGCATTTCGACTGGCAAGCAATCTTCGCCACCCTCTTGGTCATCACCCTGGTGCTGATGTTGCCTGCGTTTACGCTAAAGCCCGCGCTGAAAAAAGAGACGCCTGCGCAAGCGAAGCCGATTACCTTTACCTCTTTACTGCGCACGAAAGCATATCGCGGTAACGTGCTGATTTACGCGGCCTGTTCGGCGAGCTTCTTCGCGTGGCTGACCGGCTCGCCGTTTATTCTTCACAGCATGGGTTATAGCCCGGCGGCTATCGGCCTGAGTTATGTTCCACAAACTATCGCCTTCCTGGTCGGAGGGTATGGCTGTCGTGCGGCGTTGCAGAAATGGGAAGGCCAGCAAATGCTGCCCTGGTTGCTGGTTCTCTACGCGTTTAGCGTGATCGGAACCTGGGCGGTGGGCTTTATTCCAGGTGCGGGGCTGGCTGAAATTTTGATTCCATTCTGCATCATGGCTATCGCGAATGGCGCCATTTACCCTATCGTCGTGGCGCAGGCGTTGCGTCCGTTCCCGCAGGCGACAGGTCGCGCAGCCGCGCTGCAAAATACGTTGCAACTGGGCCTTTGCTTTCTCGCAAGCCTGGTGGTATCAGCGCTGATTTCTACTCCGCTGTTGACCACCACCAGCGTGATGCTGGTGACCGTTGCGCTGGCGGCCCTTGGCTATCGCATGCAGTCTGCGGCGCGACGAGAGAATGATGACAGGCGACGTACACAGACGTCGCACGCATAATTGCGTCAGGCATTATGTTACATTTAAGTCATTAGCTTGCTAACATTTTAATGTTGAATCAACAAATTTTGAGGCCTATACTACATTTGGTTCAATTAAATACTATAAATATTAAGTGTTAACGGGAGCCACGGTGCTCCCGTTTTGCTATAGAAAACATTTCGGCAAGGGTTATCTTCCTTCCTCGGTTCTACGTCGGATAGTAGCCTCACGGTCCATTTCCGTGAGACTTCTCACAAACCATAAAAAGCGTCTACGCTGTTTGAAGGTTCTGATCACAGCAAGGTGATGGAGAAGCTATGAGTTCATCGTGTATAGAAGAAGTCAGCGTTCCGGACGACAACTGGTCCCGGATCGTCAGTGAACTGTTGGGTCGCGCAGGTATTACCATTAACGGATCGTCCCCCTCCGATCCGCAGATCAAACACCCTGATTTTTTTAAACGGGTGTTGCAGGAAGGATCGCTGGGTCTGGGTGAGAGTTATATGGATGGCTGGTGGGATTGCGAGCGGCTGGATATCTTTTTCTCAAGCGTTTTACGCGCCGGACTGGAAAAACAGATCCCGCGAAATTTTAAAGATACCCTGCGTGTCGCCTCCGCACGTTTATTTAATCTGCAAAGTAAAAAACGAGCATGGATCGTGGGCAAAGAGCACTACGATTTGGGTAACGATCTGTTCAGCCGCATGCTTGATCCCTTTATGCAATATTCCTGCGCTTACTGGAAAGAGGCATCAAGCCTTGAAGAGGCCCAGCGCGATAAGCTGCGATTGATTTGCGAAAAACTGCAGTTACGGCCCGGAATGCGCGTGCTGGATATTGGCTGCGGTTGGGGTGGGCTGGCTTATTATATGGCCAGTCACTACGGCGTGAGCGTGGTTGGGGTGACCATTTCAGCCGAACAGCAAAAAATGGCGCAGGAACGTTGTCACGCTCTGGACGTTGATATTCGGCTTCAGGATTATCGTGACCTGAACGAGCAGTTTGACCGTATTGTCTCCGTCGGCATGTTCGAGCACGTGGGGCCGAAAAACTATGACACCTACTTTAACGTCGCGGATCGTAATCTGAAGCCTGATGGTATCTTCTTGCTGCATACCATCGGCTCAAAACAGACTGATAACAACGTTGACCCGTGGATTAATAAATATATCTTCCCGAACGGGTGTTTACCCTCAGTCCGCCAGATTGCCACAGCCAGTGAGCCTCACTTTATCGTCGAAGACTGGCATAATTTCGGCGCAGATTATGATACGACATTGATGGCCTGGCACTCACGTTTCCAGGACGCCTGGCCAGATATTGAGGGCAACTATACTGAACGCTTTAAACGGATGTTCAGCTATTACCTGAACGCCTGCGCGGGTGCGTTCCGTGCACGTGATATTCAGTTATGGCAGGTCGTGTTTAGCCGGGGAATAGAACAGGGTTTGCGCGTTGCCCGCTAGACATCCGTTACGGTAAAGAGAGTCGAACGTATTAAGGGGGCCAGCTCGGCCCCCTTAATACGCCCGGGCTCAGGCAATGTTTTGATTAATCATATTTTAGTCCGTTACCGGAACATGACTTTTAGTAAACAACGTTGATGAAAGAGTGATGGCATTCTGTTTATCAGCAGCGATAACGTTTTTATTCTTCTTCGGCAGCCTTGATTGTTGCGGCCTCTTTTGCCGCCAGCACGCGCTCAACGGTATCCACAACCGCCTGGGTTTGCGGATCAATTTCAATATTCACGCGATGGCCCAGTTTTTTTGCAGCAAGCGTTGTGCGCTGGAGCGTTTCCGGAATCAAATGCACGCAAAAACGGGTCGGCGTCACTTCCCCAACGGTCAGGCTGATGCCATCAATACCAATAAATCCTTTATACAGGATGTATTTCATAAGTGTCGGATCCTGCACCTTAAACCAAATTTGACGGTTATTTTCAGAGGTCACAATCTTGGCGACTTCGGCGGTGGTCATGATGTGACCAGACATCAAATGACCACCGATCTCATCGCTAAACCTGGCGGCACGCTCCACGTTAACGCTGTCACCTACCCCGAGTTCGCCAAGGTTGGTGATGCGTAAGGTCTCTTTCATTAAATCAAAGCTAATATGGTTGCCGTTAATTTCGGTCACCGTCAGGCAGCAGCCGTTATGGGCGATCGACGCGCCGGTTTCAATGCCGTCGAGCATATATTCCGGCAGCTCAATCACGTGAGTGCGAAAATTAGGTTTTTCATCTATAGACACCACTTTGGCGATGCCCTGTACAATACCAGTAAACATACTTTTTACTCCTTTTTCCGGACGGCGGTGACACCGTTTAATCCCACCACAATAACAGTTGGAAAAACAGGTTGCCAGTGGAGGGCATTTTCTGGCGATTTTTTCACTAGATAATTACTTTAACCCCGCTACAATAGCTGGCACCCCTCTGGATTTTCTTCTTGCTGCCCGTTACGACGGCTTTTTTAGTCTCTTAAATAACAACAATACATAGGTGTTCACGTGCAGAAGTACATGAATGAAGCGCGCCAGCTATTGGCGCTGGCGATACCCGTGATCATCGCGCAAGTGGCGCAGACCGCAATGGGCTTTGTGGACACGGTGATGGCAGGCGGGTATAGCGCTACCGATATGGCTGCAGTGGCAATAGGAACCTCTATCTGGCTGCCCGCCATTCTTTTTGGTCACGGACTGCTGCTGGCGCTCACGCCGGTTATCGCCCAATTGAATGGTTCAGGACGACGAGAGCGTATTGCCCATCAGGTTCGCCAGGGATTCTGGCTGGCAGGCTTCGTCTCGGTGCTGATCATGGTCGTGCTCTGGAACGCAGGGCATATCATCCGCGCCATGGATAATATCGATCCGGCGCTGGCAGATAAAGCCGTTGGCTATCTGCGCGCCTTGCTGTGGGGTGCGCCTGGCTATCTGTTTTTCCAGGTGGCCCGTAACCAGTGTGAAGGTCTTGCCAAAACCAAACCGGGAATGGTAATGGGGTTTATTGGCCTGCTGGTGAATATTCCGGTGAACTATATCTTTATCTACGGTCACTTCGGTATGCCCGAACTCGGCGGGATCGGTTGCGGCGTGGCGACGGCTGCGGTCTATTGGGTCATGTTCTTTAGCATGCTCACCTTTATCAAACGTGCCCGATCCATGCGCGATATTCGTAACGAAGATTCCTTTAGCGCCCCGGACTGGAATATTATGAACCGTCTGATACAGCTTGGGCTTCCTATTGCGCTGGCGCTGTTCTTCGAAGTGACGCTGTTTGCAGTGGTGGCTCTGCTGGTTTCTCCGCTGGGCATTATTGACGTTGCAGGACACCAGATAGCGCTGAACTTTAGCTCCCTGATGTTCGTCTTGCCAATGTCGCTGGCCGCCGCCGTGACGATCCGCGTGGGCTTTTGTCTGGGGCAAGGCTCAACGCTTGAGGCGCAAACGGCCGCGCGAACCGGGCTGGGTGTCGGAGTCTGCATGGCTGCCTGTACGGCGCTTTTCACCATCGCGCTTCGCGAGCAGATTGCCCTGCTCTACAACGATAACCCTGAGGTTGTTATGCTCGCCTCGCACCTGATGCTGCTGGCTGCTATCTATCAGCTATCAGACTCCATTCAGGTTGTCGGCAGTGGTATCCTGCGCGGATATAAAGATACACGTTCAATCTTCTTTATTACCTTCATCGCCTACTGGGTGTTAGGCCTGCCGTGCGGCTATATTCTTGCGCTGACCGATTGGGTGGTTGAACGCATGGGTCCGGCTGGCTTCTGGATGGGCTTTATCATCGGGCTGACCGCCGCAGCCATCATGATGATGCTGCGCATGCGCTTCCTGCAACGCCAGCCCTCGACGGTAATTTTGCAACGTGCCGCACGTTAAGTATCCAGTGGCCGCCTGCTGGCGGCTACTTTCTCTTCACTTTGCGCGGTATTGAAGCAATCGAGTGAAATCAGAGAGAAAAATGCATTTTCCCTCTTGCCTGTTCGGAGCTGTGCCGCTAATATTCGTCCCCGTTGTCACTGACAACGCGTTGCGTTCATAGCTCAGTTGGTTAGAGCACCACCTTGACATGGTGGGGGTCGTTGGTTCGAGTCCAATTGAACGCACCATTCTGCGTCCGTAGCTCAGTTGGTTAGAGCACCACCTTGACATGGTGGGGGTCGGTGGTTCGAGTCCACTCGGACGCACCATTTCACTCCTGAAATGGTGCAATCTTTCTCTGAATATCCTGAATAATCCCAATCTTCCCGTTTCTTTACCCCTTACCTGCTACGCTTTTCTCATGGAAAAAAATACAGGAAGTCTGTCGATGAAGAAAATCGCCATTATCGGCTCAGGCCCAACAGGGATTTACACCTTTTATTCGCTTTTAAAAAACACAGCGCCCCTCTCTATCTCCGTTTTCGAACAGGCTGAAGAAGCCGGTGTGGGTATGCCTTACAGCGATGAAGAAAACTCACGTCTGATGCTGGCGAATATCGCGAGTATCGAAATTCCGCCCTTATTTATCACCTATCTCGACTGGCTAAAAACCCAAGGCGCAGCGCATCTTGCGCGCTATGGCGTAGATAAATCCACGCTCCATGACCGGCAGTTCTTGCCCCGCATTTTGCTGGGTGAGTATTTCCGCGACCGTTTTTTGGCTATCACTGAAGAGGCTAAAAATCGGGGTTTCGATGTGCAGGTTTATGAAAACGCCCGCGTGACAGATATCGATACAAACACTGAGGGCGTTACGCTTTCGGTCAACCAAACCCCTTTCAAAAAGCGCTTTGATTTGGCCATCATCGCTACGGGCCACGTCTGGCCTGATGAAGATGAAGCCACTCTCACCTTCTTTCCAAGCCCGTGGTCCGGCCTTATGGACGCCAGGATCCCTCCCTGCCATGTGGGTATCATGGGCACCTCTCTCAGTGGGCTGGATGCCGCGATGGCCGTGGTTATCCAGCACGGGGAGTTTATTGATGATAAGTTCAGGCTGGATGACACCAGCCGGGGGCTGAAAATCGTATTGATGTCGCGCACGGGTATTCTTCCGGAGGCTGATTTCTACTGCCCCATTCCGTATGAACCGCTGCGCATTCTCAGTGAAACCGTCGCTGATGCCGAGGTACAAAAAGGCGCGGATGGTCTGCTTGATCGGATATTTTCGCTGATGGTGGAGGAACTTGAGCGTGCCGATCCCCGGTGGTGCGAGGCCATTGCGCTGCGCACGCTGAATGCCGACACGCTTCTTGATGCGTGGTTTGCCGATCGCAAAAAGCACGACCCCTTCGCCTGGGCAGAAGACAATCTTCAGGAAGTTGAGCAAAACAAGCGTGACAAACGCACCGTTGCCTGGCGCTATACCATTTTGCGTCTGCATGAAGTGGTACAGGCGATCGTCCCTCATTTCAATGAGCAAGACGGTAAACGATTCCGGCACGGGCTGGCGCGCGTATTTATCGATAACTATGCCGCCATTCCTCCGCAGTCTATCCGCCGGCTTCTCGCACTGCGTGAGGCCGGGATCCTTAGCGTGGTTGCGCTCGGGGATGATTACGATCTGGACGTCGGCCGCGATCAAACGGTTATCACCGCTAAGGAGAAAAGCTGGCGCTTCGACGTCTTTATTGACGCACGCGGGCAAAAACCGCTCAAGACCAAAGATCTGCCCTTCCCCACCCTTCGCAAACAACTGCTGGCCGCGGGAGATGAGATACCGGACGTAGGCGAAGATTACACCTTAGAGGCGCCTGAAATACTTCGCGGCAAAATCGCTTTTGGTGCGATACCTTGGCTGATGCACGATCACCCCTTTGTGCAGGGTCTGGCAGAGTGTGCAGAGATTGGCGAATGGATGGCGAAAGCAGCGGAAAAACCAGCACTGAGGCCGCGCCGCAAACTCCCTTTCGTGGAACATTAAAAGGGCTTCCCTGCCCCCGGAGTCTGATTACTCGAAGTAGACGTCCGGGTTGTCAGAGAGAGAAACAAAGGTTTTTGTCTCTTTCTCCAGCGCCCGGATGTCGCCACTTTCGATGTCATACACCCAGCCGTGCAGGCGAATGGCGTTGTTGCGCAGACCAACCGCCACCGACGGATGCGTTTTGATATTGCTCAACTGCGCAAACACGTTTTCCTGCACCATGGCATTCACTTTGTCGATTGGCGTCTCCCAGCGCGTGTTCTCAACCACGGCTTTCGCCGCATCGGCATAGCGCAGCCAGTGTGATACCGCTGGCATTGGCTCGAGGTTGGCGTTATCGGCAATCGCCTTCATCGCGCCACAGTTAGAGTGGCCGCAGATAACGATGTCGGTCACGCCCAATGCCACCACCGCATATTCGATGGTCGCGGAGACACCGCCTGGTTCAGGTCCAAACGGCGGCACGATATTGCCAGCATTACGAATAACAAAAAGCTGTCCTGGCTCTTGCTGGGTAACCAGTTCAGGTACCAGACGGCTGTCTGAGCATGAGATGAACAACGCTTTGGGATTCTGGCTAGACGCTAAACTGCGAAACAGCTCTTTACGTTGCGGGAAAATCTGTTTCTGAAAGCTGAGAAAACCTTCAATGATATGTTGCATAACGATTTCTCTTTTATCTGTTTAGTGTAGGCATGATCGCGATCACACTCCCGGAGTTTACCCATCGTGCTTTACTTCAGACAAGCAATATATTTCTCGCCAGACCGCTGCACAATCTCATCCGCTTTCGCCTCTACGTCCTGCCCTTCGAATGCCCCGTACAGCCGTTCAAACGGTTTGCCCTGCAAATGACCGGTAATCTGTTCAACAATGCTTGCGGGTAGCGGCAGCATATTAGGATAGCTCCACATGAACGAAACAGCGTCTTTGCCCGGCGTCACCTGCAAAATATCCCCCGCCAGCAACACGCCCTGGCCTGCTTGCCAGTGCAACACCGTTCCCCCGGCAAAATGCCCGCCCAGCCGTAGCAGCGTCACGTCCGGCATAATGTCAAGGGCGTCCCCCTCCCAGAAGCGGATTGCCTCGCTTTCGCGCATGACCCACTCCCGGTCGCTGGCATGCAGGTAAATCGGCGCATCGAATGTCTGCGCCCAGTCCTGCATAGTGGTGTAATAATGAGGATGAGAAATCGCGATCGCGCTGATGCCACCGAGCGCCGTCAGCAGCATTTGCGTTGCCGGGTCAAGGCTGGCAATGCAGTCCCACAGAATATTTCCCTGCGGGGTCCGCAAAAGCAGCGCCCGCTGGTTGATGCCAAAAGCAGGGACGGTCTGGATACTGAGCAACTGAGGCTCCATTTGCTGCCATTTATTGGTGTGGGAAGCGATCAGGGTGGCGAAGTCTACCCACGTCTGCCCCTCTTTCGGGACATATTGTCGTTCGTCCTCGCAAACGGGACAGCGGTCCGGTTGCAGGTCATAAGATGTGCCACAGGTTTTACAGAGTATCGCCATGCGCGTTCCTCAGCGGTAAATCACTGAGTATGGCAGGGATTATTCTTCTGAATAGACTCAACTACATTGATCCAGAAGATATTTCCGGAAGTACGTGAGATTCCACGGGAATGAACGGGAGGAAATCCAGATTTGACAAGGGCTTCCAGTCTGAGGCATGGAGATTGAGCGCCGCGACGCACCAAATCACTAAGTCGATCCACTACACAGAATTTCGCAAATAACACGATCCTGTTAAGCGAAATTCAAACGATGCATTAAAAGCCCCGGTATTTTTAGCGGGATTATCTCGGCGCAAAATCTCTTTGCCTGCTGTAGCCAGAGCATCTGCAAATAATGCACTGACATCATGCCACTGGTATGGGGTGGATCGCTATGTTTGCGTTGCTTGCGGCGCTTCACCTTCTGTGCTGCGAGGTACATTACCGAGGTTTTTTGCCCTATACTCTGCTCGTATCAAAAACCGAACAAGCAGGTGCAACATGGAAATTGATCTCGATAACTTAGTCTTTAACGGGCTGGATGAAGCCGAAGAGCGTAATGCGCAACGTCTGGACGACGCGGATCAAAAAGCGCAGGCGATAATTGCCGATGATGACTGCGGCGACGCCTGCAAGATTTAAGTGCAAGCACCGGACAACCCGGTGCTTTTTTTACGTCTCAGTAGTATCATCAGATTTCTGGCGTGGTTTTAAATCCGCTTAACATCAGAACCAGGCTTTGCTCCGATCCCGCTGGTTCAAACTGATAGTGATTGCCCTGGCGATCGCCACCGATATACCACGAAATCTCGGTTTTTCCTTCCGCCAGCGCCTTGCGCACCGCTTTGTCTACGTCCACCATTCGGTACTCACGGGAGTGGTTGAGATACAGCACGGCATCCGAGTTATAATTGCACGCCGGACGCGTGGCCCAGGAGACGCTGGACGGATCCCAGTTGTTGTTGGTCGGGTAGAAGAAGATTTGATCTGCGCCATCTGTCTCCACTTTTCCGCCATAGATGCGCACGCGGTATTTAAACAGCGACGGATCCTGCCCTGCTGGCAGCGCCGGGATGGTGAATTTCACCAGTGACAGGGTTTCACTGTTTTTCGTTCTTCCGCCATTTTGCCAGTTATCCTGCACCAGCAAAACCTGTGGATCGGGCTGGGAGGTTTCAGGCTGCAGGCTGCTTAACACGACGTTCGCCTCAGCTTTCGAGTAGCCGTAAGGGACGGTGGTTCCACAGTCCATTCCGCGGTTCATGCACAGTTCGGTCATAAACCGCGCCGCGTCTTCCGTCCAGCCATTCATGAAATCAGCGTGTGCGGTATACAGGCTTCCCCACAGCTCCTCACGCGTATCGCCATGCATAATGGGATCGAGCGAGAGCTGTACCTTGCTGGTATCCAGAGAGGTAATTGAAGGAAGCACGTAGGCAATGTTCATGTTCACGGTCGGAATTTTTACCGGGAACGCCGTCGGGCACTGTCCTTTGGTATCGTAGGCTGCGTTGGCGACGCCATGAGAAGGTTTAAGATTGACGCCGTCCCAACAGTTCGGGAACTGAATGCCGATATTAAACTGCACGGCATCTCCCCCCTTACGTAATCCGCAAACTTCACCCGTTTTGGTGGTGTAACCTTTGCCGTTGGCGCATAAGAACGTGATGTGGGGGTTAGGTGCCGCTCCGTGGTGATCGCCCGCCAGCAGAGACAGCCCGGCGGGGAACGGCTGCAGCGGCCAGGTTTCTACATTAGACGCCTGGTAGTAGGTTTTCTGATACGCCGGTGTTACCACCGTACCGTCAGGCAAACGCATTGACGGCGCCCAGTAAGCGGAACCGTCCGCTTTGTTATCGCAAGTGGTCTCTTCTTGCTCACGCAATGTCTCCCGGGTCGAGCTGGCATCGGTGTGCGTATTACCGAAGAAATCGTGCAGCATGGCTTCGTTAGGCCTGCCGAACATCATAATGGCGTCATCGCCAAGGGTGTGAGAATAGCCGCACACAACGTGGGCCTGAGGTCCGGCATGAGCCGCCTGCATTGCTAACAGCAATACAGGGGCTGAAAGCGCCGTGGTTAATGTGGTCCGTTTCATCGTTATCTCCTAAAATTGAAAGGAGATATAGGTAACAAAACGGCTTTCGTTAACCGAGATTTTCCCTGCGTACTTTTCCGCTCAACCTCTCTTTACAGCGACAACGCACAGCTCATTCCAGTAGATTTCCCGCCTGCGGCGCAGTTCAGGGTGACGCTTTTTATACCGTTCTGAGCAACAGGCGAAACGCGGGGGGATCATCCGGCCAGCGCATCGACCACCGTTTCCATCGCCCGAGTGGTGAGCTCGCTGCGTTTGACGCGCTGGTTGGCCAACGCGGTACGGAGCACACCGGCAATCACAATATGCTTCGGCTCCTGCCCTAAATCACGCATCTCAAGCACGACCTTGCCAACCACCCGGCACATCTCCTGATACAGCGCATCATCTTTGCTCACATTGCCCATTGCCATCACTCCATTGCCCGAAAGAAATCAGCTTAATGGATCCGCGGGCTGGATACAAAAAAGAAGCCCGGCGAGAAACGCACCGGGCTGTATCTGTGGATCCCGTAATCAGTTATTCACCGGAATCACAGCGCCTTTATACCTGGTACGGATCCACTCCTGAAACTCTTTTGAGTGCAGCACGTCAACCAGCGCAACAATATCTTTCTTCTCGTCACCGCGCTGCACGGTAATGATGTTGGCGTACGGGTTGTTTTCACCGCTCTCCACGGCTATCGGGTCGAGACCCGCATCAATCGCGTAGTTAGCGTTGATCACCACCGCCGCCCCTTCGTCGTTGTTGTACATTTGCGGCAACAGTGAGGCTTCTACGTTAGGCGTAAACTGCAGTTTTTTCGGGTTCTCTATGATATCGCTGATACGCGCGGTCACTTTGTCGATGCCCGGCTTGAGCTTGATCACTCCCTCTTTTTCGAAGATGGAGAGACTACGTCCCTCTTCGGAAACGGCATCACGCATAATAATTTTGCCGGCTTCCGGCAGATCTTTCAGTGATTTATATTTTTTAGGGTACTTTTACCCGCGCCGCTGTAACCGATGATGCCGTAAATCTGCCCCTGTTCAATCGTCAGGTTGACGTTATCAGCAGCCGTGAGCGCCACCTTTCCGTTGTCAAAAACCTTTGAAATATTGCTAAGTACTATCATTGTTTTTCGCAATCCGGCCGCATAGAGCGGTTAAGCAGTATGGATGTCCAAAAGTGAGTAAACAGCCGTTATCCGCTTTTAAATGACCAAATTGGAATTTCTTATAACGGCCCGAAATAAGACACGGCGAGCCGGGGTCAATGGGAAAAGCGGCATTTCAGCAATGATTATCTGCAAGGCGCATAAGCCGTAATCCTTCACCTGCAAAGCGGCGCTGAATAATGCCTTAAACCCCTATAAATTCGCTGCTTAAACTCGTGGACTTAAAGGCGATTGCGCAATGTCCGGCAAAGGGCAATGTTGTGCAGTTAATCCGCCTTTCAGTGGGTATCGAAGAGAGTAACGACCCACTTGCCGACCGCGTCCAGACCCAGGAAAACGAGCAACGTGCGGCAGACGCCTCGTGTGTCGGCTAAAGTTGTCGACAAGCCTTAACGCCTTGATAACAATATTATGTGAAACTGCACAGATTATTTTTGAAACGCTGTTTTCATTTTCCTTTTAGGTGAAAATCGGCGTATAATGCGCCCCAAATCCCTGGTGAATGGTTTCAGCGCTTGGAAGACAAAAAACAACGTACCACTTTTCCTCTCCTCCGTTGGGCTGACATTCAGGCACACTTTCTTCTGCACGCTCATTTGATGTCTCCTATCCTTAGTGCGTGTCATATACTCTTTTGCAATACAGGTTTGGCTCTGCGGCGATGCGCCCCCGGAGCGAGATTTCCATATCCTTCCCAACTTAAAGACTAAGACTGTCATGAAAAAGACGAAAATTGTTTGCACCATCGGCCCGAAAACCGAATCCGAAGAGATGCTGACCAAAATGCTGGACGCCGGCATGAACGTTATGCGTCTGAACTTCTCTCACGGTGACTACGCAGAACACGGTCAGCGTATCCAGAACTTGCGCAACGTCATGAGCAAGACCGGTAAGAAAGCAGCCATCCTGCTTGATACCAAAGGGCCTGAGATCCGTACCATCAAACTGGAAGGCGGTAGCGACGTTTCGCTGAAAGCGGGCCAAACCTTCACCTTCACCACCGATAAAACGGTTGTCGGTAACAACGAAATCGTAGCGGTCACCTACGAAGGTTTCACCAGCGATCTGTCCGTTGGCAACACCGTTCTGGTGGACGATGGTCTGATCGGCATGGAAGTGACCGCCATTGAAGGCAAAAACGTAGTGTGTAAAGTGCTGAACAACGGTGACCTGGGTGAGAACAAAGGCGTTAACCTGCCGGGCGTCTCCATCGCACTGCCGGCGCTTGCGGAAAAAGATAAACAAGACCTGATCTTCGGCTGCGAACAAGGCGTTGACTTCGTTGCGGCATCCTTCATCCGTAAACGTTCCGACGTGGTTGAAATCCGCGAGCACCTGAAAGCCCACGGCGGCGAAAAGATCCAGATCATCTCCAAAATCGAAAACCAGGAAGGCCTGAATAACTTCGACGAAATCCTCGAAGCGTCTGACGGCATCATGGTGGCACGTGGCGATCTGGGCGTTGAAATCCCGGTTGAAGAAGTTATCTTCGCGCAGAAGATGATGATCGAGAAATGTGTTCGCGCGCGTAAAGTGGTTATCACCGCGACGCAGATGCTGGACTCCATGATCAAAAACCCACGCCCTACCCGCGCTGAAGCGGGCGACGTGGCAAATGCCATCCTCGACGGTACCGATGCGGTGATGCTGTCTGGTGAATCCGCGAAGGGTAAATATCCGCTGGAAGCCGTTTCTATTATGGCCACCATCTGTGAGCGTACCGACCGCGTGATGACCAGCCGTCTGGACTACAACAACGACAGCCGTAAACTGCGCATCACCGAAGCCGTGTGCCGTGGTGCAGTGGAAACGGCTGAGAAGCTGGAAGCGCCGCTGATCGTGGTGGCGACCCAGGGCGGTAAATCCGCACGTGCAATCCGCAAATACTTCCCGGATGCGACTATCCTGGCACTGACCACCAACGAAACCACGGCGCGTCAGCTGGTGCTGAGTAAAGGCGTTGTGCCTCATCTGGTAAAAGAGATTGCCTCTACCGATGATTTCTATCGTCTGGGTAAAGACGTGGCTCTGCAGCTCGTTGACCGTGGTCTGGCACAGAAAGGCGACGTTGTAGTGATGGTTTCCGGTGCGCTGGTTCCGTCTGGTACAACTAACACCGCATCTGTTCACGTGCTGTAATAATTCCCACGCGAATTATTTTTGTTAAAGAAGCGTCCTGCGGGGCGCTTTTTTTATTTCCCGCTTTAACCAATACAATTCAAAAAGCAAATCGAGTTTTTCTATTTAATCGCGATTAATCTAAGATGAATCCGATGAAAAATGCCTTTTTTTACAGAGCTTTTTCAATAAAAACCCCGAATTCGTTGCTTCTTTGAGCGAACGATCAAAAATAGGCGTATTCCCAACAAAAAAATATTCTCAACCTAAAAAACTTTGTGTAATACTTGTAACGCTACATGGAGATTAACTCAATCTAGAGGGTATTAATAATGAATCGTACTAAACTGGTACTGGGCGCGGTAATCCTGGGTTCTACTCTGCTGGCAGGTTGCTCCAGCAACGCTAAAATCGACCAGCTGTCTTCTGACGTTCAGACTCTGAACGCTAAAGTTGACCAGCTGAGCAACGACGTGAACGCAATGCGTTCTGACGTTCAGGCTGCTAAAGACGACGCAGCTCGCGCTAACCAGCGTCTGGACAACCAGGCTACTAAATACCGTAAGTAATAGTACCTGTTAATAAAATGGCGCACACAGTGCGCCATTTTTTTGTCTGCGTAACACCGCTACTGCGTTACCCTCTCCCCTTCACCCTCGGCTATGCCCGCTGATATCCGGCTGTTCTGCACCGACAACACGCCATTGCTGGCTGACGGGCCGTTACCCGCAGTGACTGCGACCGGGATCCCCGCACGACGGGACAAGGCTCTGTTGATGAGCGCTTTATCACTCTCTGACTCAGCGACAAAGGCCGCGAACCCGGCGGAATGCGTGATGGGCGTAACCTGAGGATTTTCACCTTCTACCTGCGCCAGCGGGCGATGCACTTCAATATAACGCTTGCCATCAGGTTCGACGGCGAACTTCACCGGTTCATTAATAATCTGTACCCGCGTACCGACACGCACCTGCTCGAAGAGCGCTTTGATATCCGGCGCATTCATGCGCATACAGCCCGAGCTGACCCGCAACCCTACGCTGTCAGGCGCACTGGTGCCGTGAATAAGATATTCTCCGTTACCTATGCCTAAACGCAGCGCAAAGCGTCCTAACGGGTTATTTGGCCCGGCAGGTACAACCGGCGGTAATTTAATGCCCTGCTCAAGAGAGCGTGCTCTGATGCCCGCTGTAGGGGTCCAGGTCGGATTCGGGATTTTCTGGCTCACACGCGTGGTGCTGACCGGGGTTTCCAGACCCAGTAGCCCAATTCCGAGCGGGAAGACCTGTACACGGTTCTCTCCTGGCGGGAAATAATAGAGCCTCAGTTCCGCGAGGTTTACCACGATGCCTTCCCGTGGCGTATCCGGCAGCAGCATCTGGGAAGGAATAGTGATAACCGTTCCGGGCGCAGGGTTAACCGGCGCAATGGTATTATTGGTTTCCAGAATAAGCTGTGCGGCAGTATTAAACCGACGGGCAATGGCCTGCAGTTTATTGTCACCTTCCTGGACAGTATAGGTTTGATTTTGCCCAATCAGGCGGCTGCCTGCAGGCGGAAGCGGATAATCTACCGCCCAGGCCGAATTAAGGGCACCGAGCGAACCAAGAAGTAAAAGAGTTATTAGAGACGCGCGCTTCATGCTGAGATTCCTTATTCACTGGCAGGACGCCAGAAAGCTGAAAAACCAGCGAGGCGGGATCCACCTCGCGAAACAGAATGAATGCTGTCCAGTAAGTCTAGCTAATGATTGCGGCTTTGGCGCGGATCGCGCGAATCATCGCTTCCAGCCCCTGAGAGCGGGAGGGGGTGAGATGTTGGGTGAGAGCCATTTTGTCAAACCACGGACGGACATCAAAAGCAATAATGTCCTGCGCCGACATCCGATGATAGAGAATAAACACCACGGCGATAAGCCCTTTTACAATGGCGGCATCGCTGTCGCCCTGCAATTCGATCGCACCGTCAGGCGTTTGCTGCATCAGGATCCACACCTGGCTCTGGCAGCCCTGAATCGTGTTTTCCGCACTGTGCGCCTCTGCACTGAGCGGGGGTAAGCGCTGGCCCAGCTCAATGATATAAAGATACTTTTCTTCCCAGTTTGCGCAACGTTCGAAGTTACGCAGCAATTTATCTTTGTCCGGCAGTTCTGCCATCTTTCGCCTCTCCGTTAGCCCAGCAGCTGGTGAATGCGTTTTAACCCCGCCACCAGCCTGTCGACCTCTTCCGTCGTGTTATATATCACAAGCGACGCGCGGCACATTGCCGGCACCTGGTAAAACGCCATCAGCGGCATGGCGCAATGATGTCCAGTCCGCACGGCCACGCCGTAGTTATCGAGGAAACTGCCCACATCATAGGCGTGATGTTTGCCAAGATTAAACGCAATGACGCCAAGCCTGTCGGCCGGGCCGTACAGGATGAGATCCGGGACACTGCTCAACGCCTGCAGCGCATAGTGCATTAGCTCTCGCTCGTAGGCCTGAATGGCATCAAGGCCCAGTTGCGTAACATACGAAATGGCCGCCCCCAGACCAATAATGCCGCCGGTATTCGGCGTACCCGCCTCGAAACGCCACGGCGCGGGCGCGTAGGTGGACCCTTGCGACAGGCTAACGCTGGCGATCATCGCCCCGCCCCCTTCCCACGGCGGCATGGCCTGCAGAATATCCTCTTTCACATACAGGATGCCTGTACCGGTAGGCCCATAGAGCTTATGCCCGGAGAAAACGTAGAAATCACAATCCAGCGCCTGGACATCGACAGCATGGTGCATCACCGCCTGAGCACCATCAATCAGAACCTTTGCCCCTGCCAGATGGGCCTTTTTGATAATTTCGTCCACCGGGTTTTCAGTGCCCAGCACGTTGGAAACCTGCGTGACCGCCACCAGCCGCGTTTGCGCATCCAGCAGGGTGTCGAGTAGCTGAAGCTGCAGCGTCCCATCGACGTTTAACGGGATCACCCGCAACTGTGCGCCGACACGCTCACAGAGCATCTGCCACGGCACGATATTGGCGTGATGCTCCATCTGGGTGATGATGATGTTGTCGCCTGCCTGAACCTGCGCGTTGCCCCAGCTATTGGCGACAAGATTAATCCCTTCCGTTGTGCCACGCACAAACACCAGCTCTTCCGGCGAGCGGGCGTTGAGGAAGGTAGCTACCTGCGTGCGCACGTTCTCCATGCGCTGCGTTGCCTCTGCGCTCAGCGTGTGAATACCGCGATGCACGGCAGCGTAGCCGTGGCGGTAGAATTCGGCTTCAGCATCCACCACCGGGTTCGGTTTTTGCGCGCTGGCCGCACTGTCGAGATAGGCCAGCGGCAGACCGTTTACTTCACGGGTCAGAACCGGGAAATCGGCCCGAACCTGGTCTACGGGAAAACTCATGCATCGCCTCCAGGCAGGCGCTGACCAATACGGGCCAGAGCCTGCTGTTTTAAAACCTCGTCATTCAGCGCTTCAGTCAATTCAGCGGCAAAGGCGTGGATGATCATCTTTTGCGCCGCCTGCTGGTCGATACCGCGCGAGCGCAGATAAAACATCTGTTCGTCATCGATCCGTCCGATCGTCGCACCGTGGCTACACTTCACGTCATCAGCATAAATTTCCAGCTGCGGTTTAGTGTCCACTTCCGACAGTCGCCCCAGCAACAGATTGTTGTTGGTCATTTGCCCGTCGGTTTTGATCGCATGCTGCGCGACGTTAATCAGGCCGTTAAAGACCGCGCGGCCTTTATCGTTGACGATGGTTTTGTGCAACTGACGGCTATTGCAATAGCCTTTGTTGTGCTCAAGCCAGGTGCGGGTGTCACAGACTTCTGTTTTAACCGGCATCGCCAGGCTATTAATGCGCAGCGTAGTATTTTCACCGTTAAGCTGGGTGCTGGTGTTGTGGCGCAGAACGGCGCCGCCAAGCAGGAAGCTGTGGCTGTACGCCACGGCGTCTTGCCCAAGCACCATGTCATTGTGGGCGAAGTGATGACTTAACGGGTTTTCGAAGGCCAGCTTGATATGCTCAAGCTGAGCATTGGCCGCCACATTCATCGTCAGACGTGCGCCGGTAAAATGCCGGGTATCGTTGAGGCTGATGTAATGCTCAATGACCGTAGCCTCTGCGCCCTCCGACAGCTCAAGGTGGTGACGATAGTGCGCGGTATTGATCTCCTCCCCTTCCAGTCCCTGCGTGATGTGCATCAACAGCAGCGGCTTCGCCGGACGCTGGTTGCGCTTCACGCGAATATGGGTTACCGACTGCGCCAGGCTTTCAGTAAGGTGCAAAAACACGTCAGGCTGTATTGCGCCAGTCAGGCTCTGGCGGTCATCGTTAATCGCAATCTCGAAGCCGCTGTCCTGGGGGAGGTCGCTCAACTCCTGACGGAACGCCCCGTCCACAAACACCAGGCGTACGGCATCCACGTCCAGCGCCAGTTCGTCGCGCTGCGCAGGAGTGATAGTGGCCAGACGCGTAACAAATTGGCCGTTTAACAGACCATCAAGCGGGGTGTATTTCCAGTTCTCATGCTTGCGACCGGGCAAGCCGAGGCGCAGCATCTGCTGAAAATGATGCCGGGCCTGTTCAGAACGCGCTTGCCCCTGCGCTTCAAACAGACGATGCCACTGCTGGAGCGCGTTACTGCTGTTCGGTAAGCCAGCCATACCCCTGCTCCTCCAGTTGTTTAACCAGCGTAAAATCACCGGATTTTACAATACGTCCCTGATACAGTACGTGAACAAAATCCGGCTTGATGTAGTCCAGAATGCGCTGATAGTGGGTCACGATAATAAACGAGCGATGACCGTCGCGCAGGGAGTTCACACCGTCGGCAACAATCTTCAGCGCGTCGATATCCAGGCCGGAATCGGTCTCATCAAGAATACACAGCTCAGGCTCAAGCACCGCCATTTGCAGAATGTCGTTACGCTTTTTCTCGCCGCCCGAGAAGCCTACGTTAACGGAACGGGTGAGAAGATCTTCCGGCATTTTCAGCAGCTTGATTTTCTCTTCCATCAGGTCCTGAAAATCAAAGCGATCCAGCGCCTCAAGACCACGATATTTCCGCACCGCGTTGAGCGCGGTTTGCAGGAAGAACTGGTTACTGACGCCCGGGATTTCCACCGGATACTGGAAGGCCATAAAGATGCCCTCGCCCGCACGCTCTTCCGGAGACATCTCCAGCAGATCTTTGCCGTTAAACTCAACCGAGCCATGCGTAACCGCGTAATCTTCACGCCCTGCCAGCGTCGCGGAAAGCGTACTTTTGCCGGAGCCATTTGGCCCCATGATGGCGTGAACTTCACCCGGCTTGACGTCAAAATTGAGGCCGCGCAGGATCGCTTTATCTTCCACGCTTACCTGTAAATCGTTAATGCTTAACATGTGCTTTCCTTAACCGACGCTGTGTTCAAGACTAATGGCGAGGAGTTTTTGTGCTTCAACGGCAAATTCCAGCGGCAGTTCAGAGAACACATCCTTACAGAAGCCGTTCACAATCATTGATATCGCATCTTCTTCGCTGATCCCGCGCTGCAGGCAGTAGAAGAGTTGATCTTCCCCAATGCGCGAAGTGGTCGCCTCGTGTTCAAGCTGGGCGCTATTATTGCGGCACTCAACGTAGGGGAACGTATGCGCCCCGCACTCAGTGCCAATCAGCATCGAATCACATTGGGTGAAGTTACGGGCATTGGTCGCCGTCGGCATAATTTTCACCAGTCCGCGATAGCTGTTCTGGCTGTGACCGGCAGAGATCCCTTTCGAAATAATGGTCGATTTGGTGTTTTTACCGATATGGATCATCTTGGTGCCGGTATCGGCCTGCTGATGACCGCTGGTCAACGCCACGGAGTAAAACTCGCCGATGGAGTTATCCCCGCGCAGGATGCAGCTCGGGTATTTCCAGGTAATCGCTGAACCGGTTTCAGACTGTGTCCAGGACATTTTGCTGTTTTCACCTTCGCACAGCGCACGCTTGGTCACGAAGTTCAAAATACCGCCGGTATTGCCGTCCCCCGGGAACCAGTTTTGTACCGTAGAATATTTCACTTCGGCATCTTTGTGGATGATGACTTCTACCACGGCGGCGTGCAACTGGTAGCTGTCACGTACCGGGGCTGAGCAGCCCTCGATATAACTGACATAGCTGCCTTCATCGGCCACCAGAATCGTGCGCTCGAACTGGCCGGTTTTTTCTGCGTTAATCCGGAAGTAGGTCGACAGCTCCATCGGGCAGCGTACCCCTTTCGGCACGTAAATGAAGGTACCGTCAGAGGCCACGGCCGCGTTGAGTGCGGCAAAGAAGTTATCATTACCCGGCACCACGGTGCCAATGTACTTTTTCACCAGCTCGGGATGGTCGTGAATAGCCTCGCCAAATGAGCAGAAAATTATGCCCTGTTCAGCCAGCTTTTCACGATAGGTCGTCGCCACCGAGACGGAGTCAAAGATGGCGTCTACCGCCACCTCTCTGCCTTCACGCACGGGGACGCCTAACTGGTTAAAGGCTTCTTCAACCTCTTTACTCAGAAAGCTGTTTTCCGCACCGGACTGCTGTACGGCGCCAGGCTGTGAGGCGCAGGTATCATCACAGCTGCCGCAAGATGGCGCAGAGTAGTAGCTGTAGTCCTGATAGTTAAGCTTGTCGTAATGCGCTTTAAGCCAGTGTGGCTCTTCCATTTCCAGCCAGGCGCGGAAGGCGCTCAGGCGGAATTCAAGCATCCACTCTGGTTCATTGCGCTTGGCCGATATCGCCCGCACCACCTCTTCACTGATGCCTTGCGCCAGTTCGTCCGTCTGTAGCTGCGTGAAGAACCCTTCTTTGTAATTGAGGTTTCCGCCGCTCCAGGTATTAACATCACTCGTTGCTTCAGTATTACGAGACATAGTACCGCCTATACCCCAAAGCTTTCGCCGCAGCCACATTCGTTCTGGGCTTTCGGGTTATGAAATTTGAATAACTGGTTAAGTCCTTCACGGACATAGTCTACTTCCGTTCCGTCGATAAAAGGCATGGCCTGCAGCGCGACGAATAATTTCGCCCCGTCGGTTTCAAACACCAGGTCGTCTTTATCGGGTACGGTGACGGTGTCCAGTACATAGCCAAAGCCTGCGCAGCCGGTCTGTTTCACACCTAACCGCACGCCGAGAATCTCAGGCTTTTTTGCCACCAGCTCGTGTATGTGCGCCGCCGCCGCAGACGTCAGCGTCAGGCCGCGCCAGGCGAAGTCGGCAGGATTGAAGGTTTCTGAATGTAATTCCATAGGTCCACCTCATCTAATGAGCCACCAGGGCATCACCTCATGTTAGTGATAACGATTATCACTTCAACCCCTTGTGAGCAGGGGCTTTCCGCTTAATCGCCCTTTTTGGCTACTTTTATTAAGCATAGACCCTGTCACAAGATGCGGACGGGATGGATTTAATTTCTCAATAAATTGATAAGTAAGGAATTTCATAAGAATAATGGAGAGGTTGAGTAGAATAATAAAATATGCATCGAAAATGCCTATTTTTGAGATAGAGGGTGACCTGCACGGTAAACGACACAGCAATAACAAAAAAGGCCCTTCCGGACCCCTTAATCAGACGTGAAATGAGACGGCAAACCCCTGATCGTGCCAGTGGTCGAGCTGCTCCTGCTGACGTAGCGTCGGCGATTTTCCTGTCCAGACGAAAATATTTTGCCCCGGAAACAGTTCCGGCCGCGGAGAGTCAATCGGCTCAGCCAGGACATCAATATGCCAGCCCCTGTGCGACAGTCGCGCCGCTTCCAGCCAAAGATGGGTGCGGTCGTCGCACTCCCAGCCAATTAGCAGGGCATCTTTGCCGGGTTTTTTACGTGACTCGGCAACGCTTGAGAGGGCGAACTCAATCAGTACACCGTCAAGCAGGCTCGCCATATGACGCACCGTGTTCTGGTCCTGGTTCATTCGCTGGCGGACAGGCGTGATGATATTGTCGATGAGCGGATCCACGGCATGGTCACGGCGAAACTCGGCAATTTTCGCGCGCAGCCTTGCCGGACTGGCATAGCGCAGAACGGTCATCATCTCTTCCTGGAAAGAGGCCCAGTTACCCTGGGTCATCACTTCTTTGTTTTCCAGCAGCGCTTTCACTTTACCGACCGACACGCCGCTTTTCATCAGGCGCTTGATCTCTTCGATACGCAGGATATCTTCATCGTCAAACTGACGATGACCCCCTTCGCTACGTTGTGGCTTCAACAATCCATAACGGCGCTGCCAGGCACGCAGCGTAACGGGGTTGATACCGCATCGTTCGGCGACTTCGCCGATACTGTAATAGGCCATTAACTCCCTCACGCTTAATACTTCCATACCCAACCAAACCAAACCAACCTTATCAGATTGTACAAACAACGTGTATAACTAACTGCCCGTTTCAGAGCAAGTGAATGGCGAAAAAACCATTCACTGGTTAATACATTGTTGTATAAATTTGGCCGTACGTACAACTACCCCTGAAGGATAACGTACAGCTTTATCAGAGTCCGTATTTTTTTTCCGGCCAGGCTATCGCCGGAATTGCCCCAAGCCTTGGGCTGGCGAACAAATGTCCCTGGAACTCCGAAATCCCCGCAGACTCAAGCCACATCCACTCTTCAGCCAGCTCAACCCCCACGGCGCAGAACCGAATTTCCAGCGACGCACAGCACTTTATGATCGCCTGTATGATGGCCTGTCGCGGTCCGCTTTTGTGCACATTAGCAATCAAATCCCGATTTATCTTAATTCTGTCCGGCTGAAATTGTGCGAGTAACTGCAGCCCGGCAAAACCGGCGCCAAAGTGATCGATAGTCACGCTAATACCCGCGCTTTTTAACTGTCTCACTGAATGGGAGAACTCGTCGAATCGCGAGATCGCTTCACTTTCTGTAAACTCGATGTTGATCTGCTCTGGCACAAATCCATTCGCGGCAATGGCCGTCAGGAGCGTATCAACCGCGCCAGGCACATTAACGAGCGTCATCGGCAACAGGTTAAGAGATAATACCTGAGTCTGCAGCCCAAGCGTGCAGGCCATTGAGAGTGCGACTTGTTTGCTGTTGAGATCGGCCCAATAGATTTCCGCCTGTGACAGCGTGTCGAAATAGGCCTTAGGTGAATCACCGGTTGGCGTGCGAATTAGCGCCTCCCAGGAGACCACCTGCTGCATGAACGGATCCACAATGGGCTGGAAAGCAAAGCTACAATCCGCCCCTTTTGCCACCACCTCTGGCTGCAATGACAATGGCGTATCTTCAGGAATAAAATCCCAGGAGTCCGCGGGTGGGAGTTCAAAATAGTTGGCTTTTTCAGTGGCATCGACGAAGGTGCGAAAAAACTGCAGCGCACGATCGTTATAGGTCATCTGATATTTGGTTGTGCCTTTGTCGAGCACCTTCTGCAACACTTCATCCCGGTCGTATTTACGCAGGTCGAAGAGCTCCATACCCACATTGCCAAAACGTCGATTTGGGCCGTGATCGCTTAGCAGTTCTACCACGTTATGATGACGGGGGTCGCGGCAAATATGCTGATAAATAGCCGTAACATCTTCCGCTGGTCCTTCAAGTAACTGAAAAAAATGCGTGCCGTTAAACAGCAGGATCCCCGTGACATTGGCGTGCCGGTTTTTACTATTCGCAGTTGCTACCATTTCCTCCAGCGTATTCACCGGAACGTCCTCGCAGATATGGCTGCGGTATATGATGGTTGTTAGCATGCTTTTCCTGGGGTAAATAAGGATAAACCACGAATATCGTGGGTAGACTTCTGTTATAGCACATTAAATGCCTGACAAATAATTTACATCTCAACGGTTTACGGCCTACAAACGCCCCCCTTCACATTTTGTACAACTCTGTAATACTTAAGCCTTTTGTACAATATAACCTGTGTAAAATGGTAAAAAAAACCAATCATATCCTTATAAAAAACAAAAAGAATTATAAGATACATCCAAAAAAGTTAAAAAATATGTACATTTTTCATGTACAGATTTAGAAATTATGTATACCTTAAATGTAACGTTACTGATTACAGTTTTTTACAGGAGCGAAACATGCACCAGAACGGTTACGTCGCAGATTCAGCCGCAGCGATTGCGCAGTACTTTGAGAAAGCCGCTCTGCCGACTCAACAGGAGACGCTGGGCCAGGTTGTGGTTGAAATTCTTAGCGACGGGCGAAATCTTAATCGCAAATCGCTCTGCACCAAATTGTTAAGTCGCCTCGAAAAGGCCGATGGCCCGGAAGAGGAACAACATTATCACATGCTGCTTGGCCTGCTCTTCGAACGGTAACGGGATGAACAGCAGTGACGCAGATCGACTGATCGACCGACTCATCGGTGAAGCCGTCCTTTCACTTCTGAAAGAGCGCGGAACAGTGACAACCGATACTCTGGTACAGCGACTGCACGATATGAAAGCGCATGAAAAGGATCCCCAGCGGCGGGAGACACTGGCCCGTGTGATTGCCGATATCGGCGAAAATGCCACCGCCTTTACGCGTCGCAGAACCGCGCAAGGACGATTTATAAGAGAGGGATCTCTTAAAAATAACAGAGACAATGTCGTGCCTTTATTTGGAAATGGAAAACCGTCAGACCCCAAAAACATACATTGACTACAACCTAACAGCTACGGTGAGAACAAATGAGACAAAATATTCAGCCGCAACCAGAATACCATTCTGCCTTTTTAGATAGCGCGTTGTCGGAATATTTTCGCCACGCTGGCGAACATTTTGCTGAAGAGTCCGCTGTTTTTTCAGTTGCAGTACGCTGCGTGCTTGCCTCTGAAGGGCATTTGACCAATAAAGCCATTATTCTCTGGCTGATCCAGACGCTGGAAGCCACTCATGACGTCGTGCAGGCCGATGTTATCCGCAAAACGCTGGAAATCGTTGTCGGCTATACCATGGATGACCTGTAGTCCCTCAGCCTCTGCGCCTTTCTGTGTGTCATCGTCAAATCTGACGAAACCGCTGACGATGACACCCCTTCCCGTCCGTACCCTCGCAAAAACCGGTTAAAACATGATGGCATGGATCCTGCTTACTCCCTGTTTACGGGACTGGGCTTTCCAGTTAACTCTTGCTTCATTTCTTAACAGGTCTGTTATTGATGAAAAAAATCGCCAGTGTCTGCCCTTACTGCGGTGCGGGCTGCAAACTTAATCTTGTCGTTGAAAATAACCGTATTCTCCGAGCCGAAGCCGCAGACGGCGTCACCAACCAGAGCACCTTGTGTCTGAAAGGTTTTTACGGCTGGGACTTCCTCAACGATACCCGCCTGCTTACCCCCCGCCTGACGCAACCTATGATCCGCTATCAAAAAGGCGAGGCATTTACCCCTGTCACCTGGGAAGAGGCTATTCGCTATACTGCGCACAAGCTCAGCAGCATCAAGGCGCAGTTCGGCTCGCGCGCCATCATGACCACCGGATCCTCAAGAGGCACCGGTAACGAAACCAACTATGTGATGCAAAAATTTGCCCGCGCGGTGCTTAATACCAACAACGTTGACTGCTGCGCGCGCGTCTGCCACGGCCCCTCCGTCGCCGGCTTACAAGAGACGCTCGGCAATGGTGCGATGAGCAACGCTATTAACGATATTGAAAACTCAAAATGCCTGCTGGTATTTGGCTACAACTGCGCCGACTCTCACCCAATCGTGGCCCGCCGGGTGCTGAAAGCCCGAGAAAATGGGGCAAAAATCATCGTCTGCGACCCGCGGCGGATTGAAACCGCACGTATTGCCGATCAACATCTGCCGCTAAAAAATGGCAGTAACATGGCCCTGGTCAACGCCTTCGGCTATGTTCTGCTTGAAGAAGAGCTGTATGACAAGAACTACGTGGCCCGCTTTGCCGAAGGGCTTGATGCCTATCGGCAGACGGTTAAAGACTACGCGCCGGAGAACGTCGAACACCTTACCGGCATTCCTGCCCGCGACGTGCGCCAGGCGATGCGCACATTCGCTGCAGCCCCTTCAGCCACCGTCATGTGGGGGATGGGCGTAACGCAGTTCGGTCAGGCGGTGGACGTAGTGAAGGGGTTGTCCAGCCTGGCGCTGCTGACCGGTAATCTCGGTCGTCCGGCGGTGGGTGTAGGGCCGGTACGCGGGCAGAATAACGTGCAAGGCGCATGTGACATGGGCGTATTGCCTAACCTGTTCCCTGGCTATCAGGACGTCACCGATCCCGTCGCCCGCAAAAAATTCGCCGATGCGTGGGGTATTGACGCCGAAAAAATGGACACCCAGGTTGGAACGCGCATCACCGAAGTGCCGCATCTGGCGCTGGAGGGCAAGATTAAGGCCTATTACATCATGGGGGAAGATCCACTGCAGACTGAGGCCGACCTTGGGCTGGTCCGCAGCGGGTTTGAGGCACTCGATTTTGTCGTGGTGCAGGATATCTTTATGACCAAAACCGCCGAGGTCGCGGATGTGCTGCTCCCGGCAACCTCCTGGGGCGAACATGGGGGCGTCTTTACCTGCGCTGACCGTGGCTTCCAGCGTTTCGGAAAAGCCATCGACGCGACCGGCAACGTGAAGCGCGACTGGGAGATAATCAGCCTGCTGGCGACAGAAATGGGCTACCCGATGCACTACGACTCTAACCAGCAGATCTGGGATGAGATGCGCGAACTGTGTCCACTGTTCTTTGGCGTGACCTATGAAAAAATGGGCGAGATGGGCCATGTACAATGGCCATGCCCGACGCTGGACCACCCGGGTACCCCTTATCTGTATAAAGATAATCAGTTCGATACCCCTACGGGCAAAGGCCAGCTGTTTGCTGCCCCCTGGCGCGCGCCTGCAGAAGTGCCGGATAATGACTATCCGCTGGTGCTCTGTACGGTACGTGAAGTGGGCCATTACTCCTGTCGCTCAATGACCGGTAACTGCGCCGCGCTGCAAAGTCTGGCTGACGAACCGGGTCAAGTACAGATGAACCCTGTCGATGCCGAAAAATGCGGTATCAGGGACGGGCAACTGGTGTGGGTCCGTTCACGCAGAGGCAAGGTGATGACTCGCGCCAGCATCAGCGATCGCATCAATGCCGGCGCCGTCTATATGACCTATCAGTGGTGGATTGGCGCCTGTAATGAACTGACGCAGGATAATCTCGACCCGATCGCCAAAACACCGGAAACGAAATATTGTGCGGTGCAACTGGAAGCGATAGAGGATCAGCGCTGGGCGGAAGACTATGCGGCGTCTGCCTATCAAACGATGAAGACCCGGTTGATCGGTGCGGTGAACGTTTGACGTTGCCTCGAATTGCCCTTCGGCTGAGGAGTCGTGCTGGGGCCCGTCTGGCGCAAGAATGTCTGTGATACTGGAGCCGGTGCCTTTAAGCGCACCGGTTCCTGCTTCAGCATTGGCGTCGGGGGTTACGTTTCCCTTTAACCACCCGTATTGAAAGCACATTTTATCTGGAGATGATGCAAGATTAGAGCGACACTAGAACACGTTTGGTCACCTTGCTGGTTAATGGCTATGTTTTCATCAGTTCACTCTCATCGCGGTTCTCCTTACGCTCAGGAACTTATCAACCACATTCTGCCTCACTGCACGACGCGCAGAGCGGTCCGTGGCGAACGACTCGATCTGCAGGTCAATGGCCAGGGCATGTGTTACTTAATCCTTGAAGGCACCATCGCGGTTTACAGAAAAAGCGATAACATGATGCTCTCCACGGCGCGCAATCCCGCAATTTTCGGCGTGGCGAACCTGACGGATAATTATTTCAATGATTATCTTAAAAACGTAAGCCCTGGTCTTATTGGGATCATCACCACTGAAAAGGTGGCCGAAATTATCACTAAGAAAGCGTTATGGGGGCTTTTATCCCGTCATCTGATGTTTGTCTATAACCGACTTTATCATGACATCATGCCACAGGGAGGCACCACGGCATACGCGATGATTCGCCACCAGTTAATTAACCTGATGGAAGAGGACGAGAGTTATCGGCGTAGCGTGGCAGCGGAAAGGTACATCAGGGATAAAACCCTGCTCTCACGCAGCGGTGTTATGCGCATTCTGGCCGATTTGAAAACCGGGGGATTTATTGAAGTGGAAGAAGGCAGGCTCATTAAAATTAACAAACTCCCCGCCAGGTACTGACTTCAGAAGACAAACAAGGCCGCATCGGCGGCCTTTTCGCTAAGTATTAATGGACGTGAACGCCCAACCGCCAGGCAAAGTAGATCTCTTCTTTAAGCTCATTCGAAGAGAGCGCCAGCAAATCTGCAAATTCCAGCTCAAGCTGTTTCAGTTTTTTCAGGTACTGCGCCGGAGACAGGTTGCTCTTATCGCGACGAATATATTCAAGTGCCAGCTGGGTGGGTGTTATTTCAGTATCCATGATGTCCTCGTTGATGTACAAATCCTGACCAGTATATCACACCTTATTGGCGAGTTTTTGACCAAAAGCAAAACAGCGACTCACATTACACCACTGCCGTGGTCAGCCTCGATGAGCAGCACAGGCGATCCTGCTCATCCAGAATATCAATCTGCCACACCTGATGGCGTCTACCGACATGAAGCGCACGGCAGAGACCCCGCACGCGTCCGCTGCGCACCGGGCGCATATGGTTCGCGTTAACGTCCAGCCCGACGACCTTCTGCTCCCCTTCGGTACACAAGTAACCGGCCACGGAGCCCAGCGTTTCGGCCAGCACGACGGACGCCCCGCCATGCAGTAAGCCAAACGGCTGCTGAGTACGGCTATCAACCGGCATCGTCGCTTCCAGGTCGTTCTCACCAATGCGGGTAAACTGAATATCCAGCAGTCCCACCATATTCCCCTCACCCATGGCGTTGAGCACCTGTAGTGTCACTGCACGTTTCCAGATCATCCTATAATCTCCAGTAAAGCCTGGAGGGGATGGCGAACGCCATTACCTTCAACGCGCTTTACCTGGCTGCGACAGGAGTAGCCCGTTGCCAGACAGCGGTTGCGCGGCAAACGCTGCATCGCCTGGTGCCAGGACAGCTCGTAAATGCCCAGCGAGTGAGCATAATTCTTCACTTCATGGCCGTAGGTACCGGCCATTCCGCAGCAGCCTACGCTGACGCTTTCGAGTTTCGCGCCGTAGTGCGCGAAAATAGCGGCCCACTGAGCCGGTGCCCCCGGCAGCGCGGTTACCTCGGTACAGTGGCCAAACAGATACCAGGGTTCCCCACCCAGGTCCTCGGTGGCAGCGGGCTGTAACGCCGCAGGCAGCCATTCATGCACCAGCATAACGTGGAAATCGCCGCGATCTTCCCCCAGCGTCTGCTTATACTCGTCCCGATAACAGAGCACCAGCGCCGGATCGATGCCGACCATCGGTATGCCGAGCTGCGCCACGCGGTTTAAGAAGTCTGAAGTTTTCTGCGCTGTTTTGGCAAAACGGGTCAGGAAGCCTTTGATATGCTGCGCTTTACCGTTAGGCGAGAACGGCAGGACCACCGGCTGATAGCCCAGCTTTTCCGCAAGATGCACAAAATCAGCCACCACCTGTGCGTCGTAGTAGCTGGTAAAGGGATCCTGCACCACCAGCACCACCTTCGCTCTCTTTGCAGGGCTTAGCGCCTCAAGCTGCTCAAGGGTCATGTTCGCCGAGCGATGTCCCACCATCTGATGTTGCAGAGACGGCACTGACAGCAGCGGTAAATCCACCATTCCGATATGCTTTTCGGACATCTTACGCACCAGCGGCTGATTGATAAAAAAGTTAAAGGTCTTTGGCGCCCGCGCCATCAGCGGGGCATAGCTTTCAACCGTCGCCACCAGATGGTCGCGCACCGGGCGCAGATAGCGCGTGTGATAGAGTTGCAGGAAGCGCGAACGGAATTCCGGCACGTCAATCTTGATCGGACATTGGGTTGAGCAGGCTTTGCAGGCCAGACAGCCAGACATCGCCTCTTTTACCTCATGGGAGAAATCATACTCCCCCTTGTTGGCATGCCAGCTATTGCGGGTACGTTCAATAAGCGAACGCAGGCTGGACCGTTTTTCCGGCAGCGTCTGCTCAAGCTTAAGCGGATCGACGCCGCGGTCGGCCAGTAAACGCAACCATTCGCGCACCAGCGTCGCCCGCCCTTTTGGCGAGTGAATACGGTTGCTGGTGATCTTCATCGACGGACACATCGGGCTTTTCACGTCAAAGTTAAAGCACAGACCGTTGCCATTGCACTCCATCGCACCGCGCCACGAGCCGCGTACTGCAATCGGAATTTGTCGGTCGTAGGTGCCTCGCTTGACGGCATCTACCTGCATCATGGGCGCGTCAACGCCCTCGGGTGGGCATATTTTCCCCGGGTTGAGCCGGTTTTCCGGGTCGAATGCCGCTTTGATCTTACGCAGTTCGGCAAAGAGTTGCTCACCGAAAAACGCCGGGCTGTACTGCGCCCGGAACCCTTTCCCGTGTTCACCCCACAGCAGACCGCCGTATTTTGCCGTTAATGCCACCACGTCGTCAGAGATCGCTTTCATCAGCATCTCCTGCTGCGGATCGCACATATCCAGCGCCGGTCGCACGTGCAGAACCCCGGCGTCGACGTGTCCGAACATGCCATAACTCAGGCCGTGGCTATCCAGCAGCGCGCGAAATTCAACAATATAATCGGCAAGATGCTCTGGCGGAACGCAGGTGTCTTCAGCAAAGGGTATCGGCTTGGCGGCGCCTTTAGCATTGCCGAGCAGGCCCACGGCTTTCTTACGCATCGCGTAGATACGTTCAATGCCGGAAAGCTCGTTGCACAACTGCCAGCCAATCACCCCGCCTTCCCCCAGGGCTATCCGTTCATCAAGGCGCTGACACAGCGCAGCCACCTGGCTTTCGATCAGTTCGCCATCGTCACCGGCGAATTCAACAATATTAAGGCCAAGCATCTCTTTATCTGGCACATCGGTAATTAGCTCGCTCACCGAGTGCCAGACAATATCTTCCCGGGCCAGGTTTAGCACGGAAGAGTCGACGGTTTCGACCGACAGCGCGCGCGCCTCGACCATAAACGGCGCATTGCGCAGCGCAGAATCGAAGGAGTTGTATTTGACGTTCACCAGCCGACGCACCTTTGGCAGCCGGGTGATATCAAGACGCGCTTCAGTAATAAAGGCCAGCGTCCCTTCCGAACCGGTCAAAATGCGGGTGAGGTCGAACTGGCTCAGGTCGTCGTTAAGGACGTGACGCAGATCGTAGCCGGTTAAGAAGCGGTTCAGTTTCGGGAAGTTGTCCAGTATAAGCTGACGGTTTTCGCGACAGCGTTCCAGTACGGTACGGTAAATTCGCCCGCTCGCGGTACTCTCTTTGCCTAACGTCTCTGCCAGCTCAACCGGGATCGGCTGCGTATCAAGGATATCGCCCCCCAGCAGCACCGCGCGCACGCCCATTACGTGATCTGAGGTTTTGCCATACACCAGCGACCCCTGACCGGAGGCATCGGTATTTATCATTCCGCCAATGGTGGCGCGGTTGCTGGTGGAAAGCTCCGGCGCAAAGAAAAAACCATAAGGCTTAAGAAACTGGTTGAGCTGATCTTTAATGACTCCGGCTTCAACCCGTACCCATCCCTCTTCAGGATTGATTTCAATAACGCGGTTCATATAGCGGGACATATCAATGATGATGCCCTGGTTCAGCGCCTGACCATTGGTACCTGTCCCCCCGCCGCGTGGGGTAAAGACCAGAGAGCTAAACCGCGTCTGCGACGCCAGACGGGCGATTAACGCCACATCAGCGGTTGAACGTGGGAAAACGACCGCATCGGGAAGGAGCTGGTAAATACTGTTATCGGTTGCCATCGTTAGCCTGTCGGCATAATTCGTGGCGGTATCACCCGTAAAACCCTGTTGCTCCAGTGACTGCAAAAAATTAAGCACCAGTTGAACGACGCCAGGTGCCTGAGAAATCTGTGGGATCATTACTGTCGACCCTAATGAGAGTGGTGGGAATCGTTTGCGTTGTATTACAACTTTTTATCACATTTTTTTCTTATGTGCTTTGATGAATTACAGGCAGAATTTGCCTGTCAAAAACGGCTGCTATCACCAATCATTAAAGACATGCGGTTTGTGTTCTTACCAGCCCAGCGGGTATTCATTTAAGGAAAGTTTCGTTTATGGTTAATCTTCGTCAGCCCAGGGATGTAGCGCAAATTCTGTTATCGGTGCTGTTCCTGGCCCTCATGATAATCGCGTGCCTGTGGATTGTTAGACCGTTCGTTCTCGGTTTCGCCTGGGCCGCCACCGTAGTGGTTGCCACCTGGCCTTTGCTTTTACGCTTGCAGAAGTTGCTGTTTGGACGGCGCGGACTGGCGGTTCTGGTCATGACCCTGCTGTTGTTCTTGCTGTTCATTATTCCCATTGCCTTGCTGGTCAACAGCCTTGTCGACTCGAGCGGCCCAATCGTCCGGGCCATCACCAGCGGCGATATGACCCTGCCCGATCTTGCCTGGCTGAACACCATTCCGCTGGTTGGGTCAAAACTCTACGGCGCATGGCACAGTTTGCTGGAGATGGGCGGCAGCGCGTTAATGGCAAAGGTGCGGCCCTATATTGGCACCACCACCACCTGGTTCGTCGGCCAGGCGGCGCACATCGGCCGCTTTATGATGCACTGTAGCTTAATGCTGCTGTTCAGCGCCCTGCTTTACTGGCGCGGGGAACAGGTTGCGCTGGGCGTGCGTCATTTCGCCATCCGGCTGGCGGGCAAACGCGGCGATGCCGCCGTGCTGCTGGCGGCTCAGGCGGTTCGCGCCGTTGCGCTGGGCGTTGTGGTGACCGCGCTGGTGCAGGCGGTGCTGGGAGGCATCGGCCTTGCGATTTCTGGCGTGCCGTATGCTACCGTTTTTACGGTTATCATGTTGATGACCTGCCTTGCGCAACTGGGCCCGCTGCTGGTGCTGGTGCCCGGCATCGTCTGGCTCTACTGGACGGGCGATACCACCTGGGGCACAGTGCTGCTGGTCTGGAGCTGCGTGGTGGGAACTATGGATAACGTCATACGCCCGATACTGATCCGTATGGGTGCCGATTTGCCGCTGATCTTGATTCTCTCCGGTGTGATTGGCGGGTTGATCGCCTTTGGGATGATTGGCCTGTTTATCGGCCCGGTGCTTCTGGCTGTGACATGGCGACTGTTCTCGGCCTGGGTGTACGAAGTTCCTCCCCCGGCAACCGACCCGGACGCTATCTTAAGTGAGCTGGAAGAGTTAGAAGAGAGAAATACACGGTAAAATGAGCCGAGTCGCCGGGGAGTATTGCGCTACCCGGCAGCCTGTCGCTGCATCAATACTTAAGCAATGCTAAACTATTTACTGTATATCCACTGGTCTGATCCGCTTTGTAAGTTATTCGCCGCAAGAAATCTTTACGTCTATTTAACTATTGAGACGAATCCGATCGACGCTAAAAGCTGAGATGCCTACTATTAGGACACGGTTATAAATCAACACCTTGATTTATAAGCATGGAAATCCCCTGAGTGAAACAACGAATTGCTGTGTGTAGTCTTTGCCCATCTCCCACGATGGGCTTTTTTTTATCCTGATTTCGCAGCACAACCCGCCGTGACGGCATTTCAGGGATGTTGCAGACACAGACGCTCGTGTGTGCAAAGCGTGTGCTAATGATTGAAATCAGAATAGCCTAAAGCGGTCCGTACAAATACATAAACCAAAAAACAAACAATATAAACGATCATTCCCATCGCCGCACACAGGCCGACGTCGAAAGATCGTGAGTCGCCATCAATCAGGCTAATCACAAAGCCGACCAACCCACCGGTAAGCGCCCCACCCCACATTGTTAGCATCAGATGCATCATCCATGCCCCGAAGTGGCTGGATTTCATTGTCACATGTTGCATATCGAAAGCTCTCAAAACGTTTCGTTAAAAAATTCCAAAGGCTTATCAGCCCTCACCTGTACCCGATATTTTTATGTTTTTGCGCTGCCCCAGATACATTACGCCGCGTTGTTTACAGGTAATGCTGTACTCAGATTATCTTAGCGATCATAGGGATAGGATATTCTCGTTCTTTTCTCACCGTTCCTTAAATGCTCTTCAATGCTTGAATGTAAGTTCATACAGTTAATATAACCTTCCCTTCTGGCCGCATTAACCTCTGCTAAATGCCTTATTTCCATGGCCAAAAGTTTATCCTCCATAACCGACAGACGATAAAGAAAAGCACAAATTATTAAAAGCAAGATAACCAAAATCACAGACAAGTCGATAATCACCGTAATTTTCTCCAGAATTAATAAATACAATCCATACAGGAAGCTTCATGGGGTTGATTCATTATGAAGGCGGGCAAGAATATTCTTATGCGATCTCATTTTATGAGGTATTCGTGCTTTTCTGGAATATATTAACTCGGTTAATCATAAAAACAGGGCTCGTCCCGGCGAACAAGCGCGAGCCCATTCCTTTATGTTCTTGTTACATTACATTTACTTACCATTTTCCATTCAGCGGCCAGCACACGTGTCTCACCGGTTACGGCCACGCCGACCACCTCGTGAATATCCGCCGACGATGTGCCAATCTGTAGCTCAAATTCACCGGGTTCAACGATACGTTTCCCGTCGCGACGGGTGAAATTGAACATCTCCACCGGCAAGGTGAACGTGAGCGTTGCGCTTTCACCCGGCGAGAGCGTCACGCGCTGAAACGCCTTCAGTTCCTGAAGCGGCCGGACCTGAGTCGCGACCTTATCCCGGACATAGACCTGGACCACTTCACTGCCGCTGCGCTCGCCGGTATTAGTGATATCCAGGCTTAGCACCACCTCACCGTCGACAGGGATGTGGGGGTGCGCCACGCGCGCCGTCCCCCAGTTAAATTGCGTCCAGCCCAGACCGTAACCAAAGGGATAGCGGGAACCGAAGTGAAACGCGAACGGCGTGCCGCCGCTTTTAAGTTTGTGGTTGTAATAGTACGGCATCGCCCCTGCGCTCTTCGGCACGCTGACCACCAGCCTGCCCTGCGGCTCGGCGCGACCGGTAAGCACATCGGCAATCGCCCAGCCGCCTTCCTGCCCTGGCGCCCAGGCCATCATCAGTGCAGCAACCCTATCTTCCAGCCCCTGCAGGTTGTAAGGGCGCCCGCCGGTCATCACCACAATCACAGGTTTGCCGGTTGCTACCAGCGCCTCCAGCAGTTGCTGTTGCACGCCCGGCAGGTTAAGAGAATCAGTATCTGAACCTTCGCCTACCGTCCCACTCTGGAACAGCCCGGCGAGATCGCCGACGCAGGCGACCACCACGTCACTCTCTTTTGCAGCATTCACGGCCTCGGGGATCAGTGCGGTGCTTTGCGAAACCGGCGACTGCTGCATCGGTTTACCGCCGCTGTCTCCGGGAAATACCGGCGCACCGGCCATCCGCGTTTCAATAATGTGGCAGCCTTTAGCGTAACGCACCTGCGAGGTACCGAGGCGGTGTTCCAGCGCCGCGCGCGGGGTGGTCACCTGCGAAGTCTCCTCAACCATATCGCTGATAATCAAGTGCACCGGGAAACTGTAGCCGCTCAGCAAGGCCAGCGGATCGTCAGCCGTTGGCCCAACCACCGCCACGTGGGGTTTACCGCCAAGAGGTAAAATGCCGTTATTCTCAAGCAGCGTTAGCGACTTTGTCGCCACCTCACGCGCAACCTGCCGGGTGGTCTCATTTTGCAGATCGATGTTGTTCTCATCGGCGTAGGGTTTTTCGAACAACCCGAGGCGGAATTTTTCCGTCAGCACACGAGCGACAATTTCATCGATTTTCGCCGGTGCGATCAGCGCGCGATCGACCGCGTCGGCCAGATGGCGTGCGCAGTCGTCCTTCGGTAACTCAACGTCCAGCCCGGCGTTAAATGCAAGCGCCGCCGAACCCGCCGCATCGTGCGCGGTCCCGTGATGCTGGTGCAGCAGGCTCACGCCGCCATAATCCGCCACAATAATGCCATCAAAACCCCACCACTCGCGCAGTACCGTGGTCAGCAGGAAGTGGTCGCTGTGCGCGGGCTGATTATCAATATCGTGATAGGCAGGCATCACCGACCCGGCGTTTGCCAGCTTCACGGCCATTTCAAACGGCAGAAGGAAGGTGTCGTTGAGTTCGCTAAAACCCAGGTGGACCGGGGCATGGTTACGCGCCCCTTCACTGAACGAGTGACCCACGTAATGTTTGAGCGTTGCCAGCAGATCGCGCTTTTCACCCTGCAACCCTTTTACGTAGGCGGTCGCCATCACTCCCACCAGCCAGGGATCTTCACCAAAGGTCTCCTCCGTACGCCCCCAGCGCACATCCCGGGACACATCCAGCACGGGTGCCAGGCCCTGTTGGCACCCCACAGAACGTGCTTCCTGGCCAATTTGTTTTGCCGCCCGCTGCACCAGTTCGGGATCCCAGGTTGAACCGTAGTTCAGGGAAGAGGGAAACAGCGTGGCCTCTTTGCACAGCAGCCCCACCAGGCACTCTTCGTGAAACAGCGCCGGGATGCCGAGCCGGGTCTCTTCCATCATCATGCGTTGAAGAGCGTTTGCCGCACGCACCCCGGTTCTGGCATCGACGATGTGGGTGCCCAGCGGACGGGTGATCTGCCCGACTCCCAGCTTCAGCCGTTCGCTAAGCGCGGCCTGTTCACTTACCCCCGCAAATTCATCGCTCAAATCGCTGCGCTCGCGGTGGTTGCCGTTCTCATCGAGGATCAGCCAGTACGCGTGCATCTGGGCATATTTTTCTTCCGGGGTCATACGCGCCAGCAGATCGGCGACGCGCTCGTGCACCGGACGTCCCGCGTCCTTATAGATAACCGTCATGTTTTACTCCTGTATTGCAGAATGGGTGGCCGGGCTGAGTTGCCCTGCATCGGGTCGCACGTCGCGCTTGCTGGCAAGTTCGCGGGCGATGGAATCTACCAGCTGGCTGTTAAGCTTGTAGATGGAAAGCAGCGCCACCATGCACAGGAAAAGCGCACAGGGGATAAGGGTAAAAAGAGCATTAATGGTTGAGAGCACATGCGGTGCCTGCGTCGCCTGGCCGGGCGCGTAATCCACCATACCAAGCACCCAGCCGACTACGGCCCCCCCCCAGCGCCAGCCCAAACTTGATGGCAAACAGCGCGGTGGAGAAGACCAGACCGTCCAGCCGACGGCCGCTACGGTGCTGCTCGTAGTCGACCACGTCGGAAAACATGGTCCACTGCAGCGGTGTAGTCAGGTTTTGAATAAAGCTAAAAATAATGTTCAGGCCAAATATCAGCCACACCTGTGAGGGAGGAAGAAAGAAAATCAGCGCACCAAATATAACGAAGGAAATAATGGTCCATTGATAGGCGCGAATGCGGTCAAATTTCCCTAACAGACGTTCCGATAATAATGCGCCGCTTAAGGACGCCACCATGCCGGAAACAATAAAGGCGAAAACCAGATCCGGGCGCAGCAGCACATAGTTGACGTAATACATCGTCGCGGACCCACGCGTCACCACGGCGGTTAACAGCAAAATATTAAACAAGAAAACAATCCGCCATTGGCTGTTTCCGGCCAGCAGTTTTAAATCAGTGAGCATGGAGCCGGAGGTATCATTACGGGGAGAATAACGCTCGCGGGTCATAAAGAAACAGCAGAAGAATAAAACAATACCCAGCAACCCCATCAGGCTCATGGCATAAAAATAGCCTTTCTGAACGTTACCCTGGCCCAGGTGCGAGACCAGCGGTAGGGCGATGACCGTGACGACCAACCCGCCGATAAACGACAGGCCAAAGCGCCAGGACTGTAAAGAGTGCCGCTCACGAGGATCCAACGTGAGTGCCCCCGGCATGGCGCAGTAAGGGACATTAATTGCGGAATAAATCAGGCTCAGGAGGGTGTAAGTGAGGCAGGCGTAGATAATTTTGCCCGTCGCCCCCACCTGCGGGACATAAAAGGTGATGAGGCAGCTCACGCCAAACGGAATTGCGAACCACAGCAGCCAGGGACGAAAACGCCCGTGACGCGTCTGAGTGCGATCCACCATCGCGCCAATGCAGGGGTCGACAAACGCATCCACCACGCGAACCACTAAAAACATGGTTCCCATCACGGCCGCGGGTAAACCAAAAACGTCGGTGTAGAAATAGGCAAGAAATAACGTTGCCGTTTGCCAGACCAGCGCGCTGGCCATATCACCTAAGCCATAGCCTATTTTGTCTTTAGTACGCAAAACAGAGGGAAGTGTCATTTTTTATTTGCCTTTTATCAGGTTAAAACGTATTTCAACCAGTCACGCATCGCCCTGGGGAATGCGCGGTAAGGCTCAAGTATCAGCAACGCGTTGCGCACTAACAATTGTCTAAACTCACAGGTAAATTACGATATTTGGTTTTTTGTTTTATTTGTGATGGGCAGCATAAAATAAGGCAAAAGCCTGTTTCATCGCGAGCGTTGCAACAATGCTTTGAACAGAACGCATAACCTTGTTTTATTTATCATCTGCGTAAAAATGGGGGAATAACCCTACTGGCTGTTCAGATTTTTCATTTTACAGTCTCTTCCCTGCGACGCGTAAACAAGGTTATCAGCCTTTTTTTATCATTATGGAGAACCTGCTTTGACTAAATTAATTAAAACCATCCTTTTAGGTTTATGTTTGCTTAACACGCCTGGCGCCATGGCTATGGGGTGGCCTGCAAATGATCCCGCTGGAGGCCCTGATCCTGGTTCACGAGAAGCGAAAGCGGCACAGGAGCGTAACGAGCGCAGTACTTCACAGGACCGTAGAAACGCAGATAAACGTAGGGCTGAACTGGAGCGTAAGGTCATGGAGGCCAGTAAGGTTAAAGGAAGCTATAGCGCTGGAAAGTAACGCCCGTAGGGCTGCGGAGGTTCATAATCTGCACGAATTCGTGCCGCCCGCATGTAATGATTGAGGTTCCCCCTTTTAAAGGGGAACCTTTTTTTGTTTAAAACGTGTTATTTATTTAGTTCAGCCAGGCTTAGCCAGGTTTGCACTACGGTATCAGGGTTAAGGGACAGGCTATCTATCCCCTCTTCCATCAGCCAGGCAGCGAAGTCTTCATGGTCTGAAGGCCCCTGACCGCAAATCCCGACGTATTTACCCTGTTTCTTCGCTGCACGAATGGACATCGATAGCAGCGCTTTCACCGCCTCGTTACGTTCATCGAACAGCCCGGAGACGACCCCGGAGTCACGATCCAGCCCCAGCGCCAGCTGCGTCATATCGTTCGAACCGATGGAGAAGCCGTCGAAATGCTCCAGGAACTGCTCCGCCAGCAGGGCGTTAGACGGGATTTCGCACATCATGATGATCTTAAGCCCGTTCTCGCCGCGCTTGAGCCCCTGACGCGCCAGTTCGTCCACCACCGCTTTTGCCTGGTCGACAGTACGCACGAACGGAACCATGATCTCAACGTTGGTCAGCCCCATGTCGTTGCGCACGCGTTTCACCGCGTCGCACTCCAGCGCAAAACACGCGCGGAAGCTGTCAGACACGTAACGTCCAGCCCCACGGAAGCCCAGCATGGGGTTCTCTTCTTCCGGCTCGTACCGTTCGCCCCCGACCAGATTAGCGTATTCGTTGGATTTAAAATCAGACAGGCGCACTATTACGCGTTTGGGGTAGAACGCCGCACCGAGCGTGGCGATCCCTTCCGACAGACGGCCGACGTAGAACGCCTTTGGTGAGTCGTAGCCCTTCATCATCTCGCGGATTTCGTTTTGCAACTTCACGTCCTGGTCGTCAAACTCCAGCAGCGCGCGCGGGTGAACACCGATCATACGGTTGATGATAAATTCCAGGCGCGCCAGACCTACGCCTTCGTTTGGCAGGCAGGCGAAGTCAAAGGCGCGATCCGGGTTACCGACGTTCATCATGATCTTCAGCGGCAAGTCCGGCATGGTATCGACGCTGGAGCTTTGCACGCTGAAGTCAAGGATGTCGGCATACACATAGCCGGTATCACCTTCGGCGCAGGAGACAGTCACTTTCTCGTCGTCCTTCATGCGCTCGGTGGCGTCGCCACAGCCGACCACCGCTGGAATACCCAGTTCACGGGCGATGATCGCCGCGTGACAAGTACGTCCGCCCCGGTTAGTGACAATGGCTGCCGCTTTCTTCATGATCGGCTCCCAGTCCGGGTCGGTCATATCGGTGACCAGCACGTCGCCTGGCTGAATACGGTTCATCTCGCTGATGTCGTGAATCACTTTCACCGGGCCGGCCCCGATGCGATGCCCGATGGCACGGCCTTCCGCCACAATGCTGCCCTGCGCATGCAGCGTATAACGCTCCATCACCTGGCCGCGGGAACGCACGGTTTCCGGGCGCGCCTGTACAATAAACAGCTTGCCGGTATGCCCGTCTTTCGCCCATTCGATGTCCATCGGACGGCCGTAATGTTTTTCTATTTGCACCGCCTGCCTGGCCAGCTCTTCCACTTCGGCGTCAGTCAGCGAGAAGCGGTCGCGCTGCGCCTGCGGCACATCTTCAATCGTGACCTGCTTGCCATGCTCCTGGGTCGGGGCATAGATCATGCGGATTTTCTTTGATCCCATGGTGCGACGCACAACCGAAGGACGGTTAGCCGCAAGCGTAGGTTTGTGTACGTAGAATTCGTCAGGGTTGACGGCCCCCTGGACCACCATTTCGCCCAGCCCCCATGCGGAGGTGATAAACACCACCTGGTCAAAGCCGGATTCAGTATCGATAGAGAACATCACGCCGGAAGAACCCACGTCGGAACGCACCATACGCTGTACGCCAGCGGAGAGCGCCACGCCGCGATGGTCATAACCCTGGTGTACGCGATAGGAGATCGCACGGTCGTTAAACAGGGAAGCGAAAACGTGCTTCACCGCCACCAGCACCGCATCGTAGCCTTGCACGTTCAGGAAGGTTTCCTGCTGTCCGGCAAACGAGGCATCGGGCATATCTTCTGCGGTCGCAGAAGAGCGCACGGCAAAGGAGGCCTGCGCATCGTCAGCGGAGAGCAGGCTGTAGGCATCATGGATAGCTTTTTCCAGTTCCGGCTGGAAAGGTGTGTCGATAATCCACTGGCGGATCTGCGATCCGGCTTTGGCAAGCGCGGTAACATCATCAATATCCGTTTTGTCCAGCAGCTCGTAAATGCGCTGGTTCACGCCGCTCTGGTCTAAAAACAGGTTAAACGCATCGGCCGTTGTGGCAAACCCGGTGGGTACGCAAACGCCCATACCGGACAGATTTGTAATCATTTCACCCAGGGAGGCATTTTTGCCTCCAACTCTGTCTACATCATTCATGCCGAGTTGGTTATACCAAAGCACCAGCGGTGACGAGCCATTGTTGGACATCGAAACAATCCTTTTGTGATATTTGATCGGAGTAAGTAACGCCTGACTTCGCATTTATACTGGCATAATTATGTGCGCTTAAAAAACGGTGAATCGTGTAAGCAATATAAATTTTCAATTTTTCGGACACTTTCCCATCCCACGCTAACCCGATGATTCCTATGGCTTCCAGCGAAAACCATACAAATAGAGCGGCAATCCGGAAAATGAAATACGCTTTTCAGTAAAATTAAAAACACCCTTTCATTTATAATCAGAAGATGTTCTTTAATGCCTGTTTTCGTTTTTTAATTTATGCTTTCAGGCAATTAGATCCGATATTCAGGGTGGATAAAATGGATAATGTTGTCGATCGCCACGTTTTTTATATTTCTGATGGGACGGCGATCACCGCCGAGGTGCTGGGACACGCGGTGATGTCGCAATTCCCCGTGTCGATAAACAGCATCACGCTGCCGTTTGTGGAAAACGAGAGCCGCGCCAAAGCGGTTAAAGACCAGATAGACGCCATTTACCAGCAAACCGGCATGCGCCCGCTGGTCTTCTATTCCATCGTACTCCCCGAAATTCGCGCCATTATTATTCAAAGTGAAGGCTTTTGTCAGGATATCGTGCAGGCGCTGGTCGCCCCGCTGCAGAATGAACTGAAGCTCGATCCCACGCCTGTCGCTCACCGCACCCACGGACTGAACCCGGGCAACCTGATAAAATACGATGCGCGTATCGCCGCCATTGATTATACCCTCGCCCATGACGACGGTATCTCTATGCGTAATCTGGATCAGGCCCAGGTAATTTTGCTTGGCGTATCGCGCTGCGGCAAAACGCCAACCAGCCTCTATCTGGCAATGCAGTTTGGCATTCGCGCCGCGAACTACCCCTTTATTGCCGATGATATGGATAACCTGGTTCTCCCCGCCGCGCTGAAGCCGTTGCAACATAAGCTTTTTGGTCTGACCATTAACCCGGAACGTCTGGCGGCAATCCGCGAAGAGCGCCGCGAGAACAGTCGCTATGCTTCAATGCGCCAGTGCCGCATGGAGGTCGCTGAAGTTGAGGCCCTGTATCGCAAAAACCAGATCCCGTGTCTGAACAGTACTAACTATTCTGTAGAAGAAATCGCCACCAAAATTCTCGACATCATGGGATTGAGTCGCCGAATGTACTAATATGCTAGTACATTAACCGAGTTTCAGTTATCCTGAGGGCATCATCGGGGCGGCATCGTCCCGAACTTGAAATCAGCAGGGATTGGTTTAAGGTGATGCCCATCACTTCCCGGTAGTCTGCCGATGAAGCAAAAAATTTCTGAGATATCCCATGAACAAAACCGACGAACTGCGCACCGCGCGCATTGATAGCCTGGTCACGCCGGCTGAATTGGCCCAACGGCATCCCGTTTCCGCCGAGGTTGCGGAACAGGTGACGGCTTCACGCCGCCGCATTGAAAAAATCCTCAAGGGTGAAGACAAGCGTCTTCTGGTGATCATCGGCCCCTGCTCCATCCACGACCTGGATGCGGCAATGGAATATGCAAAGCGGCTCCAGGGGCTGCGCGATATACATCAGCATCGCCTCGAGATCGTGATGCGTACCTACTTTGAAAAACCGCGTACCGTCGTTGGCTGGAAAGGGTTGATCTCTGACCCGGATCTCAATGGCAGCTATCGCGTGAACCACGGTATTGAGCTGGCGCGTAAACTGCTGTTACAGGTGAACGAGCTGGGCGTACCCACTGCGACCGAGTTCCTTGATATGGTGACCGGACAGTTTATCGCCGATCTCATCAGTTGGGGGGCGATTGGCGCCCGGACGACCGAAAGCCAGATCCACCGTGAAATGGCCTCTGCGCTCTCGTGCCCGGTCGGGTTTAAAAACGGTACGGACGGTAATACGCGCATTGCGGTCGATGCTATTCGCGCGGCGCGCGCCAGCCATATGTTCCTGTCGCCGGATAAGTCCGGCCAGATGACCATCTACCAAACCAGCGGCAATCCTTACGGCCATATCATCATGCGCGGCGGGAAAAAACCGAACTACCATGCAGAAGATATTGCAACAGCCTGCGAAACGCTGGCCGAGTTTGACCTGCCTGAACAGCTGGTCGTGGATTTCAGCCACGGCAACTGCCAGAAACAGCACCGCCGCCAGCTGGATGTATGCGATGAAATCTGCCAGCAGATCCGCAGCGGCTCAACTGCCGTGGCAGGTATCATGGCTGAAAGCTTTATCAAGGAAGGCACGCAGAAAATCGTGGCCGGCCAGCCGTTGGTTTACGGCCAGTCAATTACCGACCCGTGCCTGAGCTGGGATGACAGCGAGCTACTGCTGGAGAGGCTGGCTGCGGCGGTTGATACCCGCTTCTGATTATTTATCCAGAGGCGGCCTTTCAGCGGCCGCCGCTTTTCGCCAAATTTGATCCCGTCCACTATTTTCATAAAAACGCTTGCCGTGAATTTATAGTTTATTGATAATGATTATCATTGTTACATTGATTGTTATTTATATACATTATGTCACCTACGGACAACCGCGCGGCTACGCCAGCAAAAATACATACAGCGCCTTTCCCCGCCCCCAACGATCGCCGAATCGACAGCAAAAGTCTGCTGGGTGATGAAGGGCGGGTCATTATCGAGCATGACGGCCAGCACTATTTACTGCGCCAGACGCATGCCGGAAAACTGATCCTCACTAAATAAACAAAACAGTACGCCAGCCACCCAGGTGACCCCCAGGCAGCCAGCGCTTTCGATTCTAAATGGAGAGTTGCTATGCCACACCTGCATTCCGCGCCTTTACGCCCGTCATTACTGGCGCTGGCGATTGTCAGTTCCTTGCCGGGCGTCGCCTTTGCCGGGGCAGATGATATTACCGTGACCGCTACCGGCAATGCCCGCAGTACCTTTGAAGCCCCGATGATGGTGAGCGTGATTGATACCACCGCAGCGGAAAACCAGACTGCCAGTACGGGTGCCGATCTGCTGCGAAACGTCCCTGGCCTGACGCTGGACGGTACAGGGCGTACCAATGGACAGGACGTTAACCTGCGCGGCTACGACCGCCGTGGCGTGCTGGTGCTGGTTGACGGCGTGCGTCAAGGTACCGACACCGGTCACCTGAACAGCACCTTCGTGGACCCCGCGTTAATCAAACGCATCGAAGTGGTCCGTGGCCCCTCCGCCCTGCTATACGGCAGCGGCGCGCTCGGTGGCGTAATTTCGTACGACACCGTCGACGCAAAAGACATGCTTGAGCCGGGAAAAAACAGCGGCTACCGCGTATTCGGTACGGGCGCGACGGGCGATCGCAGTATGGGTATGGGCGCCAGCGCCTATGGCCGCACCGACACCCTGGACGGCCTGCTCTCCTGGTCCAGTCGCGATCGCGGAGATCTCCGCCAGAGCGATGGCGCAACGGCGCCTAACGACGAATCCATCAGCAATATGCTGGCGAAAGGCAGTTGGAAGTTCGACCCGGCCCAGACGCTGAGCGGCTCCCTTCGCTACTATAACAACGCTGCCCGGGAGCCGAAAAACCCGCAAACCCCTGCAGCGGATAACAGCAGCAACCCAATGACCGACCGCTCCACCATCCAGCGCGATGCTCAGCTTGGCTATACAATCGACCCGGCGGGTAACGAGTGGCTTAATGCCGACCTTAAGGTCTACTGGTCTGAGGCGCGTATCAATGCCCAGAATATCGACGGCAGCGGCGAATTTCGCAAGCAGACCACCCAGGGCGGTAAAGTGGAAAACCGCTCTCACCTCTTCAGCGACGCCTTCGCATCACACTTGCTGACCTACGGCGGAGAATACTCTCGTCAGGAGCAAAGCCCGAGCGGGGCAACCACCGGCTTCCCGGATGCAAAAATCGATTTCAGCTCCGGCTGGCTGCAGGATGAAATCACCCTGCGCGACCTGCCGGTGACGATCCTCGGCGGCACCCGCTACGATAATTATCGCGGCAGCAGCAGCGGTTACGACGATGTTAACGCCGACAGGTGGTCATCCCGCGCGGGGTTAACCGTCAGCCCGACTGACTGGCTGATGCTGTTTGGCTCTTACGCTCAGGCCTTCCGCGCGCCGACGATGGGCGAGATGTATAACGATGCTAAACACTTCTCCATCGGCAACTTCTACACCAACTACTGGGTGCCGAACCCGAACCTGCGCCCGGAAACTAACGAAACCCAGGAGTACGGTTTCGGGCTTCGCGTTGACGATCTGATTCTCGCCAACGATGCGCTGGAGTTCAAAGCCAGCTACTTTGATACCAAAGCGAAAGATTACATCTCCACCACCGTCGATTTTGCTGCGGCGACCACCATGTCCTATAACGTTCCTGATGCCAAAATCTGGGGCTGGGATGCGATGGCGAAATACTCTGCTACTCTTTTCAGTCTGGATGTGGCCTATAACCGCACACGTGGTAAGGATACTGCTACAGGGGAATATATCTCCAGCATTAACCCGGACACCGTTTCCAGCAAGCTCGATATCCCGGTGGCGCAAAGCGGCTTCTCCGTGGGCTGGATAGGCACGTTTGTCGATCGCTCCACCCATATCAGCAGCAGCTACAGCAAACAGCCCGGCTATGCGGTTAATGACTTTTACGTCAGCTATAAGGGCCAGCAGCAGCTTAAAGGCGTCACCACCACCCTGGTGCTGGGTAACGCCTTTGATAAAGAGTACTGGTCACCGCAGGGCATCCCGCAGGATGGGCGTAACGGTAAGATTTTTGTGAGTTATCAGTGGTAACCCCTCGCCCCGCTTTGCCGGGGCATATTCAAAAGGATGAGATTATGAATCACTACACACGCTGGCTTGAACTAAAAGAACACCACCCGGGGAAGTATGCGCGTGACATCGCTGGCCTGATGAACATCAGCGAAGCAGAACTGACCTTCGCGCGCGTCGGCCACGATGCGTGGCGACTGCAAGGCGACATCCGCGCGATTTTAGGCGCCCTGGAAGCCGTGGGTGAAACCAAATGCATCTGCCGCAATGAATACGCGGTTCACGAACAGGTTGGCACCTTTACCCATCAGCACCTTAACGGTCACGCCGGGCTGGTGTTGAACCCGCGGGGGCTGGATCTACGCCTGTTCCTGAACCAGTGGGCCAGCGTTTTCCATCTCAGCGAAACGACCGCGCGCGGCGCGCGTCAAAGTATTCAGTTCTTTGACCACCAGGGTGATGCCCTGCTGAAGGTTTACACCACAGATAACACCGACGTCTCTGCCTGGGGCGAGGTGCTGACCCGCTTTCTCTTAGCCGATAACCCACCGCTGGCGCTGAAGGCTGCGGACACGCCCTCTCATGCTGAAAACGTCGACGGCTCGCTGGTCGATAAAGAGTGGCGCGCCATGACCGACGTGCATCAGTTCTTTGGCCTGCTTAAACGTCATAATCTGAGCCGCCAGCAGGCGTTTCGTCTGGTCGGCGACGATCTTGCCTGCAAGGTTGAAAACAGCGCGCTGAAACAACTGCTGGAAACCGCGCGCCGGGATGGCAACGAGATCATGGTTTTTGTGGGCAACCGTGGCTGCGTGCAGATTTTCACCGGCGCAGTGAAGAAACTGGCGCCGATGAAGGGCTGGCTCAACATCTTCAACCCGACGTTTACGCTGCATCTGCTGGAAGAGACGATTGCCGAAACCTGGGTGACGCGTAAGCCAACCGCCGACGGTCACGTTACCAGCCTGGAGCTGTTTGCCGCCGACGGCACGCAAATCGCCCAGCTGTACGGACAGCGTACTGAAGGTGAACCGGAGCAGAGCCAGTGGCGCAGCCAGATTGATGCCCTGACGCCAAAAGGGCTGGCGGCATGAAAAAATGGGTTGTCCTGCTCAGCGCTCTGCCTCTGCTGGCCTTTGCCTCCGCGCAGGAGAAAATTATCACCCTCGGCGGTGACGTGACCGAGATTGTCTATGCCCTTGGCGCCCAGGGCTCGCTGGTGGCGCGCGACAGTACCAGCCAGTGGCCGCCGGCGGCGAACGACCTGCCGGATGTGGGATATTTGCGCCAGCTCAGCGCGGAAGGGATTTTATCCGTTCGCCCGACGCTGGTGCTGGCGAGCGCCCAGGCACAACCGACCCTGGCGTTAAAACAGGTCGAGCAAAGCCATGTCAACGTCGTCACCGTTCCCGGCAGCCACGATCTGAGCGTGATTGACGAAAAGATCCGGGTGATTGCCGAAGCTATCCACCAGCAGTCGCAGGGTGAAGCCCTCCGCCAGACGCTGCGTGAGGCACTTGCAACGCTCCCCTCGACGCCGCTCAATAAGCGAGTACTGTTTATCCTCAATCACGGCGGGATGACCGCCATGGCTGCCGGACAACAGACGGGGGCAGATGCCGCCATTCGTGCAGCCGGGCTGCAGAATGCAATGCAGGGATTTATCCGCTATCAGCCGCTGTCGCAGGAAGGCGTGATTGCCAGCCAGCCCGATCTGGTGGTAATAGCCCAGGACGGCGTAACGGCGCTGGGCGGAGAAGAGAATCTGTGGTCGCTGCCCGGTCTGGCGCAAACGCCAGCGGGTCGCCACAAGCAGATGCTGGCGATAGACGATATGGCGCTGCTGGGCTTTAGCGTGCGTACGCCAGAAGCTATTCAGCAGCTACGCGCCAAAGCGGAGCAACTGCCCTGATGGCTCAACGTACCCGTCTTTCTCTGTGGATGCTGTCCGCTCTGCTCACCGTGATGACGTTAACGGCTACCGGTTTTGGCGCGTTGCGCCTGCCGGTCAGCCTGCTATGGGATGGCACGGATGCGGCGCTTCGTCAAATCTGGCTCACTATTCGTTTGCCGCGGGTGCTGTTGGCGCTGGTTATCGGCGGGTCACTGGCTTTAGCAGGTTGCGTGATGCAGGGACTGTTTCGTAATCCGCTGGCCGACCCGGGATTGCTCGGGATCAGCAGCGGCGCGGCGCTGGCCGTCGCGCTGTGGGTGGTTATCCCGCTTTCACTGCCCGCGCTGGTGATGCTCTACGCCCCGATGCTTGCCGCGTTTATTGGCGCGCTGGTTGCCACATTCGCCATTTTTATACTCAGCCAGCAGCGTGACAGTTCTCTGTCGCGCCTGTTGCTGGTGGGTATCGCCATCAACGCCTTATGTGGCGCCGCGGTTGGCATGCTCTCGTGGCTCAGTAATGATGCGCAACTGCGTCAGCTTTCGCTGTGGGGGATGGGCAGCCTGGGCCAGGCGCAGTGGTCTACGCTGTTAGCCGTCACCTCGTTGATGGCGCCCAGCGTACTGCTCATCTGGCGGTTGGCCAGCGCGCTCAATTTGCTGCAGTTGGGTGATGAGGAGGCGCACTATCTCGGGGTTGATGTTGCGGTTGTGCAGCGAATTCTGCTGTTGTGCAGCGCGTTGCTGGTCGCCGCGGCGGTGGCCGTCAGCGGCGTTATCGGCTTTGTCGGCCTTGTGGTGCCGCATCTGGTACGTATGTGGTTGGGTGCCGATCACCGGGCCGTGATCCCGGGTTCGGTTCTAACAGGCGCGTCGTTACTGCTGGTGGCCGACACGCTGGCGCGCACGCTGGTCGCTCCGGCAGAAATGCCGGTAGGCTTGTTAACCAGCATTCTCGGTGCGCCCTGGTTCCTGTGGTTGATCTTTCGCCCTGGAGGGCAGCATGGCTGAACGCTACTGTGCGGAAAATATCGTTTTTCAGGCAGGACAACGCACGCTTATCAACGATGTTTCCCTGTCATTATCGCAGGGAGAACTGGTGGCCTTGATTGGCCCCAACGGTGCCGGGAAATCGACATTATTACGGCTACTGACGGGCTATCTCAAACCGGCAAGCGGGTGCTGCATTCTGGCGGGTAAACCTCTCGACGCATGGGATCCGCAGAGGCTCTCGCGTCGCCGGGCTGTCATGCGCCAGAGCGCGCAGCTCGGTTTTGACTGGCCGGTGGAGGCGGTTATCGGGATGGGGCGAGCCCCCTGGACGCGCACCCCGGAAACGGCGGTGGTTAAGGAGGTGATGCATCTCACCGGCTGTTTAGCGCTTGCAGGACGACAGTTTGCGGCGCTGTCGGGCGGGGAACAACAGCGGGTTCAGCTTGCCCGCGCGCTGGCGCAGCTGTGGTCTGAAGGCGCGCCGCGCGGCTGGCTGTTTCTTGATGAACCAACCTCGGCGCTGGATCTCTACCACCAGCAGCATGTGCTGCGCCTGCTGAAATCGTTGACCGCTCAAGGACAGCTTCATGTCTGCGTGGTGCTGCACGATCTCAACCTGGCGGCGCTGTGGGCGGAGCGGATAATGTTATTGCATAACGGCAAGATAGTCTCCCGGGGTACGCCGGAAGCCGTTTTGCAGGCCGATACGCTGGCGCACTGGTATGGCGCGCAAGTTCATGTCGGCAGGCATCCGGCTCACGCCGCACCTCAGGTGTTTCTTGCGCCTTAGCTGGAGCAGCTCACTTCCAGCCGTTTGCCCCAGTCCGGTGGGCGGCTGACGTAATCATCCTCCCGGTCGGCAAAGGGGGTGCGCAACGCCGCGTACAGACGGTGTAACTCGGCGTATTCCCCCTGCTCTGCCTGTTCAATCGCTCGCTGGGCCAGCCAGTTACGCAGCACCATTGCCGGGTTTGCCGCTTTCATGTGGGCCTGACGGGTGACATCATCAACCTGTTCATGCTGCAACCGCGTACGATAAACCGCGAACCAGTCATCAAAGCCCTGTCTGTCAATAAACGCATCCCGCAGCGGTGACGCACTACTCTGCTGCTCCGTCTGGCTGAGTATCCTGAGGGTGCGCGTATAATCGCTTCCTTCATGCGCCATCAGCGCGAACAAGGCGTTGAGAAGTTCATTATCGCCTTTCTCCTGGGTGAAGAGTCCAAGCTTGTTACGCATCAGCGCACCATACTCTCGCAGCAAGACCGTCTGGTAATCGTCCAGCGCATCATTCAGGCCGTCAACGTCAATGAATGGCGACAGGCTTTGCGCCAGACGCTGCAGGTTCCACAACCCGACGGCGGGTTGGTTGTCAAAACGGTAGCGTCCCTGGTAATCCGAATGGTTGCAGATATAACCCGGCTGGTAATCATCCAGGAAGCCGTACGGGCCATAATCGAAAGTCAGCCCCAGAATAGACATGTTGTCCGTATTCATCACCCCATGCGCAAAACCTACGGTCTGCCAGCGGGCGATCGTCGCCGCGGTACGGGCGACAATATCGCCGAACCAGAGGCGATATTTATCCGCCTCATGCTGCAGGTGCGGCCAGTGACGGCGTATGGCGTAATCGGCAAGCAGGCGAACGTTTTCCGGCTGCCGACGATAGTAAAAGTGCTCAAAATGGCCAAAACGAAGGTGGCTTTGCGCAATACGCATCAGCATCGCCCCCTTCTCGATGGTTTCCCGGGCCACCGGGGTGTCGCTGGTGACAATAGACAGCGCCCGCGTGGTGGGGATACCCAGCGCATGCATGGCTTCCGAGGCCAGGCATTCACGCAGGGTTGAACGCAGTACCGCACGACCATCGCCCATGCGTGAATAGGGCGTCAGGCCCGCCCCTTTCAGATGCCAGTCTACCGTTTCGCCGTTGGATAGCTGTTGTTCGCCAAGCAGGATCCCTCTCCCGTCACCCAACTGTCCCGCCCAGACGCCAAACTGGTGTCCACTGTAGACCTGAGCCAGGGGCTTCATGCCTTCAAGAAGCGTTTCGCCGCCCCAGACGCCCGCCCCCTCAGAGGGGTGGAACAGGTCAGGAGGGATCGCCAGTTCATCTGCCAGCGATGCGTTGTGCCAGATAAGACGGGTATTTTGCAACGGTGTGGGCTTAAGGGCGGAATAAAAGCCGGGCAACTCGTCATGCCAATGTGCAGTAAAAGACAGGGTCATATGTCCTCCTGCTTTTAGTGTAGAGGGTTTAGCTAAACTTAAACACGGGCGAAAGCAAGGGTTATCCCTGAACCAGAGTGGTGACGTGTTCTGCAGGGACGGCTGGCCACAGCGCCCCCTGCATGGCGCCAACGTTAAAGGGTATCACGCGCTGTAACAGGCCGTGGTCGTCTATCCCGGAGACAATGACTGACTGGCAATGCGGGGAAATTTGCCAAAGAATGGCGCGCAAAAATGGCTCAAAAGAGAGTTCGCAGGCACGCTGCTGGATAAAACCTTTGTCCAGTATTACGCGTTTAAACAAACCATCATAAACGGCTTTGAGCGAAGCTCCGCCCGCCCCAGCATTGGCTAATACTAATGGAAAATGGATTGCCATTCTCGCCAAATGCAGATCGTCTTTTCCATTATTTAAACCAGGATAACTCTCATTAACGGTTAACTCCACGAAGGGATAACGCTCCAGTAATGAAACAGCGTTCCCTTTCGTTAATAAATACTCAGTAATAACGGGGGTGATATTGATCCACGCAATGAGCTGGTGCTGAATAAAGAACAATTTGCAGGTGTCGAGCAATTGCAATTTCTCATGAAAGAGTAAAAGTTCTTCTGCAGGTGTCAGGCGCGGGATAACCAGATCGGTCGGGATCCTCACGTCGGACCCAACGCCAGTAAAGTTAACCGACAGCTCTAAACCTTTTAGCTCACCGGCGCTATTTCGCGCAGGCTGGAGCAAAAATTCAGACTGGTAGGCATTATCTAGCGTAATAATCATTGCACTCGCCCCGCATTAAAGATGAGAGAGGACATCCTGGAGCAATTGCTGACACAATTCCACAGTCTTGATTTTAATAAGATTAATTTCATTCGTTCCGTATTAACTTTCAGATTTATCCCTGAATCCTAATTAATCTTATCCTGGTTGATGATTAATAGCCAGTTTTAGATAAAACAGACACATACAGACGGATCTAATTCGTCAGAAATTTAACTTTAATCATCTTAATTTTAAAACGGCATGGCGTAATTGTCCCTGTGCCACATAAGCGATGTGTTTGAAGGCCCTAAATGCGGCGCGCCTGCCAGAAATTTTTACGCCAGTACACATTATCCAGCGAAGAGCGCATCACGCCACGGCTGGTCGAGGCGTGAATAAACTGGTTATCGGTGTCATAAATGCCCACGTGTAGACCACTCTCCCCGGATCCGGTTTTGAAAAAGACCAGATCGCCGGGCAATAATTCATCTTTATCGATTTCAGTCCCTATCTCAGCCTGTTTGCGTGTTTCACGCGGGAGCTGTAAATCAAACTTATCGCGGAAGGTCATCAGGACAAAGCCGGAACAATCCACACCACGGCGGCTCATCCCACCGTAGTGGTAAGGCGTGCCACGCCAGGTGCTCAGCTGATCGTTCAGGCTGGCAATGACCGTGATTGAATCTGAAAGCCGCGCATCAGGCGGCGGGGCACGGTGGCTGCTGCATCCTGCAAGAAATAACGCGGCCACCAGGAGAAAACAGAATCGCATTTCCAGACGAATCCTCTGCTTTATTTATAGTTTTCGTAATTTAGCGTGCAAATGTGCAAACAGGCAAGAAACGGTTAGGTCTGAGCGGTGGAAATCAGCATTTTATGCCCCTCGATATCGAGCTGGCGAAACGACATATTATACGCGCGGGCCAGGTTTGGCGGCGTCAAAACCCTGTCACGCGCGCCGCTGGCAATCATTTTTCCGCCAGCCAGGAGCCATACTTTATGGGCGTGGCGTAGCGTGTGGTTGAGGTCATGGCTGCTCATGACCACGGCGATACCCTGTCGGGTAAGTTCACTTAACAAGGCATCCAGCGCGGCCTGCTGGGCCACATCCAGACCGCTCATCGGTTCATCGAGTATGAGCATACGTCCCTGGGAGTTGCCTGCCGGATGGATCTGCAGGATCACTGCCGCCAGACGCACGCGCTGCCACTCCCCGCCAGAGAGCTGGCTGGCGGGACGGGAGAGTTTATTGCCCAGCCCTAAAGCCGTCGCCACGTCAGTGAGCAGCGCCGTACGCTGTTTATCATGCAGATGTAGCAGCAGATAGTGCCAGACGGGCATGGCAAACGGTGGAACCTGCTGCTGAACCAGATAGCTGCGCCGATGCGCCAGCGATGAGGCCGACCAGTCGTCCATGGCGTGCTCCAGCAACCTGATCTCGCCCGGCCCTGCGGTCAGCCCTGCCATACGCGCCAATAGCGTACTCTTACCTGCCCCGTTCGGCCCAACCAGATGCACTATTTCGCCGCCATTGACGGCGGCCGTTACGGGCGTAAGGCGTCCCTTCACGGCGACGTCCGCGAGCTGCATCAACACTGTCATTATTTCGCCAGCGCCAGCTTAATAGACTCCATAACGATTGGGTCTTCAGGGGTCATATCCGGAGAAAAACGTTGCACAACCTGACCATCACGGCCAATCAGGAATTTTTCGAAATTCCACAAAATGTCGTCCGGATAGAGCGGCGCCCGCCCCTTGCTCGCCATACGTGCGAAGAAACCACTCTCCTCTGGGGCGACGGCTGTCGGCGCGGCGGCAATCAGTTTCGCATACAGCGGGTGGCGATGTTCACCGTTGACATCAATTTTGCTAAAGAGCGGGAAGGTTATGCCATAGGTCGTGCTGCAGAAGGTTTTGATCTCTTCTTCGCTGCCCGGCTCCTGGCCCAGGAACTGGTTGCACGGGAAGCCGAGGACTGTAAACCCGTCTTTCTCCCAGGCTTTATGAATATTCTCCAGTTGCTCGTACTGCGGCGTCAGGCCACATTTAGACGCCACATTGACTAACAGCAATACTTTGCCTGTATAGCCTTCCAGCGTGGTTTTCTCGCCATCAATGGTGGTCACTTCGGTGTTCAGAATATCTGACTGCATAATCTTCCCTCAGGTTGTTTTATCGGTCGTGGTTTGATGTTTGGCTTTTAATAGTAGTAAGATTCAATTGTAAATCCATCACAATTACAAAACCATAATAATATCATTAAGATAAATTATCCTGATAACCCGCTAACTCTCAGAGCTTTTGCTGGCCTGTGACACGGAGAAGAGATCGCGAGCGTTATTCGTTCGCACACCATAAACGAGAATGATTTCACTGCCACAATGCCATTTTCCTGGCTGGCGGAACACTAATGGACTTCCATGCGCATTTTAAACTATTAAAATCAGCGCCTTAACGCAGAATAATACACTGATAGAGGTTTTGGAAAATCAACAAAACCGGATGACGTAAAAAGCGTATTTTCCCTCAGTGGACGTCTATGCGTTTTAAAACGGATACCATCAGCACCTAATTTTCAGGGAAAAAAATGAAAGCACTTCCAGTCAATAACGTCACAAAGCCATATTCTACTAATATTGAAAAAATAGATGATGCCAGTGAGCTCAGTAGCGATGCAAATAAGCTCCAAAGCGAGCTTTCTGAATTTTTTTCTCCTTTTAGCTCTCAACAAGATTCTCTGGCAATCGCTATCGGGAAAGCCAGTCAGACGTCTGAACAAGCGCTGCCAATTGAATTCAGGTATCAGGATTACGATATCAGGATAGACGAAGGGAAAGAGTCTCAATGCGCCATCACTGTCAGCCGGGAGGGTCAGCTATTACTTAACGACATTCATTCCTCGGAAGGGGGTAGCGTTCAGGAATATGTTACTGCCGCTCAGGCGTTCAGTGAAATTAAAGCATTAAATCCTGAGCTTGATATTCACTTTAAGACCACCAATGGTGATTGGGGTGAGAGGTGCCTGGATTTGCGCTTTACCGACCTTGGAAATGCCAACCTTAGCGGACTGAATCTTCAGAATTCCATGCTGACATGTACAAAATTAAATGCTACCAATTTAACTGATACAGATTTGACCAATGCAAATCTGGAATCAGCCACATTAACGAATGTTGATTTCAGCCGCGCTAAACTCAGAGAGGCAAATCTGAAAAGCGCAAACCTCGTCAATGTGACGTTGTCTGAGTCTGATTTGAGCAATGCCGCTCTCTGGGGCGCAACATTAACCAATGTAAAGATAATTAATTCGAACCTGACCAAGGCTAACCTCAAGTGGGCGCATATGAAAAACGTCACATTAACGGACGTGAATATGACATCGGCCAGGCTGCCTTTTGCACAGATAAATAACGCACATTTTAATGACATTAATATGTGCGGTGCAGACCTTACACGTACACATGTTAACAAGGCTACTATAACGCATGTAAACCTCAGCGACACACACCTGGATTGTACAGAAGTACATGATTCGCAATTGTATGATAGCAGATTGCTGAAGGACCAGATCGCGAAAAATACACTCATCAATGTCACGCTTGACGACCAGCCTTTAACAGCAGCCAGATAAACACTGGCGCGCCCAGAGTGGCGGTTACCACGCCAACAGGCAGTTCAGCAGCCGCCAGGGCAAGCCGGGCGATAATATCCGCGACCAACAGCGTGGCGGCCCCTGCGACGGCCGAGGCAGGGAGCAGGGAGCGATGGTCGGTCATACCACACAGGCGCAGCATATGCGGGATAACCAGCCCGATAAAGCCAATTGCGCCTGCCAGCGCCACGCTCACCCCCACCATCCAGCCGATGGCGATCACCAGCGCATTGCGCCATAAGCCAATCGGCAAACCCAACTGGCGGGCAGAGGTTTCGCCCAGCGCGAGCATGTTTAGCGGATAAGCCTGTACGCCAGTCCACAGAATGACCGGGAGCAGAAGCAGCATCAGCCAGCCGTGCCGCCAGTCGATACCCCCAAACCCGCCCATCATCCAGTACATCAACTGGCGCAGATCAAATGAGGTAGAAAAGTAGACCGCCCAGGTCATTAGCGCACTGCAGATGATCCCCAGCGCCACTCCGGCAAGCAGCAGGCGGCTGGTGGATAAATGCCGTCTGGCAAAGCGCAATAAAATGAACGTGATAAACAACGCACCGACAATGGCGCTCAGGCTAATTCCCAGGCTGGAGAGCCCTCCTCCACCGAGCATAACCGCCGCAATAAGACCCACGCCAGCGCCGTTTGAAACACCAAGCAGCCCCGGCTCCGCAAGCGGGTTTTCAAACAACGCCTGCATAACGGTGCCGCATAATGCCAGCGCGGCCCCTACCAGAATTACCGCCAGCGTACGCGGCAGGCGAATTTGCCAGACGAAAAGCTGTCCTTGAGGGCCAAACCAGCTTTCCGGGCCAAGCCAGCGGTCACCCGCACACAGGCTGACCCCCGCGGCAACAAGGAGTAACAGCAGCAGCATAAGCAGGCGGCGTCGGTCGGACTGAAGTTGTCGATGGGCGTATTCAAGCATGAGCAGGGTTTTATCAGCGTGAGATGCCGTTGATTTTACGGTGGGTTTAGCGGCCAGCGCAAAGAAAAAAGGCCGCTCTCGCGGCCTTTTTAGTTAGTTCATATTACTCTGCTTTAGGCGTTGCGTTTTCGACACGGCTTTTCAACTTCTGGCCGGGTCTGAAGGTCACCACGCGGCGGGCTGTAATGGGAATATCTTCCCCCGTCTTCGGGTTACGGCCCGGACGTTGGTTTTTGTCTCGCAAATCAAAATTGCCAAAACCGGAGAGTTTTACCTGCTCACCATTTTCCAGAGCACGACGGATCTCTTCGAAAAATAGCTCTACCAGCTCTTTGGCATCCCGTTTGCTAAGCCCAAGCTTATCAAACAGATATTCAGACATTTCAGCTTTTGTAAGCGCCATAGGTTCAATCCCTCAATGATGCCTGGAATCGCTCTTTTAATGCCTCTACACATTTGGCGACGGTAGCGGCAATCTCCTCTTCTTCGAGTGTACGGCCGGTATCCTGGAGGATAAGGCTAATAGCAAGGCTCTTGAAACCTTCTGCTACGCCCTTGCCGCGGTACACGTCAAACAAGTTTACGCCAACTATCTGATTTACGCCAACTTTCTTACATTCGGCCAAAATTTCTGCTGCTGGCACATTTTCAGCGACCACAACCGCGATATCACGGCGGTTTGCCGGGAAGCGTGAAACGTCCTGCGCCTGAGGAATAACGCGGTCTGCAACCAGGTTCCACTCCAGCTCAAACACCACGGTACGGCCGTTGAGGTCCAGCTTGCGTTCGAGCTCAGGGTGAACAACACCAATGAAACCAATGCGTTTGCCGTCCAGATAAATGGCTGCGCTCTGGCCCGGATGCAGGGCTGGGATCGCTTCAGCGCGGAATTCAATTTCAGATAATTTACCGGTCAGATCCAGAATCGCTTCAAGATCGCCCTTCATATCGTAGAAATCAACCGTGCCTTTTGCCAGATCCCAATGCTCTTCGTAGCGGTTACCGCTGATAGCGCCGGCCAGCATCAGATCCTGTCGGATACCCAAATTAGCCTGAGTATCCGGTACAAAGCGCAAACCACTTTCGAAAATTCGCACGCGGTTTTGCTGGCGATTTTGGTTATAGACAATAGCGCCCAGCAGACCGGTCCACAGAGACAGCCGCATGGCAGACATTTCGCTGGAGATAGGGCTTGGCAGGATCAGCGCGTCTTCACCTGGGTGGATCAGTTGCTGCAGTTTAGGATCGACAAAACTGTAGGTGATCACTTCCTGGTAGCCTTTGTCGTTCAGCATGGTCTTCACACGCTTAAGTGACAGATCAGCTTCACGGTGGGTGCCCATCACCAGACCTGCCTGTACCGGCTCGTCCGGGATGTTATTGTAGCCGTAAACACGTGCCACTTCTTCCACCAGATCTTCTTCGATTTCCATGTCAAAACGCCAGGATGGCGCAACGGCCTCCCACTGGTCTTGACCTTCGGTTACTTCGCATCCCAGACGCTTTAGGATATCGCTAACCTGCGCATCGGCAACGTGGTGGCCAATCAGACGATCCAGCTTGCTGCGGCGAAGCCGGATGGTCGCGCGCTTCGGCAGAGCGTCTTCGTGAGTCACGTCAATGACCGGGCCGGCTTCACCGCCGCAGATGTCAATCAGCAGGCGAGTCGCACGTTCCATGGCTTTATGCTGCAGAGCCGGATCGACGCCACGCTCATAGCGGTGAGACGCATCGGTGTGCAGACCGTGGCGTCGTGCGCGGCCGGTGATAGAGAGCGGGCTGAAGAACGCACATTCCAGCAGAACATTTTGCGTTTCATCATTTACGCCAGAGTGTTCGCCGCCGAAGATGCCGCCCATCGCCAGCGCTTTGCTATGGTCCGCAATGACCAGCGTGTCAGCGTTCAGTTTTGCTTCGCTACCGTCCAGCAGAACCAGGGTTTCACCCTCTTTCGCCATACGCACCACGATACCACCGTCGATACGATCTTTATCGAAGGCATGCATTGGCTGACCCAGCTCAAGCAGAACGTAGTTGGTTACATCAACCACCGCGTCGATGGAACGGATACCGCAGCGACGCAGTTTTTCTTTCATCCACAACGGGGTTGGCGCATTAACGTTGATGCCTTTCACAACGCGGCCAAGATAGCGCGGGCATGCTTCTGGCGCGTCGACCTGGATAGGCAACGTATCGCCGATGGTGGCCGCAACGGGCGCTATCGCCGGTACGTTCAGCCCGGTCTGGTTCAGCACGGCAACATCACGCGCCACCCCGATAATGCCTAAGCAGTCCGCACGGTTTGGCGTGACGCTGATTTCGATGGTGTTGTCATCAAGCTTCAGGTATTCACGGATATCTGTGCCGACAGGCGCATCCTGCGGCAGTTCGATGATGCCGTTGTGATCGTCGGAAATACCCAGCTCGGAGAACGAACACAGCATGCCTTCAGACGGCTCACCGCGAAGTTTAGCGGCCTTAATTTTGAAATCGCCCGGCAGCACGGCACCGACGGTCGCCACGGCCACTTTCAGGCCCTGACGGCAGTTTGGCGCGCCGCAAACGATGTCCAACAGACGGTCGCCGCCTACGTTGACTTTCGTCACACGCAGTTTGTCGGCGTTAGGGTGCTGGGCGCACTCCACCACGTCACCCACGACGACGCCGGTGAATGCACCGGATACGGGATCCACACCGTCAACTTCCAGACCCGCCATCGTTATCTGATTGGATAGCGCTTCGCTATCCAGCGTGGTGTTCACCCATTCGCGTAACCACAGTTCACTGAATTTCATTGTTCTGTCCTGCCCTTATTTAAACTGTTTGAGGAAACGCAAATCGTTTTCAAAGAATGCACGCAAATCGGTAACACCGTAGCGCAGCATGGTCAGACGTTCCATGCCCATGCCGAAGGCAAAGCCGGAGTACACTTCCGGATCGATACCCACGTTGCGCAGCACATTTGGATGCACCATGCCACAGCCCAACACTTCCAGCCATTTGCCGTTTTTACCCATTACGTCAACTTCTGCAGAAGGCTCGGTGAACGGGAAGTAGGATGGACGGAAACGAACCTGCAAATCTTCCTCAAAGAAGTTGTTCAGGAAATCGTGCAGCGTGCCTTTCAGATTGGTAAAACTGATGTTTTTATCAACAATCAGACCTTCCATCTGGTGGAACATTGGGGTGTGCGTCTGGTCGTAATCGTTACGATACACGCGGCCCGGGGCGATAATACGGATTGGCGGGTGCTGATCCTTCATGGTACGGATCTGAACGCCGGAGGTCTGAGTACGCAGCAGACGCGTGGCGTCGAACCAGAAAGTGTCGTGGTCAGCACGTGCAGGATGATGGCCTGGAATGTTCAGGGCATCGAAGTTATGGTAATCATCCTCGATTTCCGGGCCAGTCGCCACGGTAAAGCCGAGCTCACCGAAGAAACTTTCAATACGATCAATAGTCCGCGTGACCGGGTGCAAACCACCGTTTTCAATACGACGTCCCGGCAAAGAAACATCGATGGTTTCGGCTGCCAGACGGGCGTTCAGTACCGCGCTCTCGAGCTCAGCTTTACGCGCGTTCAGCACCTGCTGTACCTGCTCTTTAGCCTGGTTAATCACCGCACCCGCTGCCGGGCGTTCTTCCGCTGGCAGCTCACGCAGGGTAGTCATTTGAAGGGTCAAATGCCCTTTCTTACCCAGATATTCGACGCGGACATTGTCTAACGCGGCAACATCAGAGGCCTGGTTAATGGCGGCTGTTGCACTGGCAACCAGCTCTGCGAGATGTGACATGGCTTTCCTCATTATATAGCGATATTTACAAGCGGCAGATACGAAAAAAGCCTCCATCTGGAGGCTTTCTGGCGCTGTTTTCCGTTTCGTCTTTCACGCGCAAGCCCCCTGGTGTCAGGTGCTAAAGTGAAAGAAGAAGCGGAAAATAGCAGCATTCATGCTTGCGTTACCTTATGTGGTAAGAACTGTAGAGTCTTTATTGAAAGGTCTACATGGATAAAAGTCAATGCATTGATACAGTTAAAATGAAAAGAGGGAGCATTGCTCCCTCTTTCAACTGGCTTATGCCAGTGCTGCTTTCGCTTTTTCGACCAGAGCGGTGAACGCTACTTTGTCGAATACTGCGATGTCAGCCAGGATCTTACGGTCGATTTCAACAGAGGCTTTTTTCAAGCCGTTGATGAATTTGCTGTAAGAAATACCGTTCTGACGTGCTGCTGCGTTGATACGCGCAATCCACAGTTGACGGAACTGACGCTTACGTTGACGACGGTCACGGTAAGCGTACTGACCTGCTTTGATAACAGCCTGGAAGGCAACGCGGTATACGCGTGAACGCGCACCGTAGTAGCCTTTAGCTTGTTTCAAAATTTTCTTGTGACGTGCACGTGCAATTACACCACGTTTTACGCGAGCCATATGTGCTCTCCTGTATCTCTATTCTTAGTAAAAAAATTAAACGTTAACGGCTTATGCGTACGGCAGGCACGCGATAACCAGACCCAGATCGCCTTTAGAAACAAGGCCTTTTGGACGCAGGTGACGTTTACGCTTAGTAGATTTTTTGGTCAGAATATGACGCAGGTTTGCGTGCTTACGCTTAAATCCACCACCACCGGTTTTTTTGAAGCGCTTAGCAGCACCGCGTACGGTCTTAATTTTTGGCATTTTAATAACTTCCACTTCGCATTGTTAAATAAACGAAACATAGGCGAACAAAACCTATGGGGCCTTAAGGCTCCACAGATTTTGCTACTTGAAGGCCTTACTGTTTCTTCTTAGGAGCAAGCACCATGATCATCTGGCGACCTTCGATCTTCGTAGGGAAAGATTCGACTACTGCCAGTTCACTCAGATCGTCACGGACGCGATTAAGCACTTCCATACCGATTTGTTGGTGGGCCATCTCACGACCGCGGAAACGCAGCGTGATTTTGGCCTTATCGCCCTCTTCCAGAAAGCGAATCAGGCTGCGGAGTTTTACCTGATAATCGCCATCGTCGGTACCAGGACGGAATTTAATTTCCTTAACCTGGATAACTTTTTGCTTCTTCTTCTGTTCCTTAGAAGACTTACTCTTTTCATAAAGGAACTTGCCGTAGTCCATAATACGACAAACTGGCGGTTCGGCGTTAGGGCTGATTTCAACTAAATCTACTCCAGCTTCTTCAGCTTTTTCGATCGCTTCTCTCAGACTCACAATCCCCAGTGGCTCACCTTCCAGATCTGTTAAGCGAACTTCCTGGGCGCGAATCTCGCCATTGATACGATTCGGACGTGCCGTTTGAACTCGTTTTCCGCCTTTAATACCTTATTCCTCCAGTTGTTGAAGACTGCGGCTGCGAATCTCTTGTTGCAGCTTCTCAATCACTTCACTTACGTCCAGGCTCCCCAGGTCTTTACCACGGCGGGTGCGAACGGCTACTTTGCCTGCTTCCACCTCTTTATCACCACAGACCAACATATAAGGGACACGACGTAAAGTGTGCTCGCGGATTTTAAAGCCAATCTTCTCATTTCTCAAGTCCGCTTTTACTCGAATGCCCGCATTTTGAAGTTTCTGCGTCAATTCTTTAACGTAATCAGCCTGAGAATCGGTAATGTTCATTACCACCACTTGCACTGGCGCAAGCCAGGTTGGGAAGAAGCCGGCAAACTCTTCGGTCAGGATGCCAATGAAGCGCTCCAGAGAACCGAGGATTGCACGGTGAATCATTACCGGCACCTGACGCTCGTTGTCTTCGCCAACATAAGAGGCGCTCAGACGCTGAGGCAGTGAGAAGTCCAGCTGTACAGTACCGCACTGCCAAGCTCTGTCGAGACAGTCATACAGGGTAAATTCAATTTTCGGACCGTAGAATGCGCCCTCGCCCAGCTGGTATTCGAACGCAATACCGTTCTCTTCCAGCGCCACGGCCAGGTCCGCCTCTGCACGATCCCAGGTCTCATCGCTACCGATACGTTTTTCCGGACGCGTTGAGAGTTTGACCACGATCTTCTCGAAGCCAAAGGTGCTATACATATCGTAGACCATACGAATACAGGCGTTAACTTCATCACGGACCTGTTCTTCAGTACAGAAGATATGGGCGTCATCCTGCGTAAAGCCACGAACGCGCATTAGACCGTGCAGCGCGCCTGATGGCTCATTACGGTGACAGCTACCGAACTCCGCCATACGCAGCGGCAGATCACGGTAGGATTTCAGACCCTGGTTGAAGATCTGAACGTGACCCGGGCAGTTCATCGGCTTGATGCAGTATTCACGGTTTTCAGAAGAGGTGGTGAACATCGCATCTTTGTAGTTGTCCCAGTGGCCGGTTTTTTCCCACAGCACACGGTCCATCATGAACGGGCCTTTGACTTCCTGATACTGGTACTCTTTCAGTTTGGAACGTACAAAGGTTTCCAGTTCACGGAAGATAGTCCAGCCGTCATTATGCCAGAACACCATACCGGGCGCCTCTTCCTGCATATGATACAGGTCAAGTTGCTTACCGATTTTACGGTGGTCACGCTTAGCCGCTTCTTCCAGACGCAGCAGATACGCGCTCAGGGCTTTTTTATCTGCCCAGGCGGTACCGTAAATGCGCTGCAACATTTTGTTGTTGCTGTCGCCACGCCAGTAAGCGCCAGCAATTTTCATCAGTTTAAAGTGATGACAGAAGCGCATATTCGGCACGTGCGGACCACGGCACATGTCAACGTATTCCTGATGATGGTACAAGCCGGGCTTGTCATCATGAGAGATGTTTTCATCAAGAATAGAAACTTTGTAGTTCTCACCACGCTTGACGAAGGTTTCACGCGCGTCGTGCCAGCTAACTTTCTTCTTGACGACGTCATAGTTAGTTTCAGCGAGCTCGTGCATACGTTTTTCGAGCGCGTCGATATCTTCCTGAGTCAGGGTGTGGTCAAGGTCAACGTCGTAGTAGAAACCGTTGTCAATAACCGGGCCGATTGCCATTTTGGTGTTTGGCCACAGCTGTTTGATGGCATGACCTAACAGGTGTGCGCAGGAGTGACGAATGATCTCCAGACCTTCTTCGTCTTTCGCTGTAATGATAGACAGCTGCGCGTCAGTTTCAATGAGATCGGAGGCATCAACCAGCTCACCGTTCACACGGCCAGCGATAGTCGCTTTTGCGAGTCCAGGACCAATGTCCAGGGCGACATCCATTGGGCTAACAGCGTGGTCGAAATGACGTTGGCTGCCATCAGGAAGAGTAATTACAGGCATTTTATGTCCTTATTTGCAGTGATGCCCCACACATAAGAGCATATACAAAGAAAATAATCGTTATTTAACAATAGATGTCGAAACCATCTGACCAACAATCGTCAAATTGGTTCTTCATCATGCACCAGCGAAAATCAGACAAAGGTGGATTTACGGCAAGCCTTGCAATGTTAACACTAACAAAAGGGAGATTGTACCCTCTGTGCTCAGAATGCCGTTCCAGGACTTTGTGTGAATTTTCAAAGACGCAACTCCCCCGGCGCTCGCATTCCCCAGATGCTGGGCTAATCTTGAACAGGTCCTTAAAACCTAAGGTGCATTCCATGAACGTATCCAGTCGCACGGTTGTGATATTGAACATACTTTCCGCCACCGGTTTAGTGTTGATTCTCGCCGATAAATTCCAGTGGTTCTAACCTGAACCGATATGGCATAGCCTGGTTGTCCGGGAAAGAGGGCATTTCACCGTCCTTTTTGATAGACTATCGATATCAACTGACAAGGATAAGGTTATGCCAACTAAACGTTTTGCCGTGAAACACTGGAAAATGGTGCTGGTGCTGATTGCCATCTGCGGGGCAATGCTGCTGTTGCGATGGGCGGCGATGATTTGGGGTTGAATGGGGATCCCAATTAAGACTCGTCTCTGCTCTGTAAATAATATGAGAGTGTATTCAATACGCATTACAGGCGAGCCGCTTACGTTAAATAGTTTTACATTACATGCGGCGAAAACCGGTACATCAATATCCGGTTTTAAAGCGGGAACGTTTATTCATTAATAATCAATAATAACGCGGGAATTAATCCGTCAGGACCATTCACCGGCGACCAGTTTATGGACATTAAACGCGTCATTCATTGACTGACCCGTAGACTGTGCACCCGGCACAATGTTAGACCCGGCTTCAACGTCAGAGGCATTGGTTATACCGATTTGGCTGGAGGTGTGACGGGAAAATTGCGCGGTTTCATCAGCAGCGAAGACACCAAAGGATAGTGCTGATAACACCCATGCTGCGGCAGCAGTTTTAATTTTTTTCATAATCATTATTCTCTTACTGAATTAATGCTGAACGACTTAAGGCGAAATGCAGCCTGTGGAAACAGTGTAGATCCAGATCACACTGTTGCCTAGTCGATTTATTTATCAATTCGTGTCAAATATATTGATTATATTTCTTCTGAAGGAATGTGAAGGAATTATGGAGATAGCGCCAGTCTCATTATTTTAAAACGCTGTTCAAAATAAAATAACACAGTACTGAAAAAAAATGGGCCGAGAATATACCGGCCCGCTTACATTACATTTTATACCCTAAAGAGATCGAGGTTCTGCGGTCAGTATGGTCCGGCGCAGTGTCTGGCGGTGAGGAGTTCCACGTCACGTTATAAGCGACTTTCAGGCCAAAATGTGCATTGATAGCCACGTTTAGCGCCGTCTCGGAATTCACCGTGGTATCGTCGGCGCCAAAGACTGAAACACCCTGAGTAAATTTCGTGGTATCGGTCATCTGCCAGGCATAGGTGCCAGACGCATAACCAAGCGGTTGAGTCTTGTCATTACCGTCGGTGAATTCATCATAACGAACGCCCGGACCGAATTCGAAACGCAGGCTATGAACAGGTCCGTTCAGGAACTGGCGACCATAGCCAGCGGTGAAGACATCGCGCTGACGATAACCGTTGTAACGATCAGTCAACCAGCTGGCCTGACCGAAGAGGTAATCATAGTCCGTCATGTTGTAACGGCTACGTCCACCCACTGCGTATTTCTCGGAAGAGCGTTCATCGTTAGCAGAGGTGTTGCTGGCATTCCCCCACAGTGACCACGCGGTCGTGTTGCCGTACCAGGTCATCGTAGTGTCTGCGGTCAGGGAAGAACTTTTTGTGTTACCGGACTGCGCCAGGTAACCGGCGTTCAGATTACCTTCAAACGGTTTTTGGGCGGAGCTGGGATCGTCCATGACAGTAAAAACGGAATCATCGGCAGTTGCATTCAGTGACGCAAACACACCACCCGCCAGCATCAGTGCAGCAGGAACTGTCTTCAAAAGCTTCATTATATTAAGGAATCCATACAACAAAAAAAGAGACCATTACGGTCCCGGAAACTTTCATGAGGATCAATGACAAGGCGTCCAGAGAAAGGTAACAAATTATAAAAAGGCGCTAATAACATAGCAATATTTTCTTATTTCATTTTTTGAATAAGAACGATCTCAAAGAGACGTTTATTTTATAAAGCGCAAGCTCAGCTTGCGTCAGTATTCATATTTAAAATCATACTGTTATTTACATTGCTATCCTGGAAATTGATGCCAGACTTAACGCAACCCATGCCTGAAGGAGATAACAATGGTTCCGATTTACACACTGACGCTCTCCCCTTCCCTCGATTGTGCCACCCTGACGCCGCAGATTTATCCGGAGGGTAAATTGCGCTGTAGCGTGCCAGTCTTCGAACCCGGCGGTGGGGGAATTAACGTCGCACGCGCCGTGACTTACCTTGGAGGGAAAGCCACGGCGATTTTCCCAGCAGGGGGGGCTACCGGTGAACATCTGGTCTCCCTGCTGGCAGATGAACAGGTTGCCGTGGATACCATTGAGTCCAGCGACTGGACGCGTCAAAACTTGCACGTCCACGTCGAATCCAGCGGTGAGCAGTACCGCTTCGTCATGCCGGGCGCAAAATTACGTGAGGATGAGTTTCGTAAGCTTGAAGAGAAAGTCCTGGCAATAGAAAGCGGTGCCTTGCTGGCGATCAGCGGCAGCCTACCGCCAGGAGTGAGTGCGGAAAAACTGACGACGCTGATTCGGCAAGTGCAGCAACGCGGCATTCGCTGCATTGTCGACAGCTCCGGCGATGCACTGCATGCTGCCCTGGAACCCGGCAATCTTGAGCTGGTGAAACCCAATCAGAAAGAGTTAAGCGCGTTGGTCAACCGCGAACTGACCCAGCCCGATGATGTTCGTGCGGCCGCAGAGGAACTGGTGCGTAGCGGTAAAGCGCGCCGCGTTGTCGTCTCTCTTGGGCCGCAGGGGGCGCTGGCAGTCGATGAAACGGGATCGGTACAGGTGGTCCCGCCTCCGATGAAAAGCCGGAGCACCGTGGGTGCTGGCGACAGCATGGTGGGAGCAATGACCCTGAAACTGGCGCAAGGAGCGTCTCTGCTGGAAATGACGCGATACGGCGTGGCAGCGGGGAGCGCGGCCACCATTAACCACGGCACCCGACTCTGTTCGCTCGTCGATACGCAAAAAATCGTCGATTACCTGTCACGAAACTGATCCCTGTTCCCCTTCTTTCTGAAGGGGAAATTCGCGTTAGAGTCGCCAAACGCACCCTATCGACTATGCTAAGAAAACGTTCATGATAACAATGAGGTGAACAATGAGCAGTGGTGACATCATCCGCTACGTTATAACCGTCGACATTCATGAAGCGTCATTGACGGAACTCAATGAACTCAATAACGCCTTTACCCGGGCAAATTTCCTGCTCACGCTTACGGACGATGACGGCAATATTCATGATTTAGGCACGCTGACGTTTGGCCTGATAAGCGCCCTCAGCAAGGAAGAGGTTCACGTGTTGGCCAGTAGCGTTGCCGAAAGCGTGACCGACAAGCCTTGCGAAATCGATGTGAACACCTGGGAAGGCTGGCAAAAAAAAGAAGAATAAGCGCCCTGCATGAAATTAAACCGCTCAGGTGTGCGTTAGTGCGTATTTTTTTACCGCCATTATGCGCTAACGTTATGATCTGGCAGACAACATGGGAGAGATATCATGTGGCAGGCTATCAGTCATCTTTTACGTGAGCAACTTGGTGAAGGTGAAATTGAATTGCGTAACGAACTGCCAGGCGGAGAGATCCACGCCGCATGGCATTTACGCTACGCTGGACGCGATCTTTTCGTTAAATGCGATGAGCGGGAGCTACTGCCCATTTTCACTGCTGAAGCCGATCAGCTGGAACTGCTCTCGCGCAGTAAAACGGTCCGCGTGCCACAGGTCTGTGCCGTAGGCAGCGACCGTGACTACAGTTTTTTGGTGATGGAATATCTTCCCGCCCGCCCGTTAGATGCTCACAACGCCTTCATTCTGGGGCAACAGCTTGCGCGCCTGCATCAATGGAGCGACCAGCCGCAGTTTGGCCTCGATTTTGACAACGATCTCTCTACCACGCCGCAGCCCAATACCTGGCAACGCCGCTGGTCAACCTTTTTCGCCGAGCAGCGTATCGGCTGGCAGCTGGAGCTGGCCGCCGAGAAAGGGCTTCAGTTTGGCAATATTGACGCCATCGTCGGGCATGTTCAGCAACGCCTGGCGTCACACCAGCCCCAACCCGCCTTGCTACACGGTGATTTGTGGTCTGAAAACTGCGCGCTGGGCCCGGAGGGGCCCTATATCTTCGACCCTGCCTGCTACTGGGGCGACCGGGAATGCGACCTTGCGATGCTCCCCCTTCACCCTGAGCAGCCGCCGCAAATTTACGACGGGTATCAATCTGTCTCACCGCTGCCGCCCGATTTCCTCGAACGCCAGCCGGTGTATCAGCTATACACCCTGATGAACCGGGCGATCCTCTTTGGTGGCGGGCATTTGGTTCAGGCCCAGCGCGCGCTGGAACGCATGCTGCTGGCGGCGTAGGAAGAATGGGTGGCCTGTCGCCACCCTTTTAGATTACAGAAAGCCCAACAACGAGAAAAAGAAGTACCCTGCCACAATGATAATGACCGGCAAGATATACAGCGGGAAAATCTGCAGAAAAATGGTATGACGCGGAACAACAATACGGGACTCAATCTGCGCACGGCTTAAGCCATCCGCCCCTTTGGTCTTCTCCAGAATCAGCTGGTCTTCCACCCCTTCGCGCAAAAAACGCGTCTGGCGGCTCATGCGCGCTCCCGAGGCCTGCAATGCCATGGCGATGAAGATCAGCGCGTAGATGATCCAAAAGCCAATATTCATTTGCTGGTGGAAATCCGGGGTTGGCGAGTTGAACCAGAAAATATTCAGGAAAGGCGTATTGAATCGCATCATTTCAATCATAACATGCGCAAAATCAAGCATTACCGCATCGATACCCGCCTGTTTTTCACTGCGGTCGTACATAAATTTAAGCACGGAAATCAGTGTGGAAATAACGGCTGGAATAAAAATCACCCAGCCCGCAATACGTTTTAAGACTGCGATGCGTCCAGCTTGTTGATACGTCATCAGTTCCCCTTTATAAAGACGCGTGATTTGTGCCTAAGTCTACCTGTTGCCCATCATTTTCGCCCGCTGTTTAAAAGCAATATGCTAAATTGCTTATACTTAGCCTTTCCCGGCCCCTTTAGATAAGGAGACGTTGTAATGTCGTCATCGCGCCAGATTCTTGCCGCTATTTTTGATATGGATGGACTGCTAATTGATTCCGAGCCGCTGTGGGATCGTGCCGAACTGGACGTCATTGCCAGCCTTGGCGTTGATATCAGCCGTCGTAATGAACTCCCGGATACCCTTGGTCTGCGCATCGATATGGTTGTGGCGCTTTGGTATGCCCAACAGCCATGGGCTGGTCCCGACCGCGATGAAGTGACCGCGCGAATCATCTCCCGCGCAACTACCCTGGTAGAAGAATATAAGCCGCTGCTGCCGGGCGTTCGCGAAGCCATCGCGTTATGTAAAGCGCAGGGTCTTAAAGTCGGTCTGGCCTCCGCCTCGCCGCTGCATATGCTGGAAAAAGTGCTTATCATGTTTGATCTGCGCGATAGCTTCGACGCCCTGGCCTCCGCTGAAAAGCTTCCCTACAGCAAGCCACACCCTCAGGTCTATTTGGATTGTGCTGCCAGACTGGGGCTGGATCCGCTCACCTGTGTCGCGCTGGAAGATTCCGTTAACGGTATGGTGGCCTGTAAAGCCGCACGCATGCGTTCCATTGTCGTTCCTGCTGAAGAAGGCCGTCATGACCCCCGCTTTGCGCTGGCCGACGTTAGGCTGAATTCACTGACTGAGCTTACCGGGCAATATTTGCGCGGTGAATAATCTCCCCCCTAAGGCAGCGACGCGCTGCCTTAATTGTTAAATAAAACAGCGTTTCATTTTATCTGCTTTTCTACCTTCTGCCTCCTATTCTTACCTTCAGAATGATAATAACCCCTACCTCTGAGGCACGTATGATACTGGATGCTTTCACTCTTTCAGGAAAAGTTGCCATCGTCACCGGATGTGATACCGGTCTCGGGCAAGGCATGGCGATCGCCCTGGCGCAAGCGGGCTGCGATATCGTTGGCGTAAACCGTAAGGAGCCGGCGGAAACCGCCCTGAAGGTCATAGCCCTCGGGAGACGATTTATGGCGATTCGGGCCGACCTGGGACAGCAAGAGAGCCTGCAAAGTGTGGTGGACGATGCGGTTGCAGAGATGGGACGCATCGATATTCTGGTCAATAATGCTGGCACTATTCGTCGGGAGGATGCACTGGCATTCCGTGAAAAAGAGTGGGATGAGGTGGTCAATCTTAACCTTAAATCGGTGTTTTTTCTCTCCCAGGCGGTGGCAAAGCAATTTATCACCCAGGGTCAGGGCGGCAAAATTGTCAATATCGCGTCGATGCTCTCATTCCAGGGCGGGATCCGCGTTCCCTCCTATACCGCGTCCAAAAGCGGTATTCTGGGCATTACGCGACTGCTGGCAAACGAATGGGCGACCCACGGCATTAACGTTAATGCCATTGCGCCGGGGTATATGGCAACCAATAATACCCAACAGCTACGGGATGACGAACAGCGGAGCCATGCGATCCTCGACAGAATTCCCGCCGGACGCTGGGGAACCCCGGACGATCTGCAGGGGCCGGTGGTCTTTTTAGCCTCGAGCGCGTCAGATTACGTGAACGGTTATACTTTAGCCGTAGACGGTGGCTGGCTGGCGCGGTAAGAGCTTTTTGACAAAGAGTTACACCGTCACCGCTTTCGCCTACTGTATAAAAACCCTATACTGTATGAATTGACAGTTTTGTGGGTGATATCATGACGGCGGAAGGCCACCTGCTTTTTTCAATCGCGTGTGCAGTATTTGCTAAAAATGCTGAACTTACCCCTGTGCTGGCGCAGGGGGACTGGTGGCATATCGTCCCTTCTGCCGTGTTGACCTGTCTGTTACCCGACATCGATCACCCTAAATCGTTTCTTGGGCAGCGGTTGCGGTGGATATCAAAACCAATCGCCCGCGCCTTCGGCCACCGTGGGTTCACCCATAGCCTGCTGGCCATGTTCGGTTTGCTCACGCTGTTTTATCTCAAAGTGCCCGAAACCTGGATAGTGCCGGCCGATGCCATACAGGGTATGGTGCTAGGTTACGTGAGCCATATCCTTGCGGATATGCTGACACCGGCAGGGGTTCCGCTACTTTGGCCCTGTCGATGGCGTTTTCGTTTTCCTGTTCTCGCCCCGCAGAAGGGTAATCAGCTTGAGCGCGTCCTGTGTATGGCGCTGTTCGCATACGCGGTCTGGATGCCGCAGACATTGCCCGACAACAGTGCAGTGCGCTGGTCGTCACAGATGATCAACTCCTTGCAGTTTCAGTTCAATCGTTTTATTAATCACCAGATTGAACATTAAACATACAAAATAATCACATTTGTCATAAACCATTCCATTTGGATATAAGCGCGACATCACACTTCTGCTAACCTTGCGCCAACAGGCTCGGTAAAAACCGACCGCAAAATAAATCAGGAGAACGGGGATGAATTTTCCACTCATCGCGAACATTGTCGTGTTCGTTGTATTGCTATTGCTTCTCGCGCAGGCGCGCCACAAACAGTGGAGTTTGGCGAAGAAAGTCCTGGTGGGTCTGGGAATGGGTGTGGTATTTGGTCTGGTATTACACGCACTCTACGGCTCTGATAACCCGGTACTGAAAGAGTCCATTCAGTGGTTCAACATTGTTGGTAATGGCTATGTGCAACTGCTGCAGATGATCGTCATGCCGCTGGTGTTTGCCTCAATTCTGAGTGCCGTCGCCCGTTTACATAATGCCACCCAGTTGGGCAAAATCAGCTTCCTGACCATCGGGACGCTGTTATTCACGACGCTTATCGCCGCGCTGGTCGGCGTGTTGGTGACCAACCTGTTTGGCTTGACCGCTGAAGGGCTGGTTCAGGGTAGCGCAGAAACGGCTCGCCTGACCGCGATCCAGACCAACTATGTTGGTAAAGTCGCCGATCTTACCGTTCCACAGATGGTGTTGTCCTTCATTCCGAAGAATCCGTTTGCTGATCTCACCGGTGCAAGCCCAACGTCCATCATTAGCGTGGTGATCTTTGCCGCATTCCTCGGTGTGGCGGCGCTTAAGCTGTTGAAAGACGACGCGCCAAAGGGCGAGCGTGTCCTTAACGCTATTGATATCCTGCAAAGCTGGGTAATGAAACTGGTTCGTCTGGTTATGCAGTTAACGCCCTATGGCGTGCTCGCGCTGATGACCAAAGTGGTTGCAGGCTCCAATATTCAGGACATTATCAAGCTGGGTAGCTTTGTCATTGCCTCTTACCTGGGTCTAGGCATCATGTTTGTGGTGCACGGTATCCTGCTGGGCGTGAACGGTGTAAGCCCGCTGAAATACTTCCGCAAAGTATGGCCGGTACTGACCTTCGCGTTCACCAGCCGCTCCAGTGCAGCCTCTATCCCGCTGAACGTGGAAGCGCAAACCCGCCGACTTGGTGTGCCAGAGTCAATTGCGAGCTTCTCTGCCTCTTTTGGCGCCACCATTGGTCAGAACGGTTGCGCAGGCCTCTATCCGGCAATGCTGGCAGTGATGGTCGCACCGACGGTGGGGATTAACCCGCTTGATCCCGTCTGGATTGCGACGCTGGTCGGTATTGTGACCATAAGCTCCGCAGGCGTGGCGGGCGTCGGCGGCGGCGCTACCTTCGCGGCGCTGATTGTTCTGCCCGCACTGGGTCTGCCGGTCACGCTGGTTGCCCTGCTGATTTCTGTCGAACCGCTGATCGACATGGGCCGTACCGCGCTGAACGTAAGCGGCTCAATGACAGCCGGTACGCTCACCAGCCAGTGGCTCAAACAGACGGATAAAGCTGTTCTGGAAAGTGAAGACGACGCCGAACTGGCGCACCGTTAAGTACTTACCAAAATGGAGAAACCGCCTGATGGCGGTTTCAGATTGCTGACGAACCTCGTTTTTTGAATTGACCCCATAAATGAAGTTAAAAAAACATTCTCAGAACAAGGCATTATCAATTTAATCGCTATTATTCTTCTATTTCTTCATCCTGGCGGATCTGCTCCGCCCATCTTTGCGCCGCTTCAGGCACCGTAAATACCGGCGAGCGGCGGAAATGCTCGCCCGTCAGCACGAAGGCCACATATTTGCCCCGCAGCCGCCAGACATCGCGAAACCCCTCCACTTTAAGGGCGTGGTCAGGCGGCGCCGGTTCAACGCGGGGGACATAGTTAACAACCTGGCGGTTTTGTTGACGAAGCGGTTTCATAAGCGACGGATTCACTAAAGCAAATTCTGAATACAGGAAATTTCTATCATAGCCGATTCTCCCCCCACGCGTCGCGCCTGGCGTGCGGCAGATAGCGCCATTCGCTCTTAGCGGGGTCTGAAAACTCTGATTTCCTGAGCTCTTTTATCACATTGGTCTACCCTTAATAAGGTTTTTCGCAACGAATAAAGGAGTAGCGTGCAATGTCTAACAACGATAAAACACATCAATCACCCATTCATGGCACTGAAGAATCACAACCGGGAATGGACTCTCTGGCCCCTGCCGACGGCTCTCATCGCCCTTCCCCCGGCCCTTCAGCCCCAGGAGAACAACCGACGGCGCCGGGGAGCCTGAAATCCCCGGACACTGGAAATGAGAAGCTTAACGCTCTTGAGCCTCACCGCAAGAATGGAGAAGATCATGCCCTTACCACCAATCAGGGCGTCCGTATCGCCGATGACCAGAACTCCCTTCGCGCGGGCACGCGCGGCCCTACGCTGTTAGAAGACTTCATCCTGCGGGAGAAAATCACCCATTTTGACCACGAGCGAATTCCGGAGCGGATAGTTCACGCGCGTGGGTCAGCCGCACACGGTTATTTTCAGCCTTACAAAAGCCTGAAAGCGATCACCAAAGCCGATTTTCTTTCCGACCCGGATAAAACTACGCCGGTATTTGTGCGGTTCTCCACCGTACAAGGGGGGGCCGGTTCGGCTGACACCGTGCGTGATATTCGCGGCTTCGCCACGAAATTTTATACCGATGAGGGTATTTTCGACCTGGTCGGCAATAATACACCGGTTTTCTTCATCCAGGATGCGCACAAATTCCCGGACTTTGTCCATGCGGTAAAACCGGAACCCCACTGGGCCATACCGCAAGGACAAAGCGCGCACGATACTTTCTGGGACTACGTCTCCCTGCAGCCAGAGACACTGCACAACGTGATGTGGGCCATGTCCGATCGAGGGATCCCGCGCAGCTATCGCACCATGGAAGGGTTTGGTATTCACACCTTCCGCTTGATCAACGCAGAAGGCAAAGCCACCTTTGTACGCTTCCACTGGAAGCCCGTAGCGGGTAAAGCCTCACTGGTGTGGGATGAAGCGCAGAAACTGACCGGGCGCGATCCGGACTTCCATCGCCGCGAACTGTGGGAATCCATTGAAGCTGGCGACTTCCCGGAATACGAGCTGGGGCTTCAGCTCATCCCGGAAGAGGACGAATTTAAGTTTGATTTCGACCTCCTTGATCCCACCAAACTCATCCCGGAGGAGCTGGTACCGGTGCAACTGGTGGGCAAAATGGTGCTTAACCGCAACCCGGACAACTTCTTCGCCGAGAATGAACAGGTGGCGTTTCATCCGGGTCATATCGTTCCCGGGCTTGATTTCTCTAACGATCCTCTTTTGCAGGGACGTCTGTTCTCCTACACCGATACTCAAATCAGCCGTCTTGGCGGGCCTAACTTCCACGAAATACCGATTAACCGCCCGACCTGTCCGTATCACAATTTCCAGCGCGATGGGATGCATCGCCAGGATATCGACACCAATCCGGCCAACTATGAACCGAACTCAATTAACGATAACTGGCCGCGCGAAACGCCTCCGGGGCCGAAACGCGGCGGATTCGAATCTTATCAGGAGCGCGTGGAAGGGACCAAAATCCGCGAGCGTAGCCCGTCGTTCGGTGAATATTATGCCCAGCCTCGCCTGTTCTGGAACAGCCAGACGCCGATTGAGCAGCAGCATATTATCGGCGGTTTCAGCTTTGAACTGAGTAAAGTAGTGCGCACGTACATTCGTGAGCGCGTGGTCGATCAGTTAGCCCATATCGATATCCAGCTTGCCCAGAGCGTGGCGGATAACCTGGGTATCACACTTACTGACGAGCAGCGTAATGCTGCGCCAGCGAAAGACGTGAACGGGCTGAAAAAGGATCCGTCCCTCAGCCTGTATGCGGTACCGGGCGGGACTATCAAAGGCCGCGTGGTGGCTATCTTACTGAACGACACCCCCCGTGCCAGCGACGTTCTGGGCATTATGCAGGCGCTCAAAGCGAAAGGCGTGCACGCTAAACTGCTCTACTCCCGCATGGGTGAAGTGACAGCCGATGACGGCTCTGTCCTGCCCATTGCGGCGACCTTTGCCGGCGCGCCATCGTTGACGGTAGATGCGGTGATTGTGCCGTGCGGTGATATCGACAGCTTGCTGAAAAGCGGTGATGCTGCATATTACCTGCTGGAAGCCTATAAGCACCTGAAACCGATTGCGCTCTCCGGCGATGCACGCCAGTTTAAAACGCTGTTGAAGGTTGCGGATCAAGGGGAGGAAGGGATTGTCGAAGGGGATAGTGTCGACGATGCGTTTATGACTCGCCTCTTCGATCTGCTCGCCGCGCACCGCGTTTGGTCACGAAGCAGTAAAACCGACCAGATACCGGCGTAAAAAAACCGGGTGGAGCAAAAGCTCCCCCGGCATTCATTCCCAGGCCCGGTAAGACAAAAACGCCCCGGGCTTTTATTACAGATCCCGAAACGTCCCCGGACGGTATCCACGCCCGGCAATCTCATATTTCAGCGATGCCGACGTTAGCACCTCCAGCTCCGCAAGACGTGGCCAGCAGTAGGCACTTTTACGCACGGTATTATCGACAAACGCAGGGTGTGCCATCACTTCCAGCGATCGTTCACCGCGCGCGGTGGAATCATCCAGAACCTGCAGAAACAGCGCTTCGCTGATTTCATCGCCATAAAACGCGCTACTGAACCCCGCAGTTGATGGCACGGTAAAAGGCGATAGCCCCTGCACTTTACGATCGACGCGCATCGCCACCCCTTTACGTTGGGCAAAGTCGGCGACAATGGCAAAGATCGCCGGGATCATGTGCACATGATGGTGGCTATCGATATGCGTCGGTTCGCGGCCAAAGAGATCGATAAAGCGATTGAACTGGCCATCCAGTTCACGGGCAATCTCATCGAGTGGCAGCGCGCCCTGCTCTGCCTGTTCCCAAATCCATTTCCCCAACAGGCCATCGCGCGTCAGGCCCGGCATCGGTGAAAGCGGCATTCCGAGCGTCAGCACAAAGTGCATGCCCACGCCCAACGCCGGCAACTCGCGGCTCAACTGCGCCGCGTGTTCAAACCGCTTCACCGTTAACCAGTGCCGTTGTAGAGGTCACAACCCCGCCACGACAAGCTTCAACGATCCCGTAGTTCTGCCCCTTCGACAGGCCAAAATCATCGGCATTTACGATCAGCAGTTTTTCCATCGTAGATCCCCTTAACGGTGCTTGAACCTGAGTTTCTCAACCGTTGCAGCAAAATTTGGCAGCCATTTTTCGTGCGCAAGGATCATCTCACTCGCGAGGATTTCCGCATCGCGGTCGGAATGCACCAGCGGGCAGAGGTTCAGCGCCAGAAGCACGTCATTCAGTTCACCGCTCAGCGCAGCATTGCTCGCCGCCACTTCAAAGCCTTTGATGGTATGAATAAGCCCCATGACTTTTTCATCAAAGTGAGTAATGCGCGGATGCGGCGTTGCGCCATCGCGACCGAGGATGCAGGTCATCTCGATTGCCCAGTCTGCCGGAATATTATCGATATGCCCGTGGTGCGGCACGTTGACGTAATGCTCCGCCTGCTTGTCATTGTAAATGGCGTTGATCACTTCGCACGCGGCATCTGAATAGTATGCCCCGCCGCGCTGTTCTAGCTCTTTAGGTTTGACATTAAGGTGTGGATCTTTATACAAATCAAACAGCTGCTTTTCAACTTTCTGCACAACCTGAGCACGTGCGCCGCCTTTATAGTATTCGCCCATCTCAATAGCCAGCATCTCTTTCTGCTTAAAGTAATAGAGCAGATATGAACATGGCAGCAGGTTCAGTGACCGTATCAGCCCTTCGCTGAAGGGCAGATCAAAAATATTTTTTACCGATGCCGCAGTCAGGCGGCCCGATGCCACACCGTCGAGCAGTTCGTCAAAGCGCGACGTGCCGTTAACGATCACGTCTTTGATAAATACCATATGGTTCAGGCCAAACAGATCGATGGAAAGAGCGTCATTGTCGGTCAATTCCAGCACATCACGGATGAACATCTTCATACCAATTGGAATATTACAAACGCCAATAAAACGCTTGAAATGGGTGTGGCGGTAAACCGCTTCGGTCACCATGCCGGCCGGGTTGGTAAAGTTAATCACCCACGCATTTGGACAGATCTCTTCTACGTCTTTAATAATGTCAAAAATGACCGGAATGGTACGCAGACCTTTAAACAGACCGCCCGCACCGTTGGTTTCCTGGCCCAGGTAACCATGGCTCAGTGGAATACGCTCGTCCAGCTCACGCGCCTTCAACTGGCCGACGCGCAGCTGCGTGGTAACAAAGTCAGCATCTTTCAGTGCCAGACGGCGGTCCAGGGTTTTATGTACGGTTAACGGCACACCGGCTTTCTCAACCATGCGCTGGCACAGGTCAAAGATAATATTCAGCTTTTCCTGACCTTCTTCGACATCCACCAGCCATAATTCGCTGACCGGTAATTCATGATAACGTTTCAGGAACCCTTCCAGTAATTCTGGGGTATAGCTGCTGCCGCCACCAATGGTTACGACGTTTAATTTCTGTTGCATAATTTCTCCCTTAGCGTATCAGGGTAACCGCCTGCAAAGTATAGCGTGCTCTTCCCGCTATTTGGGCAAGCGCTTACGTCAATATTCGTGACGGCTAAAACCGTCGAGTGTTAATTAATTACCGTCAAATTCTTACGGTACCTGCTCGGTGTAAATGAAGTAAATTTTTTAAAGGTTTTAATAAACAGGCTGGGGCTACTGTAACCTGACTCATAGGCGATATCGGTTACAGAGTAATTGGTTATTTCCAGCTGTTTTTTGGCAAAATTAATGCGGATTTCATTAATAATTTGCACCGGTGTTTTACGAAAATAACGCTGGGTGGCACGGGTTAGGTATTCCTGAGATTTACCGGACAGCGCCACCATATTTTCCAGCGCATTGTCGCTAAACTGACATTTATCGTGCATCATTTCCACCGTGCCGCGCAGCCACTGCGGAATATCGTCAGTCACCTGCTGCTCTTCGCGATAGTGACGAAGACGGTTCATCACATAGAACGTCACGGTTTCAATAAATTCATCGAACTCATTGTCACGGAAGTTAAGCGATGCAATCACCGTTTCAATCCAGGTCATAAACTCGTTTTTGACGTGATAGACCTGCGACGCAACAAAACAGAACGGTAACAGCGGCAGGTAGTGTTTCTCAAAGAAACGTTTACTGATGCCAACGTTGAGGATGCGGGTGGCGCCAAATTCATAAAAACTCTGGTGATAGGATCCCATCGGCAGGAAGACAAAATCTCCACGCTCAAGCAGGACCCGTTTACCGTTAATTTCCTGATAGTAGCGGCCAGTCAGAACAATCGTGTACTCCAGGTAGTCATGCTGATGCAGACCGCTGGCGCTCTCCGTTTTGTTGTAAATAACCACGTGAAAATTCTTGCCGTTAAACAGTAGCTGTTCAAATGCCGTTTTAATTTCCATCGTGCTGACCTCCTGCTGCGCTATCTGGATTTACTGCATTTTCTCGTGAAGCTCAATTAACTCCGCCACCAGCTCGCGTGCCAGCATCGACGTCATCAGGTGATCCTGCGCGTGAACCAGCACCAGACTCATCTTCATCTTCCCTTCCCCCTGGTCGCCTTCAATCAGCTTCGTCTGCACAAGATGCGCTTCATTCAGTGCCATACGGGACTGATCCATCATAGTCTTTGCGGCGGCGAAATCACCAAGCTTAGCCTGTTTAAGTGCGGCATACGCCAGGCTGCGTGCTTGTCCTGAGTTGATGATAAGGCCCATGACCACTTCTTCGAGATCGTTCTCTGCGCTTTCTTCAGCAACGATACTGTCTAAATCTAACATCTTATAGCTCCTTTTAGCGGGCGCGGGATACCCGCGCCGGTTCATCCTAGAATTTCAGTGACAGGGCGATATCCTCTTCGCTCTCTTCTTCTTCGATAATGGTTGCGGCTTTGTTTGCTATCGCCACGAATGGCATATAGAGCAGTGTGGCAATCCCGAGGTTGAACAGCGCCAGCACGAAGGCAGCAACGCTACCGTTGGTGTTAAAGAACGCCCCCAGCCCAGCCGGCATTGTCCACGGCGCAATGTTGGTGATTGGCGGGATAATCCCCAGGTAATACGCCGTCAGGGTGATTGCAGCCAGCAGCGGTTGAACCAGGATGAAAGGAATGAACATTACCGGGTTCATGATGATTGGCAGACCGAACAGAATCGGTTCGTTAATCTGGAAGATGCCTGAGGGCAATGCCAGTTTCGCAACCTGACGATAATCAGCGCGGCGGGAGACAATAAAGATCGCGATAAGCAGACCCAGCGTCGCGCCGGTCCCCCCCAGGAAGATGTAGGAGTCCAGCATCGGCTTCGCCCATACATGGAAAGTTTTACCCGCTGCCAGCGCCGCATCAACAGAGCCGTACTGCTGGTAAATTGCCACGTTTTCCAGTGCCCACGGGGTCATGATACCGCTGTCCAGCGCCGCCAGCGCCAGGGAGCCATGCACGCCGAAGAACCACAGCAGGGAGGTGAAAATGACATACGCCCAACCGACCACGCCCCCCATAGACGCCAGCGGCGTAGAGATAGAGTCCATGATAATCTGGTGGAAATTTGTCCCCCAGTGAGCGAGCGCCCAGGCAACAATCCCCATGATAGAGAGAATAATAAAGCCTGGAATCAATGCGGAAAAGGAACGCGAAACCGATTCTGGAACGCTATCCGGTAAACGTATCACCCAGTTGCGGCGAATAATAAAGGTGAACATTTCGGCAACCACCAGTCCGATAATAATACCGGAAATAATGTTTGCCCCGCCAAGCCAGTTAGCGCCTACAGCATATGCCTCACCTACGCTGTATGGTGTGACGGTCATAAAGGCGGCAATGGACAATAAACCTGCCGCCAGCGGATCCACTTTACGCTCTTCTGCAAGCGCCATCCCAATAAAGAAAGGCGCCATCAACGACATAATCCCCAACGTACCGTTGTAGACATTGCCGCCAATGGCCTTAAGGCCGTTAAGGGTTTCAATCGTGGAAGCATCTAACCGAATGCCTAATGAATAAAAAAAAGATCCTTCACCAAAGCTCAGAAAAACGTTGTTAATTAAAACGAACATGGCCCCTGCCAGCGTCAACGGCATTAATTTAATAAACCCGTTTTTGATGGCATTGACGTGTGGCTGCTTTCCTATTTTAACAGCAAAAGGAAGGAGTACCTTTTCAAGTGAAGCGATAACTTTACTCATAGGTAAATACCCTTAAATGCCGCAACTTAGATTACGGCGTAGTGTGTATGAAATAACTCTTTGACGGGAAAAATAATAAAAAATTAATTAGCAGCTTTTTTAATTGCCGCAACAGCAGCTTTCAGTACACCCAAACCATCGATCTTGCCGTACAGGCCCGAGTCAATTACTTCGACAGGTTTATTCGGTAACAGACGTTGAATTTCCGGCAACATATAAGCAATTTGAGGCCCCAGTAAGACGACATCGGCTGCCTGGCCTTTTTCGCCCGCCAGCGTTTCAGGAAACGCTTCAATCACCACAGGTACTTCATACTTTTCGGCCTGAGCGCGCATTTTTGACACCAAAAGCGATGTTGACATGCCCGCTGAGCAGAACAGATAGATATGTTTCTTTTCCATAGTCATTTCCCTCATGTATGACTCCCTGCCGACGTCCACCACTCGACTTGCTCTCCTGGCTGGCAGGTAGTGTGCTTAGTGTTGATTATCTTTGGCATGAGTATACGCAATGGTATAGAGAGGAGATAATTCTGGATAGAGTAAAATTGTCTCTCATTGACCTGGCGAGTTGATTACCTTCACATTTCGGGCAAATAATTCGCGCAAATAAATAAGATTTACATCTGCATAAAAAACCGGCCACAAGGCCGGTTAGTTAGCATCTTCAGGCAAATAAGGTTATTGAGCCTTAGGGGCCTGCGGATCGGTGTCGTATTCGGCACAGGTCTGGTAACCTGAGTTCATGACGCGCCCGGTTTCATCCAGGGCAACAAAATAGGTCTCAGCCTTACCATCCCGTTGACCCAGAATATAGGTCTGACAGGTACCCTTCGCGTGGATCATGGTCACTTCAGAAGACGGTTTCCCGGCAATCGCCGCAACCTGCGAACGCGTCATCCCTTTTTTGACATCTTTAACCACGGGCTGTGTGAACTGATCTTTAGTGCGATCGTAAGCCGTACATCCTGCCAGCATAGTCAGAACCGCCGCTGCGCTTAAAATTCCTGCTACGTTCTTGTTCATATTCCGTCCTCTTGTTTATCAGCGTGTTATCTAAGCATGGGATAAAAACCGGGATTGTTCAACTTTGCGAGTTACGCCAGAGGAATTTCGGAAAAATCTAATAAAACAACGATAAGCCAGCAGAAGACGGTAAAAATGCGCACTCAGGACGGTGAACCTTGTCGTTTACCGTTTAAAGGGTTAGTTTTAACAAATCACATATTCTGTAGAGGGAGGGCGTAATGGCTCTGCAACAAGACATTATTCAGGCACTGGGCGCTAAGCCTGCAGTAGACGCGAATGAAGAGATCCGCCGAAGCGTTGATTTTCTAAAATCTTACCTGAAAACCAACGCCTTCCTGAAATCGCTGGTGCTCGGCATTAGCGGAGGACAGGACTCCACGCTGACCGGCAAACTGTGTCAAATGGCGATAACAGAGTTGCGCCAGGAGACGGGCGATAGCGCCCTGCAGTTTATCGCCGTTCGCCTGCCTTATGGCGTACAGGCAGACGAACAGGATTGCCAGGACGCCATCGCCTTTATTCAGCCTGACCGTGTCCTCACCGTGAACATCAAAGGTTCAGTGCTGGCAAGCGAGCAGGCGCTGCGCGAAGCCGGCATTGAGCTAAGCGATTTTGTCCGCGGGAATGAAAAAGCGCGCGAACGAATGAAAGCGCAGTACAGCATCGCGGGCATGAACAACGGACTTGTGGTGGGTACCGATCACGCCGCGGAAGCTCTTACCGGCTTCTTTACCAAATATGGCGATGGCGGCACCGACATTAACCCGATCTTCCGCCTGAACAAGCGGCAGGGCAAACAACTGCTGGCCGCTTTAGGCTGCCCGGCGCATCTTTATCAGAAAGCCCCGACGGCCGACCTGGAAGACGATCGCCCTTCCCTGCCGGATGAAGCCGCCCTGGGCGTTACCTATGACAACATAGATGATTATCTCGAAGGCAAAAAGCTGGATGAAAGTACGGCGAAGATTATCGAAGGCTGGTATCTGAAAACCGAGCACAAGCGTCGCACGCCGATCACGGTGTTCGATGACTTCTGGAAAAAATAGCTCAACTCTATGCCCGGTATGCCCGGCGACGTGTCGCTTGCCGGGCCAGACTATGTGCAGGCTGAACACGCGTAACCTTCCAGCCTCTTTTTTAACCAGCGAACACCTGTTACACTGTATACCTGAACAGTACATGGAGCAATGTGTGAGCAGGCGTCAATCCGCCCCGCGTCTTGAATTTGAAGCGGCGGCAATCTATGAGTATCCCGAACATCTGCGCCCCTGGCTTGAGGCCCTGCCAAAACAGCCGGGAGTGTATATCTTTCACGGTGAGAGCGACACCTTGCCGCTTTATATCGGCAAAAGCATCAATATACGCAGTCGGGTGTTGTCCCATTTGCGCACGGCGGATGAAGCCGCAATGCTGCGCCAGTCGCGGCGTATCACCTGGTATCCAACAGCGGGAGAGATGGGCGCGTTATTGCTCGAAGCCCGGTTAATAAAAGAGCAGCAACCGCTGTTTAACAAGCGACTGCGCCGCAATCGTCAGCTTTGTTCATTGCAAATTACCGCCGGTAAGCCGCAGGTGGTATACGCACGCGAAATCGATTTCTCCCATGCGCCGAACCTCTATGGTCTGTTCGCCAACAAACGCACCGCCCTGCAAAGCCTGCAAACCCTGGCTGATGATTTACAGCTTTGCTACAGCCTGTTGGGCCTCGAAGCTACCACCCGCGGGCGCGCCTGTTTCCGTTTCGCCCTGAAGCGATGTGCGGGTGCTTGCTGCAATAAAGAGAGCGTTGAGGCGCATCAGGCCCGTCTACTTGAGGGGCTGGTGGCCATCAGCGTTAACTGCTGGCCGTGGGAGGGTGCCGTGGCGCTCAAAGAGGTGGGCGATGTGATGACACAATATCACATCATCCATAACTGGCTTTGGCTTGGCGCGGTCGACAATCTTAACGACGCTGCCAGCTTGCTACGCACCCCCGCCGGGTTCGACCATGATGGCTACAAAATTCTCTGTAAACCCGTGCTCACCGGTAAGTTTGAGGTCATTTTGCTCAGTGACCCGGCTGCCAGATAATCTCGCTAAACAACAGCGCGCCTTTCGATTCCAGCAAACGGAGGGTATGGGTTCCCTCCTCCCAACTGGCGCCCTGGTCGGCGGTGAGCAATTTTTCGCCGAGTTGCCAAACACCACTCAACACCAAGACCACTCCACCGCGTGAAGCGAACGTCGTGAAGGTCCGCTCGGCGACGCGCACGTTAGCCTGACAGTGTTCCCGTCGGGTTATGATGTTGAAGTCCATTGACATCTGGCCTTCCGTGAGCAACGCCTTCACTGACAGTTCGCCAGTAAAACGGTAAGGCTGATGATGCGTTAATGTATGGCAAAATGCCGGCCCCGCATCCAGCATCACTTCTCTCCCTTCCAGCAGCGTGATAACCCGCTCCACCCCCGGAAAAGACGAGAACTCTCCATTACTGGCAATGGACGCAATACTGGCGCGCCACGAAAAATCGCGCGTCGCCGGGGGAAAACAACAAATCTTACGCGTCTCGCCAGCACCATTACGCCAGAGGCTTACCGGCATTTTACGGATATCAAAAAACTCCATCACCACTCCTGAAAGGCGCAACATGCGCCAGGGCAAAGATATCGCTATCGTTGGGTTACAGAGCTGTTATCGGCAGCAAAGCGGGCAGGCCTTAACCGGTCGGAAATAAAAATTATAACATCCTGACACGGCTCACTATTCTTAGTGCCATTCGCGGGACAAAGCCGCGCCGGTGAAGGCAGATAAGGGGGGGGGGGAGGAGTGGAAAGAAAAAACCGCCGGTCTTGCCCACAGCGTTTACGCTATTGTGGACAGGATCCCGACGGTCTTTAGAAGGTAAACCGATTATTCGGTTGGTGCAGGCATTTTACCTTCTGGCGCTGGCCGTTCTGTCAGACGCTTCTCAAAATTGGCATTAAACTGCTTTTTCTGTTCCGGGGTCAGAATGTTGTAAATCTTGTTCTGGGTTTCCATGCGAGCCAGCATACCGGCCTTGTGCTGCTCAGCCATTTTGTCGATCTGCGCTTCGGCTTTGGCTTTATCGAAGCTGTCGCTGGCGATAATGTCATGCATCGCGCGGCGTTCTTCCAGCGGCGGACGTTTCATCTGGTCACGCTGGCTTTTCATGATGTCGCGAACCTGCTGCTTCTGCGCATCGGTCAGGTTCAGGCCTTTAAACATCATGTCGTGGTGCATACCCGGTTTACCTTTATGATGCATCATTTTACCTTCGGCTGGGGCAGCAGTCGCGGTATCTGCGGCGAACGCCGTGCTGGTAGCGCCCAGAGCCAGGGTAGAAGCAACAAACAGTGCAGTTAACTTACGCATAATTTATTTCCTTACTTTCAGTTATTCTTCGGCGCTATGCCGTGTTGACGAGATTAACTTTACGGGGTTTATCGTCAATTATTCAGAGTAACGGTAAAACAATGAAAGTGTTAAAAACAATTTATCACCAAATATGGAGGAATTAAGGAAAAAAGATGGAGAGTTGAAACAAGAATACACAATATACTGATTTTAAAGAGATTATGAAGGAGTATAACCAGACAGCGATTATAAATAAAGCAATTATCCAGGAATATTCCGCAAAATAAACGTGATCGTCTTCATAGCTAAAAAAATATTTTCCCCTCGCAAAATGAGAGGGGATACAATCATGACAACTTTTCCAGCATCAGTCCGGCTCGCAGACCGAAGGCCACTGAGGGATTGGGGAATAAAACATACTCCGTGGTGCGTTGTACTTCATAGCGCTCGTCACCGTCCTCAGCCAGCAGCACGCCTTTGCGAAACGGGGTGAAGTTTAGCGTGTGGGCGGCCATATGAAGATGAAACGCCTCGCTGCGCCGCGTGATCTGTTGTACGACCCGATAACGCACGACCGAATTATGCGCGTGCTCTGGCGTCGCGCCCCCCAGTAAAGCCTGTACAGCGTGATGCGTTGGCGCAAACCGCGTGAGGTCGTTCTGCCCAAACGGCAGCGCCTTACCCAGTTCCAGCGTGCAGGCTAGTGCGCCAAACGTCTCACCGGTAAAATGGGTAAATGTTCCGCCTGGCGACTGATGAAAGACCAGTGCCTCCAGCCCTGCATCGCCCAGCCAGCTCAGGAAGGATTCATCCCACGGCTGATTACGCTGCGGCAACACGCCAAAGCGCACGTGGTATGACGTACGGATCGCCGTATGCAGATCGAGATGCCAGCGCGCCCCCCCTGCAGCGGTAAAGAAAGTGGTCACAGCCGCCTCCAGCCACTGCGCCCGCATCGTCTCCCCCCCCGGTGGGAACTGCGCCCACCGCCCACCGAACATACGGTTGATATCATTCAGTAAATAGCGCTTGTTTTGCGCAAGCGCTGGCGGATTACCGAACACCACCAGCATACGGCACTGCAGGCTGATGTCACCGCGGGATAACTCGCGCAGCAGCTGGTCGACAATCTCAACAGGCGCCGTTTCGTTACCGTGAATACCGCATGAAAGCAGCAGGGACAGCTCGCCCTGAGCGTAAGGCGTCAGTTCGAGTACGCCGCGTCCCAGCCACCGCCAGTGGAACGAGGGGCCTTCCCCCTCACGTTGTTCGGGCGTTTCGTCCGCCAGCGTCAGCGTCAGAAAATGTTCCATATCTTCTCCTTTAGCGCTGGAACGGGTAAACCGATCCCAGTTGCAGGATAGCCGTTAGCGCATCCAGCGCTTCACGGCCTTCACGCAGCAACTGCGGGTCAACGAGATCGGCCTGCATTAATCTGTCGCGATAGTAGCGATCTACCCAGTCATTCAGCGTAGTAAACAGCGATTCGTTCATCATTACCGCTGGGTTTACCGCCTGCATTTCGCGCGGTGTTAAGACCACGCGCAAGCGCAAGCAGGCCGGCCCCCCGCCATTTGCCATACTCTCGCGCAGGTCAAATACCCGGAGTTCGTCAATCGGGTTATCGGCCTTCAGCAGCCCGCTGAGATAGCGCCAGACACCGTCATGATGTCGGGATTCCTGCGGCAGAACCAGCATCATACTGCCATCATCCCGGCTCAACAGTTGGCTGTTGAAAAGATAGGTTTCCACTGCATCTTGCACGCTGACGGCTTCAGTTGGCACCTGAATGGGCGTAAACCCGGACACATGCTCGTGCAGGGTGGCGAGCAGTTTTTCCTGATGGGCAAATGCCTGCTCGTGGCAAAACAGAACCTGCCGGTTAGAGACGGCAATAACGTCGTTATGGAATACGCCCCGATCAATCACCCGTGGATTTTGTTGGGCGAAAATCAGTTGGGAAGGATTAACCTGGTTCAGGCGCGCAACCGCCTCGCTCGCCGCCAGCGTCTGACGTGCCGGATAGCGGGTTGGCCCGGCGTGCCCCCCCTCTTCACGACCGTAAATAAACAGTTGCACGCCGGGCGAACCGTAATCGCCTCCCAGGCGGTTATGGTTAGCGGCTCCCTCATCACCAAACATCGCCACCTGCGGCAACGCCGGGTGCACCTCAAAATGGCTCTCTTTGCGGAAAATGGCGCGCAGCACGCGTTCGGTGGTGTCCGCTTCGGTCGCTCGGTGAAATTTATTATTCAGATTGGCGACCGTCAGATGGACTTTGCCATCCAGCGTATCGGCGGACGGGGCAACGGTGGCCGCATTCGCCACCCACATAGAAGAGGCGGAGCTTGCGGCAGAGAGCAGGTGTGGCGTTTGGGTACCTGCTTTTTCAATCACCTGTTCATCCGTGCCGCAAAAACCCAGCTGTCGCAGGACCGCCACGTTAGGACGCTCCTGAGGCGGGATCACCGCCTGCGCAAAACCAGCGTCCGATAGCGCCTTCATTTTCATCAACCCCTGCTTCGCCGCCAGCTTCGGGTTCGATACCTGAAAACGGTGCTTCGTCGAGGCTTCATTACCAAACGACAGCCCGGCATAGTGATGCGTCAGCCCTACCAGCCCGTCAAAGTTCACCTCACGCGCTTTCATGGCGACCTCCCTGGGTGAAATCCAGGCCAGGGCTCAGCATTTCCGGCAGCGTCAATGCGGATGTTTCAAGGCTTGCCATCGGCCACGCGCAGTAATCAGCCGCATACCAGGCACTGGCACGATGGTTACCCGATGCGCCCACGCCGCCAAAAGGAGCAGTGCTTGCCGCGCCGGTCAGGGGTTTATTCCAGTTGACGATCCCGGCGCGCGCCTCCAGCAGCAGCCGATCAAACTTCTCGCGCTGCGGCGAAATCAAACCGCTCGACAGGCCGTAGCGGGTGTTATTCGCCATGGTGATGGCACTGTCAAAATCGTCATAGCGCCAGACGCTCAGTAGCGGGCCAAAGACCTCTTCATCCGGGACAGGGTTCACGTCGCTCATCTCAATTATCCCCGGCGTCAGCAAAGACGTACCCGCCTGGACCTGTCCTGGCGCCAGCAAGCTTTGTGCGCCACGGGCAACTTGCTCCTGCCAGGCTTTCAGCACGCTCAGTGCGGCCTGTTCAGTGATCAACCCGCCGATAAACGGCTGCGGGTCGGCATCCCACCGCCCGGGCACCAGCCGCGCGCTCACCTCAACCAGACGTTTCAGAAACGCATCCCCCTGCGCCCCACGCTTTACCAGCAAACGTCGGGCGCAGGTGCAACGCTGCCCGGCGCTAATAAAAGCCGACTGAATAGTCAAATACACCGCTGCGTCAATATCATCCGGGTCTTCCACTATCAGCGGATTGTTTCCGCCCATCTCCAGCGCCAGAATTTTTTCCGGCTGACCCGCCAGTTGACGATGCAGTTGATAACCCGTTCCGGCACTGCCGGTAAAGAGCAGGCCATCGATATCGCTCAACGCACTGAGCGCCTGGCCCGTATCTCGTCCGCCCTGCACAAGGCTCAGCACGCCGGGCGGCATCCCGGCCTGCTCCCAAAGCTTCACCACCGCCTCACCGGTTAAGGGCGTCAGTTCACTCGGTTTGAAAATGACGGTATTACCCGCCAGCAGCGCGGGCACAATATGACCATTCGGCAGATGCCCCGGGAAGTTATAAGGGCCAAAGACGGCCAGTACGCCGTGTGGACGATGGCGAAGCGTGGCCATCCCGTCGCCCATCTCTGTCTGTTGTTCACCGGTACGGGTATGGTAGGCCTTCACCGAGATAGCAATTTTATTGATCATCGCCGTGACTTCGGTTGTCGCTTCCCAGCGTGGCTTACCGGTTTCACAGGCGATAATCCGCGTCAGTTCAACCTTATTGGCCTCCAGCAGAGCGGCAAATTTTTCGACTATCGCCTGGCGCACGGAGAAGGGCTGTTTCGCCCATGTCGGGAACGCGCGGCGGGCAGCGTCGCAGGCTTGTTCTACCTGCGCAATGCTGGCGTCATTGCCTTTCCACAGCACCTCATTGCTCACCGGGTTGGTTTTTATCCGCAGCTCGCCTTCGCCCGTTATCCAGTTACCGTTAATCCATAAAGTCATGCTGTTTTCTCCTCAGGGCAGAGTCGGACCAGGCGAACCGTATCGCCAGCGTGGCATTTCAGGGCGTCGAGCTGTGCGGCAGTCAGCACCAGCCGTTCACACTGCGGGTTAGTACGCACCAGCATGGCGCGAAAGTTGTCATAACGTTCGTTCGCCACCAGACACGCAGGCCAGTCGCCCGGTGCGGATTGGCCTTCAGACACGGTCACCAGCCGGCTTTTACGGATGGTGCGCACGCGATCGATATCGCACTCAAGCGTTGGCCCCCCGTCAAAGATGTCGACATAGTTACGGTAGCGGAAGCCCTCTTTCTCAAGCACCGCGCGGGCAGGCGCGGTGTGTGAATGTACTTCGCCGATCGCCGCCTGCGCTTGCGGGCTGAGGAAATGGGTGTAGATAGGATGTTTAGGCATGAGTTCGGCAATAAAGGCTTTCTGCCCGGTGCCGCACAGGTAGTCTGCGCGGCTGAATTCCATAGAAAAGAAACGTTCACCCAGGCTCTCCCAGAAGGGAGAATAACCTGTCTCATCGATCACGCCGCGCATCTCCGCAACCACTTTTTCATTAAAGCGATCGCGGAATGCCGCCATAAACATAAAGCGTGATTTGGAAAGCAGATAGCCGTTGCCCTCTTTACGCCAGGCAGGATCCAGAAACAGGGTGCAGAGTTCGCTGGCGCCGGTATGGTCATTGCAAAGAAAGAGTGTTGGCAGCGCGTTATAAACGTTCAGCTCTTTCGAAGCATGCACCATGGTGCCGACACGATAGTTATACCACGGGTCATTCAGCCCCACCGCGACTTCGATGGCGCAAATGCCGGCCACCGTACCGGTGTCGGTCTCTTCCAGCACGAATACGTAACCTTGTTCGCTTTCAGGCAACGTCCCCTGCCAAGTATGCAGGGCGCGATCGATACGCGCTGAAAGCGTGGTCTCATTGGCAGGAAGCGAAGTCAATCCGCCGCCTGTTTTACCGGCAAGCTGCATAAGCCCGGCGAGATCGCCACGCTCAACGGGCCGGATGACCATCATGACGACACCCCAGACGTGATCTGTTCACAGGCTAAGGCAAAGCGATCCAGGCCAGTTCGCACCTCTTCCTCGCTGACGTTAAGCGCAGGGGCAAAGCGCACCACGTTGGCCCCGGCAATCAGCACCATCACGCCCATATTTGCCGCTTGCTGGGAAAGGCGTTTCGCTTTTCCGGCAAATTCCGGCGTCAGTTCGCAGCCAATTAACAGCCCCAGACCGCGGATCTCTTTGAACAAGCCGGTCTTGCTGTTGATGGCGTTCAGACGTTCAACAATCGCGTCATGGCGCTGTTTGACGCCGTTCAGCACCTCCGGGGTATTAACAATGTCCAGAACCTGCCCGGCCACGGCAGTTGCCAGCGGGTTACCGCCATAGGTGGTGCCGTGGGTTCCCACCGTCATTACGCTGGCGAATTTATCCGTCGTGAGTATTGCCCCGACCGGGAAACCACCACCCAGCGCTTTGGCGGTGGAAAGCACGTCCGGCGTAACGCCATAATGCATATAGGCATACAGTTCACCGGTGCGGCCGACACCGGTTTGGACTTCATCAAAAATCAGGACCGCGTTGTGACGATCGCACAGCTCACGCAGCCCCTGTAGAAACGCGACGTCAGCCGGAACCACGCCGCCCTCGCCCTGCATCGGCTCAACAATCACCGCGCAGGTGCGCTCGTTAATCAGCGCGCTGGCCGAGGGCAAATCGTTGAAGATGGCGTGACGGATATCCGGCGGCAGTGGCGCGAAATCCTGCGAGTATGAAGGCTGCCCCCCTGCGCTGACGGTAAACAGCGTGCGGCCGTGAAACGCATTTTTAAACGCCACGATGCCGCTTTTGTGCGCGCCATATTTATCGTGCGCATATTTACGTGCCAGCTTCAGCGCGGCTTCGTTGGCTTCTGCCCCCGAATTACAAAAAAAGACTTTTTCCGCAAAGGTGGCGTCAATCAATTTTTTTGCCAGACACAGTGCCGGTTCGTTGGTGTAACCATTGCCGGTATGCCAGAACGTCGCTGCCTGGTCGTTCAGTGCCTGCCGCAGTGCCGGGTGTGCATGCCCAAGGGCATTCACCGCAATACCACCCGCAAAGTCGATATATTCCTTGCCCTGCTGATCCCACAGGCGCGAGCCCTCCCCACGAACCGGAATAAAAGCCGCCGGAGCATAAACCGGCATCATCCATTGATCGAAATTTTCACGCGTAACAGACAAAGACATAGCGACCTCACCGGTAAACAAAAGGTTATTAAAATGTTAAATATTTGAGAATTTACACTGTGAATGTAGATTGCAGAGTTCGTGCCAGCCAGCACTAAATTGCATAAAAGGTGGGAGGAAGCAGAATATCAACAGGTTACATCACAACTCCATTCACTATTAATGCATAAAAAGTGAATATTTTTACGCGAAGCGGCGCTTTGCCGCATGAAAATCAGAAAGAGTATGCACACGCCAAATATAATTCTGGATTTGTGATCGCTGGCGAAATTTATCGGCCTTTTATGCCCGGTTTCGGGGCGGCGCGCGTCAGAATGGTGCAAATTTTCCACCGTCGACAGGATCTGTCGCAGTAATTGGGCGAAGCGGATAACAGGCGAGACAATTTCTGCTACCATCCTTGCACTATTCACCTTGCATTGGCAGCGACTATGAAATTTGTCTCTTTTAATATCAACGGCCTGCGTGCCCGCCCCCACCAGCTTGAAGCGATTGTCGAACAACATCAGCCGGATGTGATCGGCCTGCAGGAGACAAAGGTTCACGACGATATGTTTCCTCTCGAGGAGGTGGCGAAGCTCGGCTACAACGTCTTTTATCACGGGCAGAAGGGTCACTATGGCGTTGCGCTGCTGACGAAAGAGACGCCGGTTTCGGTACGCCGCGGCTTTCCCGGCGATGACGAAGAGGCGCAGCGTCGTATCATAATGGCTGAACTCCCCTCCCCGCTGGGTAACATCACCGTGATCAACGGTTACTTCCCGCAGGGGGAAAGCCGCGACCATCCGACCAAGTTCCCGGCCAAAGCGAAGTTTTATCAGGATCTACAGAACTACCTGACCACCGAACTTGATAATCAGAACCCGGTCCTGATCATGGGCGATGTGAATATTAGCCCAACCGATCTGGATATCGGTATTGGCGAAGACAGCCGTAAACGCTGGCTGCGCACCGGTAAATGTTCTTTCCTGCCGGAAGAGCGCGAGTGGATGCAGCGTCTGCAGGATTGGGGCCTGGTGGATACCTTTCGTGCGGCCAACCCGGACACGCAGGATCGTTTCTCGTGGTTTGACTACCGTTCAAAAGGCTTTGATGACAACCGTGGCTTGCGTATCGACCTGCTGCTGGCAAGCCCGCCGCTGGCTGAGCGCTGTATCGAAACCGGTATCGATTACGGCATCCGCAGTATGGAAAAACCCTCTGACCACGCGCCGGTGTGGGCTACTTTCACACTGTAATCCACGGTGAACAGGCCAAAAACGCTTCTCCTGTGCGCCCTGTTGGGCGCATTTATCATGACCTTTGCCTCTCTTTCGCCGGGTATGCTCACTCTGGACGCGCTCAAAACGCACCATCATGCGTTACTGGCGCAGGTTGGGCTGGCGCCGTTACGCAGTGCACTGCTCTTTTTCAGCCTCTACGTGCTGGTTTCGGCCCTGTCGATTCCCGGCGCGGCACTCCTGACGCTGCTGGCCGGCGCGCTTTTCAGCCTGCGGGACGCTGCGCTGCTGGTTTCATTTGCCTCTACGCTCGGCGCTACGCTTGCCATGCTCGCCAGCCGATATCTGCTGCGCGACTGGATACAACAGCGTTTCGCCCGACAGATGAAAACGGTCAATAGCGGTATCGAACGTGACGGCGCGCGTTACCTGTTCGCCCTGCGTCTGATGCCGCTGTTTCCCTTTTTCCTCGTTAATCTGTTGATGGGGTTAACCCGAATGACGGTGCTGCGCTACTGGTGGGTGAGCCAGCTTGCCATGCTGCCCGCGACGCTCGTTTTTCTGAACGCCGGGCGAGAACTGGGAAAGTTGTCATCGCTACGCGATATTGTGTCGCCGGGAATGCTATTCGCCTTTACACTATTGGGGTTATTACCGCTGGTCACGCGCTGGCTGTTTTCCCGTTCCCCCCCTTCTGTTAAAAAGTGAGGCATTATGCGCCGTGTGCGTTTTTGCGTGTTTCTGAGCATCCTGCTGTGCGCCGCCCCTGTTATGGCGGCCGACAGCTGGCATTCCGTTCAACAAGAAGCCAAAGGCCAGACCGTCTGGTTTAACGCATGGGGAGGTGATGGGGCCGTCAACCGCTACCTGGACTGGGTCAGCGGCGAGATGAAAACGCACTACGCCATCAACCTTAAAATCGTTCATCTGGCCGATGCCGCCGATGCGGTAAAACGGATCCAGACGGAAGCCTCTGCCGGACGAAAAAGCGATGGTTCGGTCGACCTGCTGTGGCTTAACGGGGAAAATTTCCGCACGCTGAAAGAGGCTAACCTGTTGCAAACGCAGTGGGCGCAGGCCCTGCCGAACTGGCGATACGTTGATAGCTGCCTGCCCGTTACAGAAGATTTTGCTCTCCCGACCGAGGGCGCGGAGTCCCCGTGGGGCGGCGCTCAGCTCACCTTTATCGCCCGTAAAAGCGCCCTGCCGATACCGCCCGAGGATCCTCGCGCGTTGCTGGCCTGGGCCCGGACGCACCCTGGCAAATTATCCTATCCACGCCCTCCGGATTTTACCGGCACCGCGTTTCTGGAACAATTACTGCTGACGCTCACTGACCAACCTGAGGCGTTACAAAGGCCCCCGGATGCCTCATTTGCCCAGGTAACCGCCCCGCTATGGCGCTACCTCGACCGACTCCATCCCCTGCTGTGGCGCGAAGGAAACGATTTTCCGCCCTCGCCGGCCCGTATGGATACTCTGCTCACCCGCGGCAGCCTGGATCTCTCGTTGACGTTTAACCCCGCACACACCCGGCAAAAGGTGGCCAGCGGCGAGCTTCCTGCAGACAGCTACGGATTCGGTTTTCGCCGCGGTATGATCGGGAACGTCCATTTTGTGGCGATCCCGGCGAATGCCAGCGCCAGCGCGGGGGCAAAGGTGGTCGCCAATTTCCTGCTCTCACCGCAGGCGCAGATCCGCAAAGCCGACCCGGCACACTGGGGCGACCCGAGTGTGCTTGATGCCGACACGCTGCCCGCCGACGAGGCTCAGCAACTGCGTAGCCACACGCCCTCTGGATTACCCCTCGTGCTGCCAGAGCCGCACGCCGCCTGGGTTAACGCGCTGGAGCAGGAATGGCTTCGCCGCTACGGCACCCGTTAAGCGGGTTTATCTGGCTGGCGATGGCGGTCATCTATCTGCCGCTACTGCCTGCGGGAATCATGCTGCTGGCGCCAGCGCTGTCGCCAGCAAACTGGCAGTTGCTGTTTGCCGACCCGCAATTGCCTCAGGCGCTCGCCGCGACGCTGGTGTCCACCGTGATTGCGACCCTGGGCTCGCTTGCTCTCGCGCTTATATTCATTACCGCACTTTGGCCTGGTCCTCGCTGGCGTCGCCTTTGTGGCCGCTTACCCTGGCTGCTGGCCGTTCCTCACGTTGCTTTCGCCACCAGCATTTTACTGATGTTTGCCGAGGGCGGTTTGTTCTATCAGGTATGTACGTTCTGCGTACCGCAACGCGATCGCTACGGTATCGGGTTAGGCGTGACACTCGCCGTCAAAGAGAGTGCCTTCGTGCTGTGGGCAGTGTATGCCGTATTACCTGAAGCCCGGCTGGCACAGCAGAACGTGGTTTTGCAAACGCTGGGCTATGGCCCTCTTCAGAGGCTGTGCTGGCTGGTGCTCCCCACTCTTGCCCCCGTGCTGGGCGCCGTGATGCTGGCCGTGCTCGCCTGGTCGCTCTCCGTGGTGGATGTGGCTATTATTCTCGGGCCGGGAAATCCGCCCACGCTGGCGGTGCTGGCCTGGCAGTGGCTTACCCAGGGCGATGCGCAGCAGCAGGCCCGGGGGACATTACTCTGTCTGCTGTTGTTAATGCTGCTGGCGCTCCTGGCTGCGCTGGGGTATGGCATCTGGCGGGTCTGGCGACGTTCATTGCCTGACCTTAGCGGCCAGCGTCGCCGCTCCAACGTCACGTTACCTGAAAAAACGCTCAGCTGGATACTCCCCGGCTTCGGTATACTGTGTGCCGGGATATTGCTCCTGTTAGCGCAGCAAGGCGACGTGGCGTTTTCCACCGTAATCACCAGCCTCACGCTGGGTCTGCTCGCAAGCCTGCTGTCTCTTGTGCTGATCGTCATCTGGCTCGAATGGGGCCCGCAGCGTGGCTGCCTGTGGGTCTGGCTGCCGCTGGCCCTGCCCGCGCTGCCGTTGGTCGCCGGGCAATATTTCGTCGCTTTAACGCTTGGAATTGACGGACATTTCACCGCCGTACTGTGGAGTCACCTGATGTGGGTATTTCCGTGGATGTTACTGGTGCTGCAACCCGCCTGGCGCAGGCTGGATCCACGACTGATCCTGATTGCCAGAACGCTCGGCTGGGGGCAGGCTAAAATAGTCTGGCGACTGAAATGCCCGCTGCTGGTTCGCCCTGCGCTACTGGCTTTCGCCAGCGGATTTTCGGTCAGTATGGCCCAGTATATGCCTACGCTATGGCTCGGCGCAGGACGGTTCACCACCTTAACCACTGAAGCCGTAACGCTCAGCAGCGGCGGCAGCACGCCGCTGCTGGCCAGCGGGGCGCTGGGATTACTGCTTTTGACCGGCGTCGTTTTTGCTATAGCGGCCCTGTTATCCCGGCTTGCGGGCCGCTACCGACAAGGATTACGTTAATGCTGGAAGTCAAAAACCTCACTATTCCCCCCCTTTTCCATGCGCTTAATTTCTGCGTCCCGCACGGTGAGATAGTGACCCTGATGGGACCTTCCGGTTGCGGCAAATCGACGCTCCTGTCGTGGATGGCAGGCGCGCGCTCTGCCGATTTCCAGGCGCAGGGTGAACTGTGGCTGAACAACCGCCGCTGCGACACACTTCCCGTAGAGAAACGCGGGCTGGGCATAATGTTTCAGGATGCCCTGCTGTTCGACCATTTCAGCGTCGGGCAAAACCTGATGCTTGCCCTTCCTTCGCGCTACGCCGGGCGCACCCGGCGGGAAGCCGTAGAGCACGCGTTACGGTGTGCCGGGCTTGCAAATCACTCTGCCAGCGATCCTGCTACCCTTTCCGGCGGCGAACGCGCGCGGGTGAGCCTGCTGCGCGCGCTGCTTGCAGAGCCACAGGCTTTACTGCTGGATGAACCCTTCAGCCGTCTCGATAAAACACTGCGGGCTGGCTTTCGGACGTGGGTATTCGAACGCGTCCGCGAGCGTCGCATTCCGGTCGTGCTGGTCACCCATGACGAAGAGGATATTCCTGCTGGCGCAGAGGTGATTGTCCTTTCTCGCGGGCAATAATGTGCTAACGCAATGTTTTCTGTTTCAGGAGAGATGACAATGCCCTTCTCTTTTACTGACGTCAGGTTATTCGATGAAACGTGTTTCTCAACTGACCGCGCTGGCCATGCTCTGCGGCCTCGCCTCATTCTTCTCAGTGGCGGCTGATATGCCCCCTTCTCTTACCCTGGCACAGCTCCAGGAACAGCACGGCGCGGCGATTGATACCCGCGCCAGCGCATTTTATAACGGCTGGCCGCAAACACTGCGTGCGCCATCCGGGCATGAGCCTGCCGCCCTGAACCTCTCCGCGACCTGGCTTAGCCTGATGAGCGATGATCAAGTTGCCAGCTGGGCAAAGCAGCATCAGCTTACGCCAGCCACCCCCCTTGCCCTTTACGGCAGCGAGGCGGATAACCTGGCGGTGAAAGCACGCCTGCAAAAGGCCGGGTTTGCGCAAGTCTCTCTACTCAGTGATGCCCTGCAGGCCCCGGACCGGCTCCAGCGCTTGCCCCATTTTGAACAGCTTGTTTATGCGCAGTGGATACATCAGCTCCAGCAGGGTAAACAGGTGGCTGGCGCACCGGCCGGCGACTGGAAGGTGATTGAAGCCGCCTGGGGGGCGCCGAAATTTTACCTGCTGAACCACATCCCCGGCGCAGGTTATATCGACACGAACGAAGTCGAAAGCGAACCCTTGTGGAATAAAGTCTCTGACGACAAGCTGAAAACGATGCTGGCGAAGCACGGCATCCGCCATGATACTACCGTGATATTGTACGGCCGCGACGTCTATGCCGCCGCGCGCGTGGCGCAAATCATGCTTTATGCAGGAGTGAAAGACGTGCGCATACTTGATGGCGGATGGAAAGCATGGTCAGATGCAAACCTGCCGGTAGAACGCGGGATGCCCGCAAGCGTGAAGCCTGCCGTAGATTTTGGCGCGCCGATCCCCGGTCAGCCGCAGCTGGTGGTCGATATGGAACAGGCCCGCAGCATGCTGCACCGTCAGGATGCCTCGCTGGTCAGCATTCGTTCCTGGCCTGAGTTTATTGGTGAAACCAGCGGCTATAGCTACATTAAGCCTAAAGGTGAAATTGCCGGCGCACGCTGGGGACACGCCGGCAGCGATGCGACCCACATGGACGATTTTCACAATCCGGACGGCACGATGCGCAGCGCCGACGATATTGCCGCCATGTGGAAAACGTGGCATATCCGGCCTGAACAACGCGTCGCGTTTTACTGCGGGACCGGCTGGCGGGCGTCCGAAACCTTTATGTACGCCCGAGCAATGGGCTGGAAAAACGTCGCGCTCTATGACGGCGGATGGTATGAGTGGAGCAGTCACCCGCAAAACCCGGTCTCCACCGGCGCGCGCGGTCCTGAAAGCGCGCGCTAACGCGTGAGTGATTTCAGCGTCGCATAACCGCTCCAGATGCGCGTTGTGGTGGTCAGCCAGCACAACGCGCCAAAAAACCAGGCTAACAGCGCAAAGTGGGCCGGAAACAGGCAGCACAGTACAAACAGCGCGATCGTCTCCGTCCCTTCCGTTAAGCCACCGATATAGTAAAATGATTTGTGCGCATAGCCGGGGTTGTCGATGTTATGTTTCGCCGCCAGCGCCGCAAAAGCCAGAAAACTGCTGCCGGTGCCGATGAACGCAAATAACAGCCACGCCGCGGCGAGCGCGTTTTCTGCGGGGGCGGCCAGGGCAAAACCAAACGGCACCAGCGCATACAACAGGAAATCAAGCGCGATATCAAGAAACCCTCCCGCATCGCTTAGCCCCCGTCGACGCGCCAGCGCGCCGTCCAGGCCATCCAGCGCCCGGTTCAACACGATGGCAAGCAACGCCGCCGGATACCAGCCCAGCGCCAGAAAAGGCAGCGCAAGCACGCCGACGGCAAAGCCGGTGAGGGTTAATCCGTCGGGGGAGATACCCGGTTTATCCAGCATCGTGGCCAGTCGATTGAGGGCGGGTTTGAGGCGCGGGTGCAGGTGTCGGTCAAACATGCGGTTTCTCTTTAAACGTGGCACAAAGCCCCTGCGCCGGAATATCCAGGGCGGCGTTAAAGCGGGCAGAGAGATTCTGGAAAGCGATTAATGCGGTCATTTCGCTAATCGTCTCATCACTGAAATGGCGTTTGACCTCTGTCCTGATGCCCTCCGTCAGCTGCGGTGGTGTCGCCGTTACTGCCTCAGCAAAGGCCAGCGCAGCCCGCTCTTGTTCGCTGAACAAAACCGAATGTTGCCAGTTGCCGACGGCCTGAACCTTGTCCAGCGTACCTGAACGCTCGGCCAGACGCAGGCTGTTGGCATCAATACAGAAGGCACAATGGCACAGCTGCGAGACCCGCGTCATCAGCAACGCCCGGAGTGCCGAGGAAAGGCGCGCCTTGCGGCGTTCGAGATAACCGACAAACAGCGCCACCAGCCAGAACAGGCGGGGCATGCGTCCCCACCAGCGCGTTGGGTTAAGGACCGCGCCGTAGTGTTTTTGCTGCAGGGCGGCAATCGGTTTTACGCTGGCCGGAAGGGATTTGAGGGGGGCAACCCAGGCAATGTTCTCTTTCACCTGTTTCTCCTGATGACTGGACTCCTGGAAAAGGCACGATAATATACTGTTTTTCATCACCCATTTCCCGCTGCTTGAAGCTTTTATTGTTTTACGTGACGCCAGATCAGCGGATTCGTGCTAATGGTACGTTCATCGCGCTGACACTGAAGCAAAACCCCGTCCGCTTTTACCACTGCGCCTTCCGAGTAATTCCGATCCTGATAGATACAGCAATGATTACACGACTGCGCGCGTTGACCGCTGGAGCTGAAGACCTCCGGCGGCACATTCACCTGCACGTCCGGGCGAATGCGGTCAGCCTGAGCGCAGGCGGTAAACAGCCCCCCTAACACAATTATCATGTAACGATTCATAAAACGCTCTTCCCGTTGTGGCCTGATACTGAATATAACGGTAAATCGCAGCCGAACCTTTAATTAATCTCATCATCGTTTTTTGTTATGACGCAGGCTTTTTCATTAATTTCCCTTTCGTCCTGAATTTCTGCTTGCCTCGCAAAGCGGTGCGGGTGGTATAGTCAAAAAAACGGTACAAAACATCTACGTATTATAAGAGGTTCTTATATCTATGGATCAGACACGTTCTCTGGAAAGTTTCCTTGCCCATGTTCAGCAGCGCGACCCGCATCAAAGCGAGTTTGCCCAGGCCGTTCGTGAAGTCATGACCACCCTGTGGCCGTTCCTGGAAGAAAACCCGCGCTATCGCCAGATGTCACTGCTTGAGCGTCTGGTCGAGCCAGAACGCGTGATCCAGTTCCGCGTAGCCTGGGTGAACGATCGCAACCAGGTGCAGGTTAACCGCGCCTGGCGCGTGCAGTTTAACTCTGCCATCGGCCCGTTTAAGGGCGGTATGCGCTTCCATCCTTCCGTAAATCTGTCGATTCTCAAATTCCTCGGCTTTGAGCAGACGTTCAAAAATGCTCTTACCACCCTGCCTATGGGCGGCGGAAAAGGCGGGAGCGATTTTGACCCGAAAGGCAAAAGTGAAGGCGAAGTCATGCGCTTCTGTCAGGCACTGGTGACCGAGTTGTATCGTCACCTTGGCCCCGATACCGATGTCCCTGCCGGTGACATTGGCGTGGGCGGGCGTGAAGTTGGCTTTATGGCCGGGATGATGAAAAAACTCTCCAACAACAGCGCCTGCGTTTTTACCGGCAAAGGGCTTTCCTTCGGCGGCAGTCTGATCCGCCCGGAAGCGACCGGTTACGGTCTGGTCTATTTCACCGAAGCAATGCTCAAACGTCATGGCCTGAGTTTCGAGGGCATGCGCGTAGCCGTCTCCGGCTCTGGCAACGTGGCGCAGTACGCCATTGAAAAAGCGATGCAGTTCGGCGCCCGCGTGGTGACCGCCTCTGACTCCAGCGGTACCGTGGTAGATGAAGCGGGTTTCAGCGCCGAGAAGCTGGCGCGCCTGTGCGAAATTAAAGCCAGCCGCGACGGGCGCGTGGCGGATTATGCCCACGAGTTTGGTCTGACGTATCTGGAAGGCAAACAGCCATGGGCGGTTCCTGTGGATATTGCCCTGCCATGTGCGACGCAGAACGAGCTCGACGTTGAAGCGGCTCGCACGCTGATTACTAACGGCGTCAAGGCCGTGGCGGAAGGCGCAAATATGCCAACTACCATTGAGGCTACCGACCTGTTCCTGGAAGCTGGCGTGCTCTTTGCACCGGGCAAAGCCGCAAATGCCGGCGGTGTGGCGACGTCAGGACTGGAGATGGCGCAAAACGCCGCGCGTCTTGGCTGGAAAGCCGAGAAAGTGGATGCGCGCCTGCACCACATTATGCTGGACATTCATCACGCCTGTGTAGAGTACGGTGGCGGGGCATCGCAAACCAACTACGTGCGCGGCGCGAATATCGCCGGTTTCGTGAAGGTGGCGGATGCGATGATAGGCCAGGGTGTGATTTAAGGTTTTTATTGTGCCCTCTCCGTGTGGGAGAGGGCGAAAATCGGGGGTATCAGGCCGCGCTTTTCTTTTTTTTGAACGGTTTCTTCGCACCGCCCCCCGGCGCAACCATCCCTCTGAACTGCTTCACCGGCGTGCTTCGCGCCTGGTTTATTAGCTCATAAAGCGTGCCGACCAGCGGCTGCATAAAGTCCTGATAACGACACTGCTTTTCACTGATTTGCGTCAGCACCGATTCCCAGTGCGCTGTCATATCAGGCCTTGCCGCCAGCTCCGGCAGCGAGTGAATTAACGCCCGCCCCGGATCGGTTGAGTGAATATAACGCCCTTTTTTCAGCAGAAAACCGCGCTTGAACAGCAATTCAATAATGCCCGCGCGCGTCGCCTCTGTACCCAAACCGTCGGTGGCACGGAGGATCTTCTTCAGATCTTTATCCTGCACAAAACGGGCAATCCCGGTCATTGCCGAGAGCAGCGTCGCATCGGTGAAATGGCGTGGCGGTTGCGTCTGACGCTCAACCACTTCGCCCTTTTCACACAGCAGTTCGTCTCCTTTGGCGACCACCGGTAGCGGCGTACCGTCATTCTCTTCGTCGCGCTCCTTATTGCCCAGCAGCGTGCGCCATCCCGCTTCGGCCAGGAATCGGGCTTTAGCGACAAATTTCCCTTTCGCAATTTCCAGTTCGATCACGCATTTACGGAACACCGCATCCGGGCAGAACTGCATCAGATACTGACGGGCGACGAGATTATAGACTTTCGCTTCGTTCTCGGTCAGATTGACGTTGCTGGCCCGCGCCGTCGGGATGATCGCATGGTGGGCATCCACCTTTTTATCATCCCAGCAGCGGTTGCGGGTGTCCGGGTTCACCGCGGGCTGCGGCAGCAGATCCGGGGCGTGTACGCCGATGGCGTTCATCACCGAGTGACGCCCGGCAAAGTGCTCTTCCGGCAAATAGCGACTGTCAGAGCGCGGGTAAGTAATTAGCTTGTGGGTTTCGTAAAGCTTCTGGCATATATCCAGCACGTTTTGCGCGCTTAAGCCGAACTTTTTGGCAGCTTCAATCTGCAGCGCCGAAAGGGAAAACGGCAGCGGCGCAGGTTCTGATTCCCGTTTATCGTTATAGCTGGTGACCATCGCCGGTTGACCGGTAATACGGTTAACCACGTGATCCGCCAGCGGACGGTGGAGCAATCGCCCCTCTTCATCCTGATACGATTCACAGGCATCGCTCGGCTGCCATACGGCGGTAAAGCGTTCATTTTTCGGCGTGACGATGTGCGCTTTTACTTCGAAAAAATCTTTGGCGACAAAGTTTTCAATCTCTTCATCACGACGTACGACCAGCCCCAGCACCGGCGTTTGCACGCGTCCGACCGACAGCACGCCCTGATAACCCGCGTTGCGCCCCAGAATGGTGTAGGCGCGGGTCATATTGATGCCGTACAGCCAGTCGGCACGGGCTCGGGCCAGCGCGGAGACGCACAGCGGGATAAACTCGCTGTTAGCACGCAGGCGTGAAATTGCCCGCTCCACCGCCTGCGGGTTGAGATCGTTAATCAGGCAGCGCTGCACCTGCTGGCGCTTTTCCGGCGCCAGTTCAAGGTAATCCAGCACTTCGTCCACCAGCAACTGCCCTTCCCTGTCAGGGTCACCCGCGTGGATGACTTCCGACGCGTCATGCAGGAAGCGCTTAATCACATTGAGCTGTTTGGTAACCGATGGCCGCGGCTGCAGACGCCATTTTTCCGGCACGATGGGCAGATCGTTGAGATTCCAGCGGGCGTAGCGGCTATCGTAGACATCCGGCTGCGCCTGTTCAAGCAGGTGACCAATACACCAGGTGACCACCTGCCCGTTACCGCATTCAATAAAGCCGTCGCCTTTGCGATGCGGTTTAGGCAACACATCGGCGATGGCGCGGGCCAGACTCGGCTTTTCGGCAATAAACAACCGCATCGAATTAACGGATCTCAATCATCGGACGGCCGCCTCGCGCGGTCACCAGCTCGCCGATCGCCGCAAGGATGATGCCGAATTCAGCGGCCGTTGCCAGGACTTCGGCTTCAGATTCTGGCGTGACCGCCAGCAGCAGACCGCCGGAGGTTTGCGGATCGCACAAGAGATTACGCCACTCTTCCGGCATATCCCCCATCAGGTGCCCATAGCTGGCATAGTTACGTTGCGTCCCCCCCGGCACTGCACCTTGCGCAATATAGGCTTCTACGCCCGGCAGCTTGGGTACGTCCTGATACCAGACCTGTGCCTGTACGCCAGCGCCCTGGCAGACTTCTGAAAGATGCCCCAGCAGGCCAAAACCGGTCACGTCAGTCATCGCCTTTACGCCTTCGATATTCGCGAACGCGGCACCCGCCAGGTTCATCTGGCACATTACGTCTGTCGCCAGCCCCTGATGTTCAGGCTTAAGCAGCGATTTTTTCTCGGCGGTCGTCAGCACGCCAATACCCAGCGGTTTGGTCAGGAAAAGCCTGCAGCCCGCCTGCGCGGTGCTGTTACGTTTTACGCGCTCGGTTGGGACAACGCCCGTGACCGCCAGACCAAAAATAGGTTCAGGGGCATCGATAGAATGACCGCCGGCCAGCGCAATTCCCGCCTGCTGACAGGCGAAGCGCCCACCCTCAATCACATCGCGGGCGATTTCAGGCGCAAGGGTGTTGATAGGCCAGCCCAGAATAGCGATCGCCATGATCGGTTTTCCGCCCATGGCAAAGATATCGCTGATGGCGTTGGTCGCCGCGATACGCCCGAAATCAAACGGATTGTCGACAATCGGCATAAAGAAGTCAGTGGTGCTGATAATGCTGGTGCCGTTACCTAAATCATACACTGCGGCATCGTCTCGCGTTTCATTGCCGACAAGCAGGTTCGGGTCGACAAACTTCGCCTGTTCGCTGTGCAGGATGGTTTCCAGCACTTTCGGGGAAATTTTACAACCGCAACCGGCTCCGTGGCTGTACTGCGTTAAACGAATAGTTTGCTCGCTCATGGACATCTCCTGTCATTGCATTCGCGCTATGGTAGCGCTCATTCCTTAAAGAGGTAAGTCTGACTGTCTGAATTCTGCGGCAGTTGCTCAGAATCCAGACAGTTTAGCGCACGTTATCAGAACCGGCTGACGAAAGGGGTAGTATCCGGCACGCGAACGGTGCTGGATGCCTTAAGCTGGGGCGTGCCAAGATAAAGCAAACCAACAATTTTATCGTGCTCGCCGCAGGATAAGCCTGCGCGGACGACCGCACTTTCCGTTAGCGGGCCGCTACGCCAGATGCCGTTGAAACCTTGTGCCACCGCGGCCATTTGCATTGCCATCACCGCGCAGCCTGCGGACATTTCCTGTTCCCAGACCGGTACGTTATGTTCGGGCTGGCATTTCGCCACTACCGCGATAATCATGGGCGCACGGAACGGCGCATTGCGGGCTTTGTCGATGCCTTTTTCATCCTGGCCCGCCGAGATTGCCCCCTGTTCCAGCAGTTGACTGAAACGATCGCGGCCTTCACCTTCGATAATAAAGAAATGCCACGGCTGAAGTGTGCCATGATCGGGGGCACGTAAACCGGCGCGCAGAATATTTTCCAGTTGCTCGCCCGCGGGCGCAGGTTCGGCCAGACGTGACGCGCTACGGCGGTTAACAAGCAGTTCGAGTGCGTCCATTAGTTAACTCCTTTTTTGAAATTTACTCATAAAATTAACACGACAGCAGATTTTGTTACAGCGCAGCAGGCGATTCCTGCTGACAAGTGGCGGTTGGGTCATTACGATAACCGCACATTACCGTCCTGTGGCGACGGAAACAGTCATTTTGGTTAGGGAGAATACATGCACACCCTTTGGCGAATCTTTGCCGGTTTCTTTAAATGGACGTGGCGACTGCTCAACTTCGTCCGCAACCTGGTGATGAACCTCTTTTTCATCTTCCTCGTTCTGGTTTGTGTGGGCATCTGGATGCACATCAGCAACGCCAACCAGGCGCAACATTCGACACGCGGGGCGTTACTGCTCGACATCACCGGCGTGATTGTTGATAAACCCTCCACCAGCAATCGGCTGGGGGTGATTGGTCGCCAGTTGTTCGGCGCCACGTCAGATCGCCTGCAGGAAAACTCCCTGTTTGATATCGTTGAGATTATTCGTCAGGCCAAAGATGACCGCAACATTACTGGTATCGTGCTGGATCTGAAAGATTTTGCCGGAGGCGACCAGCCGTCCATGCAGTACATCGGTAAAGCGCTGCGTGAATTCCGCGACAGCGGTAAACCGGTGATTGCCGTGGGCGACAGCTACAGCCAGGGGCAATACTATCTGGCGAGCTTTGCCAATAAAATCTGGCTCTCGCCGCAGGGTACGGTGGATCTGCACGGCTTTGCCACCCATGGTCTGTACTACAAATCTCTGCTTGATAAGCTGAAAGTCAGTACCCACGTCTTCCGCGTGGGGACGTACAAATCAGCCGTTGAGCCGTTTATCCGTGACGATATGTCCCCTGCCGCTCGCGAAGCGGATAGCCGCTGGATTGGCGAGCTGTGGCAGAACTACCTCCAGACCGTAGCCGCTAACCGTCAAATCACCACTGAGCAGCTCTTCCCGGGCGCGCGCGGCGTGCTGGACGGTCTGCGCAAAGTTGATGGCGATACCGCACAATACGCGCTGAACAACAAGCTGGTTGATGCGCTGGGCACCGGTGCGGATGTTGAAAAATCGCTGACCAAACAATTTGGCTGGAGCAAAGAAGATAAAAACTACAGCGCGATTAGCCTCTACGATTATACGACCAAAAAACCGGACGACACGGGTAACAGCGTCGCGGTGATCTTTGCCAATGGCGCTATCATGGATGGTCCGGAGACACCGGGTAACGTCGGAGGAGATACGACCGCAGCGCAAATCCGTGACGCGCGTCTTGATCCACAGGTGAAGGCCATTGTCCTGCGCGTAAACAGCCCTGGCGGCAGCGTCAGCGCCTCGGAAGTAATCCGTGCTGAACTGGCTGCCGCGCGCGCCGCGAATAAGCCGGTAGTGGTCTCCATGGGTGGGATGGCGGCATCCGGTGGTTACTGGATCTCAACACCCGCGAACTATATTGTCGCCAGCCCAGCCACTCTGACTGGTTCAATTGGTATCTTCGGGGTGATCAACACCGTCGAAAACAGCCTTGATTACCTGGGCGTGCACACTGACGGCGTTGCAACTTCGCCGCTGGCGGATGTGTCTGTGACCAAATCCCTGCCGCCGGAAGTGGCCGAGATGATGCAGTTGAGCATTGAGAACGGTTATAAGCGCTTTATCACACTGGTTGCTGACGCCCGTAAAAAGACGCCTCAGCAGATAGATAAGATTGCTCAGGGCCACGTCTGGACCGGACAGGATGCGAAGAACAATGGCCTGGTGGACAACCTGGGCGACTTTGATGACGCGGTGAAAAAGGCCGCTGAGCTTGCGAAACTCAAACAGTGGCATATTGAGTATTACCAGGATGAACCGTCGTTCTTTGATAGGGTCCTGAACAGCATGTCCGGCACTGTTCGCGCAATGCTGCCGGAGGCAGTGCAGGCGTATCTGCCCGCCCCCGTCGCGACGGCCGCAAAAGCAATGAAAGCGGAAAGCGACAAGCTCGCCGCCTTTAACGATCCTCAAAGCCGTTACGCATTTTGCCTGACCTGCGCAAACGTGCATTAAACCCCGTCCCCTCATCGCGTGATGAGGGGATTTTTTCTTTGAAGCCCAAGAACTCACTATCATGCAGAAGAAATCGATTTATGTGGCCTATACCGGCGGTACCATCGGTATGCAGCGTTCTGAAAATGGCTATATTCCCGTCTCCGGCCACCTGCAGCGTCAGCTTGCGCTAATGCCAGAATTCCATCGCCCGGAGATGCCTGACTTCACCATTCACGAGTATCAACCGCTGATGGACTCTTCCGATATGACGCCAGAAGACTGGCAGCATATCGCAGATGATATTAAAGCCCATTATGACCATTACGATGGTTTCGTGATCCTGCATGGTACTGACACCATGGCGTTTACCGCCTCGGCCCTCTCCTTCATGCTGGAGAACCTCGGCAAGCCGGTGATCGTCACCGGTTCGCAAATCCCGCTGGCGGAACTGCGCTCTGACGGGCAGATTAATTTGCTGAACTCGCTGTATGTGGCGGCTAATTACCCGATCAACGAAGTCTCGTTGTTTTTCAACAATCGTCTGTATCGCGGCAACCGCACAACGAAAGCGCACGCCGATGGTTTTGATGCCTTTGCCTCACCGAACCTGCAACCGCTGCTGGAAGCGGGGATCCATATTCGTCGTCTGGGCACCCCGCCTGCTCCCAATACGGCAGGCGAGCTGGTTGTTCATCCTATCACCCCGCAGCCGATTGGCGTGGTGACGATCTACCCGGGCATTTCCGCCGACGTGGTGCGTAACTTCCTGCGCCAGCCGGTAAAAGCGCTCATTTTGCGCTCATACGGCGTCGGTAACGCGCCGCAGAACGGTGAGTTCCTGAAGGAGCTTCAGGCCGCGAGCGAGCGAGGGATTGTGGTGGTGAACCTGACACAGTGCATGTCTGGCAAGGTCAATATGGGCGGTTATGCCACCGGGAACGCGCTGGCGCATGCCGGTGTCATTAGCGGTTTCGATATGACCGTCGAGGCAACGCTGACTAAACTTCACTATTTACTGAGTCAGAACCTCGATATTCAGTCTATTCGCCGCGCCATGATGCAAAATCTGCGCGGTGAACTGACCCCGGACGAATAAGGAGCCCCCATGAAGCAACGCGCCCTGTTACTGGTCGATTTGCAAAATGATTTTTGCGCGGGCGGCGCGCTGGCCGTAGCTGAAGGTGACAGCACGGTTGACGTGGCAAATACGCTGATTGCATGGTGTAAAGCGCGCGGTGAAGCGGTTGTCGCAAGCCAGGACTGGCACCCTGCTGGCCACGGCAGCTTTGCCCGTCTGCAGGGCGTTGAGCCTTATCATCAGGGTGAGCTTAACGGCCTGGCGCAAACCTTCTGGCCCGATCACTGCGTGCAACAGACGCCGGGCGCAGAGCTGCACCCGCTGCTGGAACAGAAAGCCATCGATGCCGTGTTTTATAAAGGGGAAAACCCGGCGATCGACAGCTATAGCGCCTTTTTCGATAACGGACATCGACAGCAAACGGCGCTGGATGGATGGTTACGTCACCGTGAGATCACAGAGTTGATTGTGCTGGGTCTGGCCACTGACTACTGCGTCAAGTTTAGCGTGCTGGATGCGCTAAAACTGGGTTATACCGTCAACGTCATCACCGACGGCTGCCGCGGAGTGAATATCCAACCGCAGGACAGCGCCCTGGCGTTTATGGGCATGGCCAGCGAGGGCGCTACGCTCTATACGCTCGAAGACTGGCTGGAAACGCAGGCGTAGTTTTTTATGCCGGGTGATGAAAACGCTTACCCGGCTATTCCCCGCGCAATCCCCATACAGTGAACTCCCTCGCATCGTAGGCGAAACGGTAATGTTATTCTCTTCAGGCTTTTTTTCGCCACGCCTTTCTGTGGCGTGGTTATTTTTAATTAGTCAAAGAGGAACATGTATGAAACGTTTGCCCATGTTGGCAGTATTACCCCTGTTTTGCACCTCAATCGCTTGCGCCAGTAGCCTGATGTCTGTGGGTTATTTTAACGGCGGTGGCGATGTCACTGCCGGGCCGGGTGGCGATATTAATTCACTCGACGTGCGTCAGATAACCCACCTGAACTACTCGTTCGGCCTGGTGTATAACAATGAGAAGGACGAAACCAACGCCACGCTGAAAGATCCGGCGAAGCTGCATCAAATCTGGCTGTCGCCAAAAGTGGCGTCCGACCTCGCCTTAATCCCGACCCTGCGTAAACAAAATCCGAATCTGAAAGTACTCCTCTCCGTCGGCGGCTGGGGGGCGCGTGGTTTTTCAGGGGCGGCTGCTACCAAAGAGACGCGCGCGGTGTTCATCCGCTCAGCACAGGCGATCGTCGATAAATACGCGCTGGACGGAATCGACCTTGACTGGGAGTATCCGGTAAACGGTGCCTGGGGGCTGGTCGCCAGTCAGCCTGCGGACCGGGATAACTTCACCGCCCTGCTAAAAGAGATGCGCGACGCTTTCGGCCATAAAAAGCTGGTCACCATTGCCGTCGGCGCGAATGCACAAAGTCCTAAAAGCTGGGTGGATGTTAAGGCGATCGCGCCGCTGCTCGACTATATCAACCTGATGACCTACGACATGGCCTACGGCACTCAGTACTTTAATTCAAACCTGTATGACTCCAGCGCCTGGCCAACCGTTGCCGCAGCGGATAAATACAGCGTCGATTTTGTGGTCAACAACTATCTTGCCGCCGGACTTAAGCCGCAGCAAATGAACCTCGGGATCGGTTTCTACGGCCGCGTGCCGAAACGTTCAGTAGAGCCAGGCATCGACTGGACGAAAGCCGATGCACAAAAAAATCCAGTCACGCAGCCTTACTTTGGCCCGCAGGAGATTGGCCTCTTTAAATCGCTCGGCTATGACCTGACCAAAGATACCTACGTGAAGTACAACGATATTGTCGCGAAGCTGTTACACGACCCGCAGAAGCGCTTTACCGGGCACTGGGATGAACAGGCGAAAGTACCGTGGCTGTCGGTGAAGTCTGCTGACGGTAAAACGCTGTTTGCCCTCTCTTACGAAAACCCGCGCTCCGTGGCTATTAAAGCGGACTACATCAAACAGAAAGGCCTTGCCGGGGCAATGTTTTGGGAATATGGCGCAGATGACAACAACCAGTTAGCGAAACAACTGGCGAATTCGCTGGGAATTAAACACTAAACCTGCTGTGCCGGGTAGCGCCAGCGCTTACCCGGCCGACTTAACGCGATTACGATTTAAAGGTGGCAATCGGCTTTGGCGTGATACCAAAATCGTCTTTCAGTTCGCGCTTACTCTTCATCACCATCTGGCCCTGTGTATCAATAGTCATATGCTGGGCATCAGTGTTGTTGCGTGCCTGCCACAACATGACCAGCTGTAAACTGTTCTCTTTTTGCGCCGGGGTGAGCGCTACGCCATCCGGCCATTTCCCCAGCTCAACCGCCGTCACCAGACGCTGATAAACGTCTAATGTCATGCCATTCATCATGTCATCAATATTCATTATCCCACCCTTTCAAAGGAATAATTTGCTGAATCGTTTTTTCAACCTTTTGTCTGGTCGCCGTTTTCATCATCGGTGAAGCTCATCGATGCTGAGTTCACGCAGAAACGCTCGCCGGTTGGCTTGGGGCCATCCGGGAAGACGTGGCCAAGGTGAGCATCACACTTGCCGCAGCGAATCTCCGTGCGGACCATGCCGTAGGAGGCGTCATTCAGATAGCGGATCGCTTCATCGCTCACTGGCTCGTAAAAACTCGGCCAGCCGCAGCCAGCATCGAATTTCGTGTGCGAACTGAACAGCGGTGCATCACACACGAGGCAATGGTAAACACCGTCCCGCTTATTGTGCAGCAATCGTCCGGTAAACGGCGGTTCAGTCCCGTGGTTCTGGGTTACGTAAAACTGCATTTCGGTGAGGTTTTTTTTCAAATCATCAGGGTTACGTTGGTTCGACATATGCTTACATCTCGCTGTAGAAACAGACATCTTTTAACCCAGATTCTAACAAAACATTAACACCAGCGCGTGCACTTTTGTTCTAAACTTATGTGTCGCAAAGAGGCGGTCAGGCAATTGTGAACTTATTCACACTTTTCTCCTGAGGGCCCTTTAAAATTCTGGGCGCAGCCCCCATGTGGTTGCTAGCTCAAAGGGAAAGTGAGGCGAGTCAGTCGCAAAAACGTTAGTCACAGGATTGATTTGTCGCAATGATTGACACGATTCCGCTTGACGCTGCGTAAGGTTTTTGTAATTTTACAGGCAACCTTTTATTCACTAACAAATAGCTGGTGGAATATATGACTATCAAAGTAGGTATCAACGGTTTTGGCCGTATCGGCCGTATTGTTTTCCGTGCTGCTCAGGAACGTTCTGACATCGAAATCGTTGGTATCAACGATCTGTTGGACGCTGAATATATGGCGTACATGCTGAAGTACGACTCAACTCACGGTCGTTTCAACGGCACCGTTGAAGTGAAAGACGGCCACCTGGTTGTTAACGGTAAAACCATCCGCGTTACTGCTGAGAAAGACCCAGCTAACCTGAAGTGGAACGAAATCGGTGTTGACGTTGTAGCTGAAGCTACCGGCATCTTCCTGACTGACGAAACCGCGCGCAAACACATCACTGCGGGTGCGAAGAAAGTTGTTCTGACCGGTCCTTCCAAAGACAACACGCCTATGTTCGTTAAAGGCGCTAACTTCGAAAAATACGCGGGCCAGGACATCGTTTCTAACGCATCCTGCACCACTAACTGCCTGGCACCGCTGGCTAAAGTTATCAACGATAACTTCGGTATCGTTGAAGGCCTGATGACCACCGTTCACGCAACTACCGCGACTCAGAAAACCGTTGATGGCCCGTCTCACAAAGACTGGCGCGGCGGCCGTGGCGCAGCTCAGAACATCATCCCATCTTCTACCGGCGCGGCTAAAGCTGTAGGCGTGGTTCTGCCAGAGCTGAACGGTAAACTGACGGGTATGGCGTTCCGCGTTCCTACTCCTAACGTATCCGTTGTGGACCTGACCGTTCGTCTGGAAAAAGCTGCTTCTTATGAAGAAATTAAGAAAGCAATCAAAGCTGCTTCCGAAGGCGCAATGAAAGGCGTTCTGGGTTACACCGAAGACGACGTTGTGTCTACCGATTTCAACGGCGAAATCTGCACGTCAGTATTCGATGCTAAAGCGGGTATCGCACTGAACGACAACTTCGTTAAACTGGTTTCCTGGTACGACAACGAAACGGGTTATTCTAACAAAGTACTGGACCTGATCGCTCACATCTCTAAATAAGTTGAGATGAGAAATTGATCCAATAAGGCGACCTCGGTCGCCTTTTTTATTGCTTCAAGACAGAGGATTGCTTAATGATTAATAAAATTTTTGCACTTCCGGTAGTCGAACAACTTACCCCGGTGCTCTCTCGCCGTCAGATTGATGGTACCGATATTATCGTCGTTGATCACCCGCGTGTGAAAGCCTCCGTTGCGTTGAACGGTGCCCACCTGCTCTCCTGGAAACCAGAAGGCGAAGAAGAGGGTTTGTGGCTAAGCGATGCAACCTCTTTCAAACAAGGGGCGGCGATCCGTGGCGGCGTACCGATTTGCTGGCCGTGGTTTGGCCCGGCGGCGCAACAGGGTTTGCCTTCACACGGTTTTGCTCGTAACCAACAGTGGACGCTAAAAGCGCACAATGAAGATGATAACGGTGCGGTGCTGACCTTTGAGCTACAGGCAAACGATGAAACCCGCGCCCTTTGGCCGCACGAGTTCACCCTCTACGCCCGCTTTAAACTGGCTAAAACCTGCGAAATTGAACTGGAAGCGCACGGTGAATTTGAAACGTCTTCCGCCCTGCACACCTATTTCAACGTGGGTGATATCCAGGCGGTGAAAGTAAGCGGGCTTGGCGATACCTTTATCGATAAAGTAGATAACGCCAAAGAAGGGAAACTGAGCGACGGCGTGCAGACCTTCCCTGACCGCACCGACCGCGTGTATCTGCACCCGGAAGCCTGCAGCATGATTAACGACAGCGCATTGAACCGTGGTATCGAAGTGGTTCACCATCATCACAGCAATGTCGTGGGCTGGAACCCAGGCCCGGCGCTCTCTGTCAGTATGGCAGACATTCCTGACGACGGTTATAAAACTTTTGTCTGTGTGGAAACCGCCTGTGTGACTGAGCGGCAGAAAACGAGCGAAGAAAAACCGTCACGCTTAGGGCAGACAATTAAGATTGTGAAGCGCTAAAGACAGGGCTCCCCGCCCACCGGGGTGAGGGGATAGACGGCGCTGGCATTGTGATGAGGGGCAATCTCATTGACCACGGGATGGTTCATGAGCCCGGTACGCAAGCGTCCGGCCTGCGACCGCAGGCAGTGCATTCACCTCGGTTTGACGTAGACTCGCCTTTTCACCCATGTACCAGGTGCCTTGTCCAATGGCGGGCAGCGGACGTGTTCCGGAAAACGTGACGCTTTTTATGCTCATATGACTCTCCTGTGTTCTTGCGTCAGGCTAAAGCAAAAAGGGGCGCAAGCGCCCCTTTAAAATGCACCGATTACACTGTAACAATGCACAATCAGAATTTGTAGGTTACACCTACAGAGAAAAGCCCGGACCAGGATTTATCGACCATCGGGCTATCTTTCACTTCATCGCTCAGACGGGTATAACGCCCCGTGCCGTAGACATTCCAGTCTCCGAGGAAGTTGTAGCTCGCGGTCAGCTCCAGGTACGGATCCCAGCCATCATCAGCGCTGTAGCTTTTCAGACCACTGCGGCGTGACTCGTTTCTGGAAACGCCATAATAGTAGTCGTTATAGTTTTCGCTACTGTAATTAACACCAATGCCTGGCGTCAGAGTGAATGCGCCAGTGGTGTAACGATAAAGCCATGCCAGATCCCAGACGAAACCGTTGCTGTTATCCAGCGTGTCCGCTGCCAGTGCGGTACGCAGGAAACCATACTGAGTGTTGTGGACATATGACAGGCCGGCCATCAACGAGCCACGGCGTTTGTCAAGCTGACGCAGTGCGTTGCTGTCGCTATCGCCCGGTTTGAAGAACGTAGGATCATAATACGCCATGACAGAAAGCTTATCCGTCGTATCGTTCCACAGATAATAGCCGCCACCGAGGCCGCGGAACCAGAAGTTATCGCCTTCATAGGTGACAACCGGAACGGGATAGACATCACGGTCATACTGTTTGTACGGGCTGTTGATCACACCAACGCCCGCGCCGACGGTCCACTGATTTGCCGCCTGAGCGGTGCTAACTGCGGTTGCGGCAAGTACGGCCAATGCCAGAAGTTTGAGTTTGGTCACAATCCATTCTTTCCTGTAGTCAAATAATCAGCGAGTGAAGTGTAACCGCCATTCTCGTCGATCCCAAAATTTTTTGACTACTACTGCGTATGATAAATCTCCGATGAAAGAACAATGGGCTTACGGCTTAACTGTAGTGGTCATCAGACCCCGGAAGAAGCGTTCCATTGGACTATTCTTCCAGCCATACCAGCAGTTTCCACGCCGACTCATACACTACCCGATCCGGTATCGCCACAGTAACTGCGTTTACCTTCAGGCAGACACCAGCGGAACAGCTTCTGACCTTGCCCTATCAGCCGGTACTGGATTTCGCCGCTGAGCTTGCCGTGATTCGGGTCTTGTCCATGTTCGGGCTGTCTTCAAACAGGCTACGACACTCCTCCCTGATGGCCTCCGCCTCTGCTTTAGTGTATTCAAAAATCATCCGGCAGTATGCCACCGCGCGTTTCCCTAATAGCAGTACTCCGACTCCGCTGGCTTGCCATTATTCTGTACCCTTAGTGACTGTCTGCAATTTAACTCAAACTCCCCCCTAATGGGATAGATTCTAAATCTCATTAAACAAAGAACAAGCCTCAGCATTTTTATGATGCCTCCTGGATTAAATGCATCTGGTAAGCAGGCTTTTCGAAATATAAGACCTTTAAATAAGCCTAAAGGCTAACTTTGCATCAGTGCCTGACAACACCATCCAAACCGGGACACGTTTTTTCCGCATGAAATACGGTATTTATCGTATGACTTGTACACACGAACTTTGGTTTAATTAGCGATTCTTATATTTCAGTGAGGAATAAAATGACACTTTGCATCGGAAATAGTTTCTCCTCTGTGCATATTAGTACTAAAAGGTTGAATGATATAGATAACAATATGCATCTTCCGAAAGTGAGTGCGCAGGAGAAAATTAAAGAATTCTTCTCTTATGCTCATCAAGCAGAGGCTCTGCAATGCATCTGTAATCTCTTTCATCACCAGGAACTCAATTTAACGCCAGAGCAAATTAACAAGACGTTTATCAGGCTACAGGAATTAGCACCCCCAGGATATAAAGAGCTCTTCAGTGTCATCAATCAAGATTCTCAGAGTAAGTTCATCCTCAAAGGAGTGAAAGGTGAAGTGCTTCTTTCTCTTGATATTTCTTCCGATATCGTCTCTGAACAAACGAAACGCTATGAAGGAAATTACTTCCGGCTAGCCCAAGAAATCGACAAGTTATATCCACGCACTCTTAATGTTTCTTTAGATTCCATTGACAGGATAGTTGTTTTCGGCGATAGTCTTTCTGATTCCAGGGGGCGAATGTTCGAAAAAACATACCATATTTTCCCTTCCTCTAGTCAATATTACGACGGTAGGTTTACCAACGGATTTGTCTGGAGTGAGTTTCTCTCATCCCCAACATTTTTGAATAAAAAAATCCTTAATCTTGCTGAAGGGGGGAGCACTTCCGCAAGTTATTCATGTTTTAACATTATCGGGGATTTTTTGTCGAATATTGATAAACAAACAAAATGTTACTCACCGTCAAAAACCGATCTACCTATTTTTTTATTAGGCGCTAATGACTATATAACACTGCACAAACAGAATGTACTGAAAGTCGTAGAACAACAAATTAAAGACATTGATAAAATATTATCTCAGGGTGTTAAAAATGTTCTTGTAATGGGGGTTCCTGATTTATCTGCAACGCCTTATGAACGACTTCGCACAGATAAAGAAAAAATGAAAGATGCAACTACAGCCCACAACGCATTATTAGCTGAAAAGGTCATCGAATTAACAAAACGATACCCAACCCAAAAAATATTATACTTTGATACATGCTCAGCGTTTAATAAAATAACAGAAATAGCTGATGAAATGGGCTATAACACAATTAAGCCTTATACTGAGCATGGCTATATACATCTGGAAGGTAAAGAACCTGAATTGAATACCCATCCGGAATATCTCTTTAATGATAAAGTTCATCCTACCCAGGAAGTCCATTATTCTTTCGCCGCTATTCTTCAGCGTTTTATAATCAACAATTTTAGTGCGGTTAATCCTACCAAACTCAACCAGTAGCGCCAACTCCCTCATGCGGAGCCACATTCAGCAGTTGAATTAACTAATCACAGTGAGTTTTAATGATTGACATATTATTCTCGATATTTTAAGGCCGTATTCAAAAAGTTGAAAATTAGACTCACTGTTTTATGGATATTGTATTTCGTCCCCTATCCGGAAGCGTTTTACAGGCAGTCCCCACCAACGGTGACGCGATATTCGATAATTTGTCGTCAGGGTAATATAGAGCACTGGGGCGGCTACATTCCCGTCACTGACGGTCGCTTCTATATCAGTCATGTCCCGGCACGAGATGGTGTGTTGATGAAGGCATTACTGCGCGTAGCGCCTGAATTATATCCTTTGTGGGTTTGGCTGCGCTTTACCAGCACACAGACGGGTAATCATGCAATGGCATCACAGTCAGAAAGGCTGTGACAGGCATATGTCAAACTGACACGCCCCACCTGTCCTTTAGAACAGTTTTTTTTCCACCCATTTTGTCTATACTAAAAAAAACCTGACCACAGAGCTCCCGTCATAAAGCTTAGCGGTCAGGCGGTCAAAGACCATCCAATCACTTACATACATGCGGTACTATATAAGAACTGAAGCAGCTTGTACAGAATGCAAGCTGCACCCAGACAGAACGTTAAAAAAAGACCAACATCTCTACGTTCCATTTTACCTCTTGCCATTTATGACTTAAATATCAGCAATGTAAAGTTGCTTAACAAAAGGTGTTTATTTCTTTTCCTCTCTCCATTTATGCACTCTCAGCAGTGTTAAAGCTCATCATAGTCATCACAGGTACACTACGGCGTAAAATCTCAGGCCACACCGGCACGTAGTTCCATAGTCGCGCTGCGCGCGTTTTAACGCTGTGTGGCACCCGTACCGTCGCATTCTGCAGGTCATTCAATGGCTCCAGCCGTTTTATTGCCGCTGCCGTACGATTCCAGACATCTGTGATGAGGAAACCTGAATGATTTACAATATTCTGTGTCATGCAGTACATAACGCCAGTTAACCAGCATCATCCGAGAAAAATAGCGGCCAATTTAATATAAATAAATTTTTTGTTCTGATTTAATTTCAGTAAAACAATATCCATCTTCACTCGACAGACATGGAAATACATTCCCGGGTTTCAGCAATGAGGGCGCGCTGGCCAGCCCAGAAACAATTAAATTTCGTTTTGTTGCTTGATTATGTTTATAAAAAATCACTTTTATCCGTCACTCTGTTTTTCTCCTTTGCGTTCATAGCCGCTAATGCCGCTGACGGAACCATTACCGTTAACGGGTAAATCACTGCCACTGGATGTGAAATCACCATGACCGACCAGATGCAGGCCTTTTCTCCGGGAACCGTCGCTGCAAGCACATTGAGGGGAGCGACAACCCGCCCTGCTTCATTCCGTATCAGTCTGGAAAAATGCCCGACAGCATCAACTGAAATGGTTTACTGAATTTGGCCACCTGAACGACGAGATAGGCGATGCAGTGAAATAACTATGAGTGCGTCAGCCCTGCCCTATTTGAGGAGAGCCACATCCTGCAAAAATATCCCGAGATTAGATTAAGGAGATATATTAGCATTTTTGAATACAGAAAACCCCACATGCTCAATGAAAATTCTGGCATTAACGAACTTATCAGAATTTATATCTAAGTAAGTAGTTAAAGATGTTCATTGGTCGTCCAGACCGTTTCCCTCCTGAACTTGATGAATGCTTGAAACACGTTCATAACAAATAGGACGGAGCAGATTTTTTATCCCGTTGAAGAATTACGCTAAAAGTGCTGATTCGCAAATGTTCCCAGATTATACAAAAGGACGGCATGCCATGAATATATTCGATCACTATCGCCAGCGCTATGAAGCTGCCAAGGACGAAGAGTTCACACTGCAGGAGTTTCTTACCATTTGTCGGCAAGATCGCAGTGCCTATGCCAATGCGGCAGAACGGCTATTGATGGCTATTGGAGAGCCAAACATGGTCGACACTGCCCTGCAACCCCGGCTTTCCCGTCTCTTTTCGAATCGCGTGGTTGCCCGATATCCGGCTTTTGAAGAGTTTTATGGCATGGAAGATGCCATCGAACAAATAGTCTCCTATCTGAAGCATGCCGCTCAGGGCCTGGAAGAGAAGAAACAGATCCTCTATTTACTGGGCCCGGTGGGTGGCGGTAAATCATCGCTGGCCGAACGCCTGAAAGCGCTTATGCAACGTGTCCCTATTTACGTGCTGAGCGCCAATGGCGAGCGTAGCCCGGTGAATGACCATCCGCTGTGCCTGTTCAACCCGCAGGAAGATGGACAAATTCTCGATAAAGAGTTTGGCATTCCGCACCGCTATCTTGGCACCATCATGTCTCCGTGGGCCGCGAAGCGCCTGCATGAGTTTGGCGGCGATATCACCAAATTCCGCGTCGTTAAGGTATGGCCGTCGATTCTGGAACAGATTGCCATCGCCAAAACCGAACCGGGTGATGAAAATAACCAGGATATCTCGGCGCTGGTCGGTAAGGTCGATATTCGTAAGCTGGAACACCACGCGCAGAATGACCCGGATGCCTATGGCTATTCTGGCGCACTGTGCCGCGCCAACCAGGGGGTAATGGAGTTCGTCGAGATGTTTAAAGCACCGATTAAGGTGCTGCATCCCCTGCTGACCGCGACCCAGGAAGGGAATTACAACGGCACGGAAGGTATCTCCGCCCTGCCGTTCAACGGGATCATCCTCGCTCACTCGAACGAGTCAGAATGGGTCACCTTCCGTAATAACAAAAACAATGAGGCCTTCCTTGACCGTGTGTACATCGTCAAAGTGCCTTATTGCCTGCGGATCTCCGAAGAGATCAAAATTTACGAAAAACTGCTCAACCACAGTGAACTGGTACATGCGCCTTGCGCGCCTGGCACGCTGGAAACGTTGTCGCGGTTCTCTATTCTATCGCGCCTGAAAGAGCCGGAAAACTCCAGCATCTACTCTAAAATGCGAGTCTATGACGGTGAAAGCCTGAAAGATACCGATCCGAAAGCGAAGTCTTATCAGGAATATCGGGACTACGCTGGTGTCGATGAAGGGATGAACGGTCTCTCCACGCGTTTCGCGTTTAAGATCCTCTCCCGCGTATTTAACTTTGACCACGCGGAAGTGGCCGCAAACCCGGTTCACCTGTTCTACGTGCTGGAACAGCAGATTGAACGTGAGCAGTTCCCGCAAGAGCAGGCTGAGCGCTACCTTGAATTCCTCAAGGGCTACCTGATCCCGAAATACGCCGAGTTCATTGGTAAAGAGATCCAGACCGCGTATCTGGAATCCTATTCGGAATACGGGCAAAACATTTTTGACCGTTACGTCACCTATGCCGACTTTTGGATCCAGGATCAGGAGTACCGCGACCCGGACACCGGCCAGCTATTTGACCGTGAATCCCTGAACGCGGAGCTGGAAAAAATAGAGAAACCTGCCGGGATCAGTAATCCGAAAGATTTTCGAAATGAGATTGTGAACTTTGTCCTGCGTGCCAGAGCACACAACAACGGGCGTAACCCGAACTGGACCAGCTATGAAAAACTGCGCACGGTTATTGAGAAGAAAATGTTCTCTAATACCGAAGAGCTGTTGCCGGTTATTTCGTTTAATGCCAAAACCTCAACCGATGAGCAGAAAAAGCACGACGATTTTGTCGACCGTATGATGGAAAAAGGCTATACCCGCAAGCAGGTTCGCCTGCTGTGCGAATGGTATCTGCGTGTACGTAAATCGTCTTAACCAACGGCCCCTTCGTTGGGGCCTGCAATAACATACCGTAGGCCGGACAGGCATAGCACATCCGGCATTACACGCGCACCATTCAGTTGGCAAATGCAGTACGGGGGGTATATGACCTGGTTTATTGACCGGCGTCTTAACGGCAAAAACAAGAGCACGGTAAATCGCCAGCGCTTCTTGCGTCGTTACAAAGCGCAAATTAAACAGTCGATCTCCGAGGCCATCAACAAACGTTCGGTGACCGACGTCGACAGCGGCGAATCAGTCTCCATCCCGACCGATGACATCAGCGAACCGATGTTCCATCAGGGGCGTGGGGGCCTGCGCCATCGCGTACACCCAGGCAACGATCACTTCGTTCAAAACGACAGAATCGAGCGGCCGCAAGGCGGTAGCGGCGGTTCCGGAAGCGGTCAAGGACAGGCCAGCCAGGACGGTGAAGGGCAAGATGAATTCGTCTTTCAGATCTCTAAAGATGAGTATCTCGACCTGCTGTTCGAGGATCTGGCTCTGCCTAATTTGAAAAAGAACCAGCATCGTCAGCTCAACGAGTATAAAACCCATCGCGCAGGCTATACCGCCAACGGTGTGCCCGCCAACATCAGCGTTGTGCGTTCATTACAGAACTCGCTGGCGCGGCGTACCGCCATGACCGCAGGCAAACGGCGAGCGCTACACGAGCTGGAATCCAGCCTTAAAGTGGTGGAAAACACCGAACCGGCGCAACTACTGGAAGAAGAGCGCCTGAGAAAAGAGATCGCCGAATTACGCGCGAAAATCGACAGGGTGCCCTTTATCGACACCTTTGACCTGCGTTACAGGAACTACGAAAAACGTCCGGAGCCTTCCAGCCAGGCGGTCATGTTCTGTCTGATGGATGTTTCAGGCTCAATGGACCAGGCCACCAAAGATATGGCGAAACGTTTTTATATTCTGCTGTATCTGTTCCTGAGCAGAACCTATAAGAATGTGGAAGTGGTATATATTCGCCACCATACGCAGGCAAAAGAAGTGGATGAACATGAATTCTTCTACTCGCAGGAGACCGGTGGGACCATCGTATCCAGCGCCCTGAAGCTAATGGATGAGGTGGTGAAAGAACGCTATGACCCTGCGCAGTGGAACATCTATGCCGCGCAGGCTTCTGATGGCGACAACTGGGCAGATGACTCCCCGCTGTGTCACGACATTCTGGCGAAGAAAATTCTGCCGGTGGTGCGTTACTACAGCTATATTGAAATTACGCGGCGTGCCCACCAGACGCTGTGGCGCGAATATGAACATCTGCAGGCAACGTTTGATAACTTTGCAATGCAGCATATCCGCGATCAGGACGATATCTATCCGGTGTTCCGGGAACTGTTCCACAAGCAAAGCTCAATAGCATCAAATTAAACCTTAAAAATCAGCCTGTTAAACATGTTTTTCTGGCTGATTTATTTACTTTCCAAAGTTTAATTTTCACCATTTTTTTCATTCACTTAGTTTTTATTTTGGGGAATGCTATTTTGTGAGAATTGGCTATGCAAGAATCCATTGATTTTTAGTGTGGCCTGCATGGGGTGGCGTAGGGCGGAGGTTCAAATCCTCTCGGATGCCAGTGAGAATGCATACGACAGGCGGCGGTTTCTTGAGAAACTCTACTTCATCATTTTCTTTTGAAGCTTATCACAGATACTAATTACCAGTATATCAATTACCTTCCTTCTTTAGGCGGATGTAAATCTGAAATTGATAATCAATATCACAGCCTAATGATTATCATAAACTATTAAGGTTTTCGCCTTATTTAATACAATAATATATACCTTTACTATTCTTTGTTTCTACTGATGGATCTTGAATATGTTACAAAGTAACTCAGATATTATAGCCTCTTCTAACACTCATAATAGCTCATTCGAAAATATAATAGGTAATACTTCAGATCTTTCATGCTTTAATGATTTTGTCGATTTCTTACAGAAAATAACCACAGAAAAAAATAATATTCTCGAATATAGGAAAATTCATGATTTAATATTTGAAAAATACACGCCAGGCCTTCATGATATAGTTGGAGAGAATTTCAAGCCTATTTTAGGAGCTGTCAAGATACTAGACTTAATTAAAGAAGAACTTAGAGATGCGATTAAAGTTTCAATACTCTCACTAGGCAATGAGTATCATAAAATAAATATGAGCATCTACAATAAAAACCTCGTTGAAAATGTTATTTCAAATGAAGAACTCGCTTTTCTCGAAAAAGTGCTAGTCAATAGTAACAACGGAGCTATAAAATATTCTATAAAAGGTGATAACAATTTAACGTTTGAAAAAATCTTCCTCAATTCTTATAAAGAATATGCGAAAAAGAATTTAGAAAATGTGATGCATGAAATTATTTTTAACGTAAATGATATAATTATGTTTTCATCAACTCGTGATATAGACCAAGCTCATAAAAAAGGTCTGCCAGTACCCGTTGATGACCCATCGTTCATGAGTCACCACGAATTTATCCTAGAGACTCGCAGTATCAAAAATGATCATGAGACTTTCGGCGTAAATATTCATTATGCATTGAAATATAATGTGGGAAACTGTCATGAAATGGCTGTACTGACAGCAGTACTCTTAAAATCCATTCTTGAAAAAAGAATTTGCTCAATGAATTTAAATGCTAACGTTTGTAAGAATATTGAAGTATCTTATTTCTCAACACCATACACCGGCGATGAAGAATATGTAGAAGGATGCGATCATGCCGTAGTTAACGTAAGTTTTAATTGTTTCGGGGAAAATTCAAACTATATTTTGGATTCATGGGCTAAGGATTTATTTTCGTACCAGTGTGATGATGACATAAAGAAAAAATACAGTGGAGACTCTTGCTTCACTAATAAAAATATTATACTGAGATCAAACTCAAATGTAACAAGAATTATTAATGATGAAAGTTATATATCAAAAATAAAAAAAGATTTATACGAGATACACAAGGTAAACCTTGATAACGCTAGCTTTACGGACCCCTTTAAACATGAAAGAGAAAGAAGAGAGCTAGCGTTGAAAAATATATTTTCCCTTCCTCCTGCAACGCCTAAACCATTGTCATAATTCCAGCACTGTCAAAGTAAAAGAATTAAGGCTTATCACAGAATTACCATCAAAAATATAACAAGCCTCTTACAATAAACCAACAGCAAGACTGGTAGCGTCATGGCTCCCAGTTTTATAAAAAAGAATTTTCATTAGGCATTTGCAAAAATATCATTGTCAAATATGCTACATTCTATAAAAGTAGCATCCTGAATCAGAGTTTCGGATTTTTAGGCCAAATTGTTGGTAAAATTATCAACACCGAAAAGGATTAAGTCAAAAAACATATCATATCAATATTGATAAGTAATTTATTTATCCTATAAGTAAGATTAACGAGACGACTCTGAAATTAAATTTCAGATAATGCTTTACGGCATATTAAGGCGTAGATCTATCCATCTTCCCTCAGGAATATCAATTGGATCACCAGCAACAACCATAGCTGTTTCAACATCAAAACGGCGGCGGAAAACCGATACAGTCAGCACTCCATCACCAGCGGTCGCGATATCAACGAAACACAGGAAATTGCCGTTGATATCCTGGGGGATCTCCACAGTCCACCCTTCAGGGTTAAGGCCGCGACTCCCTTCGATGCAATAAATCCCTTCTGCAACTCTCGATGCAGTTACGCCCTCTGCCTCATCATTGCATTCAACCTGACCATTTCCAAAAAGTTTTATTACAGGAGATGCTCGCTTGATGAAGCCGTTGGTATCAACAGTAGTATTTCCTTTCATCCACACTTTGCGCCACTGAGGTGTGGCTGTAGTGCTCAAGTTCTCGCTGATAGGGCTCCTAATATTCGTCTAAAGGATGTAGACACAAAACTCATTGCAACAATTATTGATGAATATAAGTCTGAAGGTCTGGAATGGAAAAAGTTAGTAATCTAACGGTATGTAGAAATCAGAGATGTTTCCTTATCTCTGATTACTGCGGCATGCGTTTTGGGGAGTATTTTTGGGGATGATTTGGGGAATAAAATTTCCCATTAAAATACAAATAGTTGCAATACTGCGAATTGCTCCACAAGCAATCTGCCACCCGCAATGCCTGACCCAACAGCCAGCCTCATCGCTGGCTGTTTTCTCTCTTGCTCAACGGCCCCCCGTATCGTGGGTGACTTATCGCAGAGGATTGAACTGACGGCAGGCAATATAGTCAGCCCTTTTTTTCAAGAATAAGCACCGACGCGACCAGAACAATCGCGATGGTTAAAAATGATGAGGAGATAACCAGCGTTTCAACAGACATTTGATCGTGCATGATATGGCCTCTTCTGCCCCGTTTACCCTGTTTTACCCTCGCATAATGACAATGACATGACACCGTCTGGTCAGCCAGATGAATATCTTACGCGCTGAAACGATTCGTGAAAAATAACCCTACCGCAGCACCACCCTAAATATTCCCAGCAGAATGTTACCAGTATCACTGGCAAAGAGTTTCAGTAATCCTGATGCCAAATATCGCAATTATTAATAGCCGTCAGAGGGTTAATCCTATTTAAATGTATTTCGCTACCTATTATCTCGGCAGCGCCAGCTATTATGCGGGATGATTACACATAAACTGGTCGACCAATCTTTGGCAAACGCCCAAAAGTAGAGGATTTTTTTATAAAAGCCTGCTTACTCACGCGTTTGCGCGTAAAGTAAGCAGGCTTACTTTTTCTGGCAAGGATCCCGTCATGCTCGACCCAACTCTGCTTATACTTCTGGCCCTGGCAGCACTGGGCTTTATCAGTCATAACACTACCGTCGCCATCTCCATTCTGGTGCTGATTATTGTCCGCGTGACGCCGTTAAACACCTTCTTCCCGTGGATAGAAAAACAGGGTCTCACCATCGGGATTATCATTCTGACTATCGGGGTGATGGCCCCGATTGCCAGCGGCACGTTACCCGCGTCCACGCTGCTGCACTCGTTCATGAACTGGAAGTCGCTCATTGCTATTGCGGTGGGGATTTTTGTCTCATGGCTTGGCGGGCGCGGCGTAACCCTGATGAGTAGCCAGCCCACGCTGGTGGCTGGCCTGCTGGTGGGGACCGTACTCGGCGTGGCGCTGTTCCGTGGGGTGCCCGTTGGCCCGCTGATCGCCGCCGGACTGGTGTCGCTGTTCATCGGGAAGTCATAGTCAGGCTGGCGATATAGCGTGCTGGCGTCTGCCCCAGCCCCTTCTTGAACATGGTGATAAATGCAGTGGTAGAGTCATACCCCAGTGACTGTGCCACCTGCGAAACCGACTTACCGCTAATCAACAATTGCAAAGCCACAATCAGCTGCAGCTGGTGACGCCAGCGACGAAAGCTTAACCCAGTCTCTTTCACCACCAGCCGTGCCAGGTTGCGCTCACTCATGGCAAAGTGGCTCGCCCATTGCGCCAGCGTCTGCCAGGCCGCAGGCTCTTCCGCCATTTTCTCACTCATGAGTCGGATTTTGGGGTGCAGAGAGACGGGGAGCTGTAAATGTTCCTGACGCTGTTGCGGCAGTTCATCAAAAAGAACGCTGACCAGGCGCGAAGTGGCGGCATCAAGGAGCCGATCGCGTGATTTATCCGCCAGGGACAGAATAAGCTCTCGCACCAGCGGGGATATTTTTAACGTGCAGCAGCGTTCGGGTAAACGGACCGCGCCAGGTTCAATAAACAAAAAACACAATTGCGCCCCGGGTGTTGCTTTATTGCTGTGCGGCATCTTTCCTGGGATCCACACCGCGTACTGCGGCGGCACCATCAGCATGGCATTTTCTACATCACAGGTGATTGCGCCGCCAAGGGCCAGGATGAGCTGGCCTTTACGGTGTTGATGCAGCGGAATATGCTGCTCTTGTGCCACGACGCGGATGCGAAACGCCACCGCCGCGTCATGCTGGCTATCGGGATCGTAGCCTTCGAGTCCCAGACCGATCATCAGGTTGTCCGATATTAGCGATAAACTGTCATTTTAGCGTGATTTAAACGCGGTTAAAAATCGGTATTGTGTGCGCTCGCTTGAACGTAAGAGAACATAATGACTACAGCTAATCGAACTTCAGGAAAACACGGCGCGCTGTTGATTGCAGGCATCCTGATGATTGCCACAACGCTTCGCGTCACCTTTACCGGGGCTGCCCCGCTGCTCGAAACAATTCGTCAGGATTATGGGTTAAGCACCGCGCAAACCGGCCTGCTGACTACCCTGCCCTTATTGGCTTTCGCGCTTATTTCGCCGCTCACCGCGGGTTTTGCCCGGCGGTTTGGCATGGAACGCAGCCTGTTCATCGCCCTGCTGATCATCTGCGCCGGGATTGCGATTCGCTCCCTGCCTTCGGCGACGTTGCTGTTTTCAGGTACGGCGATAATCGGCTGTGGTATCGCGCTGGGTAATGTGCTGTTACCCGGGCTCATCAAGCGGGACTTCCCAGGTCAGGTGGCAAAACTGACCGGCGCCTATTCCCTGACGATGGGCACCTCCGCCGCGCTCGGCTCAGCGCTGATTGTCCCCCTGGCGCTCGGTGATGCCGGTTGGCACGGTGCCTTACTGATGCTGATGGTCTTCCCGCTGATCGCCCTTCTGCTGTGGCTACCGCAGTGGCGTCAGGCTCCTGCCGCGACGGTGACCGGAGCGGGCGCGCTGCACAATCGCGCTATCTGGCGCTCTGCCCTCGCCTGGCAGGTAACGCTCTTTTTAGGGATCAATTCACTGATTTATTACGTGATTGTCGGCTGGCTACCGGCTATTTTGCTCAGCCACGGCTACAGTGAAACGCAGGCTGGCTCTATGCATGGCCTGTTACAGCTGGCTACCGCCGTACCGGGCCTCGCCGTTCCGCTGGTCCTCCATCGGTTGAAAGATCAGCGAGGGATCGCGGGCATTGTCGCGTTGATGTGCGCAGTAAGCGCGGCAGGCTACTGGTTCGCACCGGGGATGGCTGTGGTATGGACACTGGTGTTTGGTTTTGGCTCAGGGGCGACGATGATCCTCGGCCTGACGTTTATCGGGCTACGTGCCAGCTCCGCGCATCAGGCGGCAGCCTTATCCGGCATGGCTCAGTCAATTGGTTATCTGCTGGCTGCCTGTGGGCCACCGTTGATGGGCAAAATTCACGATACGACGGCAGACTGGCGTATCCCGCTAATGACGTGCGCGCTGGCCTCAATCATCATGGCCCTGTGCGGTATGCTTGCCGGGCGTGACCGGGAAATCACACCCCGTTAATCGCATGGCAGACCGAAGATCTGCCTTTTTTTACCCGCGCGCGGCGCGCAGCATCGCCTGCGCCAGCACCACCGGACGCCCATCCAGGGCAGCACGTTCGTGCTGGAATAAGGTGATCACAAAGAAGGGATGGGTGATCAGTTCTGCCGCGCGGATTTCGCCGCGATTGTCCCAGCCGGTGACACGCATATCGCCCGTTTCCAGCACCTGTGCAAATTCCGGCGACACGCCATAGTTGCAGTGATATCCCTCTTCAATTTCAGGCCTGCCATAGGCTTTGGCAATAAAAGTGTTCTTGCGAAGCTCAATAGCGTCGGTTTTTTCCACCAGCGAGCAGGTCAGTGGCGCGATAACCATTCTGCCCTCTTTGTCCGTTTCTGCGTGCGCGGCATCCTTCCAGCCCAGCACATTGCGAGCATACTCAATCAACGCGTGCTGGAACCCGCCACAGGTTCCCAGGAAAGGCGTACTGTTTTCGCGTGCGTAACGAGCAGCAATAAATGCCGCCGCCGTATTTTTATAAGGGCTTGCAGGAACCAGCCAGATGGCGTCGTATCCCACCAGGTCTTCGGGGCTGGTCAGTTCTGGGGTAGCAAGCCAGTCGTAGTCGGCGGTGAGTTCCAGTACAGCCGCAGCGTCATCGAGAGCCAAAGGGATTGCCTGATGCGCAATGACATCGGGATTGTAATCGCCAACCAGGGCAATGCGTAACGTCGTTTTAGCCGGGAGGTGTTCCATGAAAGGTTCCTTATGCCAGAGTATTTTCAGATAACATAAGGAACCTCAAACTACCGATGTTTTGTCATTATCACAATACGCTAAATTGGGTGGGGAAAGTGAGGTGTTAACGTAATACGGCGCAAATTCATGCGCCACCGGCAATCAACTGAGCATTAGCTCATCGTGCGTTTGTGATGCCTCATCCGGCGTAATCGGCAGCAGATGTTCCGGGCGCACAAATGCAAAGCCATGCTGATTATCAAACGCGTAAATATCGCCCGTCACCAGCCAAAGCGCACGATCCGCAGTGGCTGGTAACTGGGTCATTATGCCATTCACCGGATTGACGAAACGCTGGCCGGGCTGGCAAAGACCAAACAACTCGACTGATTTACCGATGTTACGACGGCCTGCCATCGTACGAGCGCCAACGATAATCGCCATGCAGCCCGGTTTTAACTGAAACATACTTCTCTCGCGGGTGATGTAGCCAGATTTAACTAAGAATATTCCTAAAGAGAAGTGTAACGCAATTAACCTGATGCTGTCACCTGGCAGGTTGGGGGCGATCGCGACGGTAGAGTTCCCATTCATCGATCACTTCACCGCCCGGTAACTTACACTCGGTGCGAACGCCTTGCGGACTTTGAACTGGGATCTGCTCCCCCCCTTTTTGCAGACAATAAACGGAAGCCGGGTTAGCCATGCCGATCGCGCGTGGGTGCGGTGGCGCATCAGGGGGCGTTGTTTTGCTAACGCAGGCGGCAAGGGGCAGCGCCAGCGCCAGAAGCAGTAATCTCATTTTCGTGCTCCTTGTGACATTAATGAAATCTTAGGGTAACGGTTCAGCGCCGCTTTCTCCATGATTTCTCCATCATACCTGCACTTTTCAACACTATAGTGCGGATGTTCTCGATATGACCAGAGAGCATCATTCCGTAATCAAGATGTCTTTGCCCCGTTCTCAACAACGGGGCTTTTTTCGCTCGCGCTTTCCGTTGCACAATTTTGTTTTCCCTGGTCCGTCATCTTAAGCGCAATGCAATTTTGCCTTTATCGATCGTCACGATGGCGATGAATCCACGCAGATTACTCTGCTGAAAACGCGCCTCAGCGCCCGAATTGCCGGAGACTAAAGCAAAACACGCTTTCTCCCGGCGGATTAACCCCGTACACTCTCCGGCATGATGTAAACGCAAAAAGGTGATGACATGAGAATAGGGATCATTTTCCCGGTCGTTATTTTTATAACGGCGGTGGTATTTTTAGCATGGTTTGTTGTCGGCGGTTACGCTGCACCGGGGGCATAAATGAGAAAAACGACCGTCATTATGTTAATCGTGGCCGTTGTGGCCCTTGCCGGAACGCAATTTGGCTGGTGGTAATGCTTGAACGTAAAAAGGCCGCCATCAGGCAGCCTTTTTCAACACTAAATACTCTTAGCTTTTGATTTTTCTGTAGATAAACAGAACAACCAGCGCACCTATCACCGCGACGGCAAAGCTGCCAAAGTTGAATCCATCAACTCTGCCGAAACCCAGCAACGTACTGATCCAGCCGCCGACCACAGCGCCGACAATACCCAGTATCACGGTAACGATAAACCCGCCGCCATCTTTGCCTGGCATGATCCACTTCGCCAGAATCCCCGCAATCAGCCCAAAGATAATCCAGGATAAAATTCCCATAACGTTCCTCTCTGTATGGTTTTTGTCATTAAATCAACGACACAAAAAAGGATAGCACAGGATCCGCGAAAGGAAATTTGTGATAAGCATCACAATGCCCAACCGATCGTTTATTAACCGTAAAAAAAAACGTTCCACATGAAACGTGGGGTTGCATGTTCACTTGAGAAAGATTATCTTTCTCAATACTGAATAGTTGAGCAAAATGCTCAGGTATTCAGTACGACATTGCTCACATTGCTTCCAGTATTTCTTGCCCACTTCCAGGTGGGCTTTTTTTTGGTTTCTCTACGTGATTGTCCCGCGCCGTGATGCCGGTCTGGCGTCATTTTCTTCGGTGGTGTTCGCCCTCTCACACATCTCGGTTCGCCTTTACGAAGATCGCTACGAGGCGAGCTGGCAAACGTACTGCAGGCCCAACATACAGAGCCTGAGCAGGGTAGGAGCAGATAAACGTTACTCGTTTCCCCATTGATTCAAAAAGTTCGCGATATCATCAATGCGCTGCGCGTTGATACCAGCTTCTTCAGCCATCTCTTTTTGTGCTTCTTCACTGATCTCTTCGTTGTTGGTCAGACGAGTAAGCAGCAACTGAAAATAATGCGCCAGACCGTCACGCTCTGTTTCAGCCACGGGGTGTTCCGTTTCCGTCGAATATTCATCAACGATGTCATAAAATTTAAGCGGGATTGAGTTGTTCATGGAGATTTCTCGTCTGAATGTCGATGACTTAGGCGTCGAGTATACCTAATTGCATAAAAAAACGGGAAACATTCACTCCCCCGGACAGCCTGTAGGTATTCTTTATTATCCTCATCCGATACGACGAATTGCCCCGTACAGTACGGGGCAACCTGGAGTGACACGGCTTAGGGTTTGATAACCTCAATGTCTACATACTGCGAAGCGTATTCAGGCAACATTGCTCGCAATGTTTCAATATTGGTCTCAACAAAGACACCACTAACCGGTACTAACGCTCCACTCTCAACGAACCGGTTTTCGGCACACAAAAATTGATCGGCCGAGAACGTTCTGGCTGGCGAAGTAATAAAGGCTTCAGTTGCTTCGCGGTTGATAAACTCGTTAGCGAACACCAGATAGTTTTCTACTCTGATGGCCTCCACTTCACTGTCCACGAAGTTTTGCCAGTAGCTAATAATGCCATCATCAAGATAGTTATTGAAAATGTAGGTATCTTGCATAATTAACCATTGATCGGCGACAGTATTATAGGGTCGCGCGTTAAACGAGGTGCCCAGTAGATAGTTACCGGCAAACACAAGACCTTTTGCATTACGGAATTTCAACTGTCCAGAGGGATGGTCTCCAGGCCAGCCGGCAAAATAGTTCTGAACAACTTCAACCTGGTCATACTGCTTAATATAAATGTTATGGTCGCGCTGAATATCTTCTTCACCGGTTGCCGGATTATAGAGAAACATTTCCTTGCTACCTGTGAAGAAGTTTTTACGGAACACCCCTTTCCTGAGGTTACTGGTAGAATACCAGCCAGCAACAAAATCTCCCTGCGCATCGTCAAACGTCATCAAACCTGCTTCACGACGTTCCAGCAGAGTGGCGAGGATAGCTTGCGTTTCTCCATCAATCCAGGGTGTCGCCGCGTCGATATCGGTCACGGAGCCAAGGAAGTTTTGTTCAACAACCAGCCCAGGAGCATTACCGTATGTGCTTAGCCCTACACCGGCATACCCCCGGCCGCGCATGAATACGTTGCCCTTAATAACATAGGCATTTGTTGAACAGGTGAGCTGGGCCATATCCGTGGCCGTTACGGTATTGATGAAAACGTTATAACTCACATTAATATTGGTTTTACGTCCGTAGAAATGCACGCGAGCGTTATCAAAAATAATATTTCTGATGCTTAAATTTGTGACCGTGTTTTCGTAAGTGGCATCCCCAAACATCACAGCATTACCACTTGCGGAAATACCCCTGAATACCGTTCCGCTCATTGCTCCCCTTAGCGAATTGTGAGACTTCATGATTGCATCTTTGGAGGTGAGATAAACGCCTTCAGGGAAGTAGATACCCTTTTGCATAGCGTGGCTTTTATCAAATAGTGCGTCCAGTTTCTCAGCGAGATCTTCCCCTGTGTCCGGGCAAACGCCTTCATTCGGAGCATAGAGGTATTGGGACAAGTCAACAGCGCTATCAGATTTTACATCAGTCATAGTACATCCTTACGTTTATTCCTGGCATTGAATAGCCTGAAACTTGATGTTGACATCAAGCTTCAGGACTCGGATTAACACTGTGTCTCCATCGCTGACCTTCTTAATTGCAGCTACTGGCGCAAACCTGGGCGAGACATCGTGATAATCATGATAAAGCATGGACGACAATTGCCCTTTAAAGGAGGCTAATTTTGTAAATTTTTCAAAGAGCAGGCATCTGGTATTCCTGTCCTGACAGATATCGACTCGCAATTTTATCCAGCTGAGTAGCGAATTCATCCGGAGAAATCCGCCCTTTTTCTTTACATATTTCGCCCACTTCGTGTGAAATCTTTTTTTCCACATATTGCTTGAAGTAAACTTGTTGTTTTTTGTTAAAAAAAACATGTGGAATTTTATGTTGAACATTTGAAATAACAGGGGTTACGAATGGGTTTGCTCCTGCGCCTGCTGGAATAAAGGTATTATTATTATCTACTTTACCCTCAAGCCCCGCCTGCTGCGCAGCATGCCCAATTTCCTTAAGGTAACCTGAAATATCTTTGTCGTTTGACATCATATCCCTGCAAACGAAATCTTTCTTGTTGCTATAGACTGAGGCCAGCACAGCATCGATCGACTGCCTGGCAAAAACGGGATCTTTTTTCGCCTTTCCAGTTAAATCTAGTTCTTTCAGTTTTTGGGAGATTAACTCTCTCGTGACTTTAGAATCAATCACAGTTTTCCTGAGGTTGTCATGAGATGAATTAAAATAACCAGAATTATTTTTTTGGGATGATCGTTTAAAAATTATCATTTTAAGCTTAGCGCTACTATTTACTACACTCTTCAACATCTTCGTTAAAGTGGTATTAATCGTCTTTTTTTTAGTTTTAACACCGTTCAATTTTACCTCAGCGTGCGTTCTGACGGTGTTTGGGTATGATGTTACTTTAGTCATAGCAGACCTCCATTTTGAAAGATATTTATCTTTATACTGAATTGCGTAACAGTAATATCTAAAAACGCTCAGAGCCATCAATGGAGCAGAATAGACCGAAATGACCCGCACCATTACACAGCTTTGCCAGCGGCTCTCATGCTCGTTGAATGGCTCTATTCCCTTAAAAGAAATGGCGCGGGTACAGAGCGACGGGAGTGTAAGCTTGCAGCATGCCTAAGTATTGAGACAGGCCTATAAGACCAACCAATATACTCAACAGCATGTTATAGGTATTGTTAATGTAAATAGGGTTACTGTGGTTTCCTCCCTACAGCGCGATGTTGATATGTAAAGTTAATACGCTATAGCATATTCATGGTTGGTTTTCGGCCTTGCGATAGTTAGAATATGGTTTCATCCAATAACGCTATGAAGAGCTAATAATGATCATCTTTTTTTCTACGCTTGCACTTTCATCAATAGTAGCCTTTTTCATGCTATTTTTATTCGCAATGTACCAACTGTCGGCGAAAGGGAGCATTAACTTCCTTGTGATGTTGTTTGCTTTGATCTTCCTTTTTATCTCGTTCTATGGTGCCGTGGGTTTTACTTACATAAAATTGAAGGAAGTAGGTATCCCTGTAGAAATACTTTGAGTTATTTAAGATTCGACACAATCCACGAGGTTAGCCTCTGAACTGCACTATTATTTATAACTTTTACAGCCCCTGGCTAAACTTTTTTCGCAATCAGTCTTTCACCTTGTTATTAATTTATAAAACTTCAATTGATTGATGTGCCGTTTAAAATATGAATATATATTTATGTAGTACTCACAAGGAGGCCTATATGAAAAAAATTCTTGTTTTCATTTTTGTTAGCTTAAGTTTCATCTCCGCTGCTGCTTATGCCTGCACACAAGCGGGAGGGAATAGTACTCAATGCGAAAAGATATGCAGCAAGTTTTCAAATTTAACTGATGGTTCATATGGCGCTTGTATGTTTGGCAGCACTAAGTAATTTTTTACACTACGCCTAATAAAAATTCCCACGTCGTGGACAATTTTATGATGAATAAACAATGAGTTAATATTCACATGACAAAATTAAATTGATTAAGCACGTGCAGTCAGACTCAAGCTCTTCAACCTTAAAGCACCAACACGATATTTGTGAAAAGTGATGATAAAAAAAACGGGAACCCATTGGCTCCCGTTCTCGTTTAATCCAGAAACGGAATTACATGTTCGCGATAATCGCGTCGCCAAACTCTGAACATTTCAGCAGTTTAGCGCCATCCATCAGACGCTCAAAGTCATAGGTCACGGTCTTGTTGTTAATAGCGCCTTCCATACCTTTAACAATCAGGTCTGCGGCTTCGAACCATTCCATATGACGCAGCATCATCTCTGCGGACAGGATAATTGAGCCGGGGTTGACCTTGTCCTGGCCTGCGTATTTCGGTGCAGTACCGTGGGTCGCTTCGAACAGTGCGCACTCATCACCGATATTAGCGCCAGGTGCGATACCGATACCGCCAACCTGCGCCGCCAGGGCATCAGAAATGTAGTCACCGTTGAGGTTCATACAGGCGATCACGTCGTATTCAGCAGGACGCAGCAGGATCTGTTGCAGGAACGCATCGGCGATCACATCTTTAATGATGATCTCTTTGCCGGTGTTCGGGTTCTTAATCTTTTGCCATGGTCCGCCATCGATCAACTCACCACCGAACTCGTCCGTCGCCAGCTGGTAGCCCCAGTCTTTAAACGCGCCTTCGGTGAACTTCATGATGTTGCCTTTGTGAACCAGGGTTACAGAATCGCGGTCGTTGGTGATTGCGTATTCGATTGCTGCGCGCACCAGACGTTTAGTACCCTCTTCGGAGCACGGCTTAATGCCGATACCGCAATGTTCAGGGAAACGAATTTTCTTCACGCCCATCTCTTCGCGCAGGAATTTAATCACTTTTTCCGCATCAGCAGAGTCCGCTTTCCATTCGATACCGGCATAAATGTCTTCTGAGTTTTCGCGGAAAATCACCATATCGGTCAGTTCAGGACGCTTAACCGGGCTTGGGGTGCCCTGATAGTAACGAACCGGACGCAGACACACATACAGATCAAGCTCCTGACGCAGTGCAACGTTTAAAGAACGAATGCCGCCGCCAACTGGCGTCGTCAGTGGGCCTTTAATTGCAACGCGGTAGTCGCGGATCAGATCCAGCGTTTCTGCTGGCAGCCAAACGTCCTGACCATAAACTTGAGTAGATTTTTCACCGGTGTAAATTTCCATCCAGGAAATTTTACGCTCGCCCTTATAGGCTTTCTCAACAGCGGCATCAACCACTTTCAGCATTGCAGGGGTAACGTCCACACCAATACCGTCACCTTCGATGAACGGGATAACCGGATTGTGTGGAACGTTAATTTTGCCGTTTTGCAGGGTGATCTTTTTACCTTCCGCCGGAACAACTACTTTGCTTTCCATTAACCTCTCCTTCGAGCGCTTCTGGTTGTTACTGATCTTATGTTAATAAATTGTAATGAGCCTTTCGATACTACCTGATTGTCTGCCGCCATGAAAGGTCTTCGTTATTAGACTATAATGCGGCCACTAAATCAGCCTGCATCCCCCCTCATGAAAGCCCTTTTTAGAGGAATCAACGTTTTTTTTGTTTTAAGAAATCAATCTGACATCAAGTAGTTATACCAGATTACACCTAACAAAAAACCCTACCAGCACACACTAACAGAGTTAGAAGTGGTCAAAGTTTGACATTTCCGATTCAGCAACTCATCCTTCGTTTGCACCCGGGGGAAGCTAAAAGTGATAGCTGCGGCTTGAAGCAACGAATGGCAATGCCCCAGGACGCGCTCCCCTTTCCATGATGAGCGAAGACCGTGAATGGATGAGTTTCATTTCGGTACAGTGGGTATGCATAAATTAAGTATTTTATTATTTTCATTGACTGATTAATAACGCTCATAACCCGGATAAGCCAGTTCACCGGAAACCTCCCTTCCCTACAATTATTGACATCTTTTCACCTTTTTTTATTCAGCATGAAATTTTACCACGATAGCACTGCAGCTTTTACCGGGTCATAACCCTGTACCGTTGACAGTGGACAACCTTAAGTCAAATTCAGTAACCGTTTACCCGTCTTTAAACGGGTAAACTGAACTGAGTTTAAATATCCCGGAATGGAGTTCCCTACGCAAAGCACATATTGTTTATCATCCAATTACATCCCTTGGCATGGATATGAATTGAATTGTACGAATATAATCGCTACCACCAGGGATTACCCCTTGCAGGACAAAGCCGTCAGGGATGATATATGTACTCTTCGTTGGATTAGTTACCCCTTCATGATTACCCGAGGTTATTGACGACCCATCTGACATGTTAAACACTAACCGAGTGATATAGGGGCCGGTATGTGCACCATTCCAGGCACCTTCATATATGTCAATTGATATAACTTCATTTACATTTTTAATTGTTGCCAGGTTACCGCCCGTACCTCCTGTGATATGTTCTGTCGTTCCGACAGCATCTATAATTGAACCGCTACGAATGGAAATCGAGTAACTAGGAGGTTCAATGATATAAGTTGTGGACGTATCACCTGCTCTCGGTGTTCCATATCGAGGTGACTCATTCGCCCTTTTAACAGTTAACTCGGCAGTGAGTGTATAGGCTACCAGGCCATGCATCCCCGTCGCTGTAATTGTTGTAGTACCTACGCCTGTGCCCTTAATAATACCGTCATTTGTCACACTGGCCACGGCAGTATTTCCACTGCGCCAGGTCACATTCGAGGATACATTTTCTGCTATCCCTGTATCGGTTGCAGTGGCTTGTATAAGGAATTGATATGTACCGTCAATAATTATTGACCTTTGGGTTGTGTTCAGTACGAAATCATAGGAATAAAGTATTAGGTTGTCATTAAGATTCCCGACATCGACACCATTAACCTTAACTTTTATCGTATATGTGCCAGTAACATTTCCATATATTCTCGCCGTATACTGACCTGCTATATTCGAAGAAGAAGCGATGTTATCGATAGTCACGCCGTTATTCACGATCTGCCCACCACTATTTACAACAACAAATGTAATTTTATCTGCAAGGTCTTTTACACCATTATTAAAAGCATCCACAATATTTAAAGATATCGTGGCGTTATCCCTGTTGTAGGCTTGCATTGCATTGTTATTTGCAACAATTTTTAATGCACTTACTGACAATGTCGATCGCCCCTCGTCGATTTCACCCGCCGTGATGGCATAGGCTTCTGACGCCACGCCGCTGCTCCAGCCGTTCAGGCGCAACACCGCCTGCATCCCCATCCCTGCAACCTGCGCGGTGTAACTCCTTGAATAGCTGCCGTCACCGTTGTCGATCCAGTTGCTGCTGGCTTTCAGGGTCGCACCGGGCACCGTTACCGCCCCGGCGGTCAGCGCGGCAGCCTGACCGCTCACGGGATTATCCTGCGCATCCTTCAGCGTCACCGTCACCGTCATATCTGAACCGGCAATATAGGTCGTGCTGTCCAGTCCGATGGCCGAGTTTACCGATGCCGGGCTGTCGGCGGTGATGGCATACTCACCGGACTGCGAACCCGTACTCCAGCCTGACAGGGTCAGCGTGGCCCGGTTTCCGCTGCTGGTCGTCATTGCCGTGTAGGTTGCCGTGTAGCTGCCGTCACCGTTATCAGTCCAGTTGCTGCCAGATTCCAGGGTCGCGTTGGGCACCGTTACCGCCCCGGCGGTCAGCGCGGCTGCCTGCCCGCTCACAGGATTATCCTGCGCATCCTTCAGCGTCACCGTCACCGTCATATCTGAACCGGCAATATAGGTCGTGCTGTCCAGTCCGATGGCCGAGTTTACCGATGCCGGGCTGTCGGCGGTGATGGCATACTCACCGGACTGCGAACCCGTACTCCAGCCTGCCAGGGTCAGCGTGGCCCGGTTCCCGCTGCTGGTCGTCATTGCCGTGTAGGTTGCCGTGTAGCTGCCGTCACCGTTATCAGCCCAGTTGCTGCCGGCTTTCAGAGTCGCGTTGGGCACCGTTACCGCCCCGGCGGTCAGCGCGGCAGCCTGACCGCTCACGGGATTATCCTGCGCATCCTTCAGCGTCACCGTCACCGTCATATCTGAACCGGCAATATAGGTCGTGCTGTCCAGTCCGATGGCCGAGTTTACCGATGCCGGGCTGTCGGCGGTGATGGCATACTCACCGGACTGCGAACCCGTACTCCAGCCTGCCAGGGTCAGCGTGGCCCGGTTCCCGCTGCTGGTCGTCATTGCCGTGTAGGTTGCCGTGTAGCTGCCGTCACCGTTATCAGTCCAGTTGCTGCCGGCTTTCAGGGTCGCGTTGGGCACCGTTACCGCCCCGGCGGTCAGCGCGGCAGCCTGACCGCTCACGGGATTATCCTGCGCATCCTTCAGCGTCACCGTCACCGTCATATCTGAACCTGCAATATAGGTCGTGCTGTCCAGTCCGATGGCCGAGTTTACCGATGCCGGACTGTCGGCGGTGATGGCATACTCACCGGACTGCGAACCCGTACTCCAGCCTGCCAGGCACAGCGTGGCCCGGTTCCCGCTGCTGGTCGTCATTGCCGTATAGGTTGCCGTGTAGCTGCCGTCACCGTTATCAGCCCAGTTGCTGCCGGATTCCAGAGTCGCGTTGGGCACCGTTACCGCCCCGGCGGTCAGCGCGGCTGCCTGACCGCTCACGGGATTATCCTGCGCATCCTTCAGCGTCACCGTCACCGTCATATCTGAACCGGCAATATAGGTCGTGCTGTCCAGTCCGATGGCCGAGTTTACCGATGCCGGGCTGTCGGCGGTGATGGCATACTCACCGGACTGCGAACCCGTACTCCAGCCTGCCAGGGTCAGCGTGGCCCGGTTCCCGCTGCTGGTCGTCATTGCCGTGTAGGTTGCCGTGTAGCTGCCGTCACCGTTATCAGCCCAGTTGCTGCCGGCTTTCAGAGGTCGCGTTGGGCACCGTTACCGCCCCGGCGGTCAGCGCGGCAGCCTGACCGCTCACAGGATTATCCTGCGCATCCTTCAGCGTCACCGTCACCGTCATATCTGAACCTGCAATATAGGTCGTGCTGTCCAGTCCGATGGCCGAGTTTACCGATGCCGGGCTGTCGGCGGTGATGGCATACTCACCGGACTGCGAACCCGTACTCCAGCCTGCCAGGGTCAGCGTGGCCCGGTTTCCCGCTGCTGGTCGTCATTGCCGTGTAGGTTGCCGTGTAGCTGCCGTCACCGTTATCAGTCCAGTTGCTGCCGGCTTTCAGGGTCGCACCGGGCGCCGTTACTGCCTCCTCAGTCAGCGCGGCTGCCTGCCCGGTCACCGGGTGATTCTGCGCATCCTTCAGGGTCACCGTCAGCATCATCTCCTCGCCCGCCACGTAATGGCTGCGGTCCACCTCCAGCGAGGACCGGTCGGGTACCGGGGACACGTCATTAATCACTACCGTCGCCGGGGCCAGGGATTCGCCCCGCACCACAGGCGTCAGGTGCACCGTTTCCGCATCTTCTCCGGCGGTGACGGTCACCTCAAAGACACCCGGCCCCTGACGTGATGGGGATGATACCGACGCACTTTTCACGCCGGAGGCCGTTACCTCCACCTCCCCGGGCGCGACGTCCATTGCTTTCCCCTGGCCGTCCCTGATGCTCAGCGTCAGTACACTGACGCTGCTGCCATCTGCCGGCAGCGTGCTCGCCGCTGGCGTAAATTCACTGTTTATCGTACTGACTTCCGGCGCCTGCAGCGTCACCCGGGTGGTGCTCTGGTTTGAGACATTACCCCGCGTGTCCACCGCCACCGCGGTCAGCGTATAGCTGTTTACCCCATCAGGCGCGGTGTTCCACGCCGGCAGCTCTACCGCCCAGTCCGTACCGTTCTCCACGATTTTCCCCCCGGCCGCAAGCAGCGGGGCGGCAGACCAGTCAATGCGCTCCAGGCCATGCCTGGTGGTGACCGACACCCCCAGCGATTTCTGTTCACCCGCGAAGCCGGTTACCTGCCCTGCGCTGCGCAGATGAATAACGGTCTTTTTACGGTATTCCAGCACAATATTATTGTTGCGCTCCACCAGGTCATAGCGGCTGCCTGCCAGCGAGCGTAAACCCGCCACCGCCTCCGGGTTAATCTGCTGGCGCCACGGAACGCCCGGCTGATAATTCACCCCGGCCCCGAGCCGGGTGTCATTACTACCCGATTTCCCCTGCATCTGCTCTGCGCTGAAGGTTAACAGCGGGAAGGGAGTGTAATTCACGCCGCCGGTAAGGGCATACGGGTTACGCTGGCGGTTATTCGTTCCGGACAGGGCCACCTCATTGCCGTAGTACTGCTCCCAGGTCAGCGTTGCCCCAAACTGTGGCAGCGCCGGCAGCCACCCCTGCGCCCGGATATCCCAGCCGCTGGCCGGACGCGCCTGATAATCCTCAAGTTCCGGCGCATCTTTCCAGTTCGTCAGGCGGTGGTAGCTGTTAGCACTGAGCTTCAGGAAGTCACGCCCGTATTCCAGGCCCAGTCCCAGCCGGGCGTGGTCACGTGAGAGGTCATAGTCGAGGAAGGTGTTGCCCCCCACCATCCAGTCTCCCGCAAACCAGCGATACCCGAGGCCCAGGTTCGCCTGGCCCCGGTCATCGGTGCGGTGAAGGCTGCTCTGGGTGAAAACCAGACTGTCCTTTTGTTCGGACAAAGGGACAAGCAGGTCAAGCTGCGCGTTTTTGAGGGAGAGATTTCTGTCGGTGTTAAGCTGCACGCGGGCGGTGCCGGCCTGGCCAAGCCACTGCTGAATTTCCTTTTCTGCGGCCCCGGAGGCCACGCCCCGGGCCAGGGAGGCTGCCGCATCCCGCCCCGGATTATCCGCGAAAAAGTGCCCGGCCTGCGTGGCCACGCCCGCCATTTTTTGCGCCTGTGACGTATCTGCGGGCGGGCTGTCCTGCCCCTGCCACTGCACCGCAGGCAGCGGCGACAGGGGGACATCCAGTTCATCTCCCGGCTGCAGGTTTTCAAAGCTGCGGGTAAACGTGCGGAACTGATTGAGCCTGTGCAGTGCCGCCGGGCTCATATTGTATTTTTCTGCCACGGTAGCCACGGTTTCGCCTGCCGCCAGGGTATAGACCCGGGTTCGCAGGGGTGTGGTATCAGCCTGCTGCAGGAAGCGGCCCTTTTCTGAGGCCGCAGCGATGGCAGGGGTGAAGGCCACGGCAAGCGGAAAGGCCGCCTGAATAACGGCATTCAGCCAGGCAAATACACGCAGATTACGGGAGAAAGCGGTCATTGTGATTAAAGGCACCCTTAAACTGGTTGTGAATAGTTCCACTTTTACTATTTAAAAGCGGGTTCAGGCGTTCCTGCATGAATAAATACAACTTCCGCGACAGCGGATAATAACGATAAAATAAAGCGCATCACGGCCATGAATTAACGACGCGAGATATACCCACCGCAAAGGAATGCTTAAACCTGATTTATCTTAAATTTAAAAGAGCACCACTGTAAAAAATGATTAATCTTCATCAGATTACGGTTCCTGACAATAAATCAGGAAAACTTAATCACTTCACCTGCGCATGCCTGTGATAGCGAAAACGAATAGACTTGTCTGAGCATGTTTTGCATGGCTGTTTAATGCCGGTTGAAAAATGCACTTCACTGTAAAGCAGCCAGACAGACCGAGCGGCCGCCACCTCTCAACATTCAAGCAACCCTGGAATTGAATGGGAGCAAGGCGGACTTACACAGGAATGCCTTTCTTTACCTAACTTTAAATAAGAACATTGCGCTGAGTAAAATATAATCAAATCGCATGGTGACAAACAGATTTGCCGGGCATAAACGACAAACAGAATAGCAACAGCTGCTGACCAGGCCGGTAACTGACAAATGCGCTGTTCAAATAATCGTTTTATGAGAGAAATATTTCCTTTTACATTGTAGTGTCGATTTTAAAATCAATGATAATTCATTTAATCAAATCTGGCGCTGGCTCTTAATATTCAATTTAGCCAGGAAAAGAAAAAGCGGATTGCAGTTCAAATGTTTTTGCCACTCACACTCGTGGCATGCGTGCCAGGCTGCGCATCGCATAAGTGTATCCAATTGATTTAAAGAATAAAACGGGCAATTATCAGTAGATACCCCTATTGTGAATAAGAAGGCCATGGACAGATAATTGCATCAATTCGGGTGGTATTGATATACCCTCCTGCGGATTGGTGGGTTTACAAAACTGCCCCGTTATACCTTCCCGTCAATAATATTCGTGAGGTTAAGTATGCATATTCCACCAGAATCACGTACGCAAGCATTGGCTCATTTCACACCATTATCTGATAGCGAAAAAACGCCTTTAATGCAACAAGATCATCAGCAGTTTGCCAACGTTGTTAACGCCCCGGAAAGCAGAGGATTTTGTACATGGTTTCATACATTCCTCAACAAACTCATTGGTGTTTTTGGGGAAAAGCTTTCTCCGGGACAATTAAATCGGTGCCTGGACAGAATTTTTTCCGAAGATAAGGGCTGGACAAAGAACGGAAGCTTCACTGTGGGGGGGGTGGAGCAGACTCTGTTCAGAGTGAAAGAATCAGCCGGGACCACCTATATCATCTGTGCGCCTGCGCATGACCTGGCCGAGTCTGGTTCTTGCGCCGCACATATGGCGGGCGGGCGATCATTTCTTCAAACATATAACGCCTTAACTGCAGCGTTTCCACAAGGTCAGATTAAGGTGCTAATTCCTGTAGCTCAGAGCAATACTTATGCGTTTTCTGGCCCACGCGGGCATTTCACCTTATTAGAAGTCGACATGAATAATCGCACTATACAAAACGCAGTTCTTCATGATTCCAAAGGTGGATTTGTCGATCTGTTTTATGGCGGCGCGGAACGTATAACAGAGATCTTTCGCAACGATGGGTTAACAGGCAATGATTTTTCGGTGACGGTTGAGCATCGAGGGGAGCAGGGTCTGTTAAATGGGAACGATTGTGGTCGTTTTGCAGCTTACTACGCAAAGCAGATTATCGCTGAGGGAGGGCTGGGAAAGGCTAACAAGAAAAGCGCGTATGCCTTTTTTGCAACGCATTTTAAGGATTGATATCAGGACGCTGCGGCATTAACACGAAGGAAACAACATCGATGCGCAGGTTACCAGCGGAAGAAAACGGTTCCGCGATTGGCGAATTATTGAAGATGAGTATGCTGCCGGAAAGCGATACGAAAATCGCTTAATTTCTACAGTATTAATAATAACGAATGAGGAGAATCTCATGACACCAGTATCAGGCCCTGTGACAACTTATCCTACCTTTCTTGTAAGGGACGATATTACCAACGATATAACGGAGCAAATATCCTTAGGCGAACTGTTAGATAAAGTAAAAATGGATGCAGATACCATGGCGCAGCGGTTTGATAGCTGTCATAGCCAACTTTATTCGTCCGTGCGAAAATTATTTTCCTGGATCTTCACATTTATCTATTACGGGGAAAACATAACGCTAAATCGCGCCGACGCATTCACTACTGCGCTACCTGCGGTGCAACAATTCAAGAAAGAAATACCACAGTCCATAGAAGATATTATCAGTGGAAATAAAACCAAATGTTCACTACATCCACCTTACACGAACGACCTGGCGTCAGTGGACGTGAAATTTTACTTAAACAACAACAAACTCATGAAGGCCGAAGAAGAAAAGAATTGCGCACTAGACGTCCTGATCGAGACAACCGCGGTCATGTTAACGTCCATGATGCAAAAAGACGAACAGGCTGCCGGGGATGATAACAATAACCGCTTGAAATCAATTCTCAGTCCAAATAATTCTTCACAGGCGGCCTCTTTGCTCGAAACATTTCTTGCCGGGAAAAATGACGACATCAGGAGAGACCTGGAACCCTATAGTGAAAAAATTATCAACCATGTTGAAAAAACTCTCAACTGTGCTCAAAATACATTTAATGATAACATCTCTAAAGAGTTAGCTACTGAGAACGTCACTAATGCAATCTCAAGTTATGACATTACCAAAAAAGGGTTGGAGGCTTATAAAAGCGCGCTCAGCAATGTGAAAAATTGGTATGGCTCTGATATAGATTGTAACGCTACGATACAGATCGTTACCAGGAAGGGTGAGACACACTCTTGTGTGCTCCCGTTCACGTCCCCGGCAGAAGTTCAGGAATTCACAAAAATGCTGGGCGAGGTTGCAGAGAACTTTGAAAGAGATATAAATTTTGTGAACCGTCGTACCCCAGTAAATAGCGATCAGAGTAAGACATCATTTATGGCGTCCAATGATACCGGGCTAGTTAACGTCTCTTATTTTGGAATAAAAGCCAGTCTGTGAGACTGAGAGTTCGTAGACCCCTCCACAGCTGTGGTTTTCAGGCTGTGGAGCATAGCAAGATAGGAATGTTATTGGCCCATAATATAACGTTCATACTCTCAGCAATGATTTATCGCTCGCCCATCGGCACCATCGCTGTATTTCACCCTACCCTGCTTCTTTGCTTACCAGGGGAGCAACATTGCCCCCCTTTCATGTAATTAAACGCAGAACCTGTGCGCTGTAGATCACTCGATCGCGTTTCATTGCGACGGAACCGACATATTAGTCATAATCAATTACTTAGAGGTATCACCTGATAACTTTTTATTTATTTGTGATGTAATGATATCAGAAATTAAGTTATTTAGACGACCGTAGGCACTTACTCTTTTTAGTTGTGCAAGGAGGGCTAATGTGAAAAGGTTTTTAATGAAGGCTGCATTTACTGGTTTATTAGCCTGTTATAATTCATATGCTGGAGAATGCTACCTGGTCTATAATCCGCAAAACATTGCTGTATTTAAAGTGCATTTCTTTGATGTTGGCGACGGGCCGTTTATGCGGGATTGGCCGAAACCTTCCGAGTCAACCTGGAATCTGGCTCCGTTACAGGAACAAAAAATACTCTACGGTATGCGTTACTGGGCTGAAGTTATCTCCTCCATACCGGGGCAGTTGCCAGCTATTATCAATGTCGGTACGTTTGATGTTCACAATGCAGCGGGATCCAGCGCCTTAGTAGATGACGGTGTTATTAGCCTGACGCAGCTACAGGGGGCTTTGAACGGCATTGATACCGGAACGCTGACATTCGGCTCCCATGGCCAGTTCATCATGGGCAAACTGGATTTTGACGACATACCCTATGTGCCTTCACAATTGCCCCGTACTGGAAAGAATGATTTGGTCAACGCCGCTATTCATGAACTGGCCCATGGTTTAGGAATATCCAATATGGTCAGCGACCTGCGGGGATGGGGCACATACACGCCCGCGTTCAAAACTCAGCCTTTTGGCCTCTGGACCAGCCATCTGCGCGACGCGCATGGCAATCCAGCCCGACCAGGTCAAGTAATACTGTGTAATGGATGCAATAATCCATGGAATTCGCAAGGCTTTGATGTACGGCTTGATAAAGGCTATTTCACCGGTAGCTACGTAGATGAAGTGCTTGCAGGCGCCATGCCTGGGGTGCCGGTCAAAATGTTGGGAGACTACGGTTGGGTCGATGATAACTACATGAGCCATATCGAGCTGAAGAATAGCATGATGAGCCATCAAAATTACCGCAATTACACAACTTTTATGGAAGCGGAACTGGCGTTGCTACAGGACATGGGGTATGAGATTGATCGACGTAATTTTTTCGGTTTTTCGTTATATGGCAATGGGCAAACTTTCAATAACCACAATGGCTATTTTCTACGTAACCAGCAGGGGAATGGCTACCTGGCCGGTCAATATAATACCGCAACGCTGGGGGTTGGCCTGCATGTGTATGGCAGTCATAACCGTATTTTTCAGTTAGCGGATCTGTTAACACAGGGAGCTGGCGGCGCGGGTATCCGTATCGATGGGCAAAATAACACCCTAAGCATCGAACCCGGAACACGGATCTACGCCGATGGGTTGAATGGCCGTGGAGTAATGTTTGCCTATGGTAAACAGCATAACCTTATTCAGCGTGGTGATGTTGAGGCTCAGGGAGCCAATGGTGTCGCTATCAGTTTTGATTTTGGCAATAATCTTCTGGGTAACGAAGTGGACTATCGTGGGTCATGGCTCCACACTGTGTACGGGAATAACTACGTATTGTTACCCGAGTTACAGGGAGCTCTGGTAGACAATGCCGACATTAGCGGGCGGGTTGTCGGTAAAGGTGCCGCGATTTATATTTCGCCAAATGCGTTGGTCGGTAATATAAACATATTAAATGGCGCCCGGCTGGAAGGTGATATTTACTCGGGCTACGCCCAGCGGGATGCCTACGGACAACAGCGGTTGACGCAGCTTACCTTCGGTCGAAAAGCCAATGCGCATGGGCAGGCGACGGATAGTACTGATTCTGATTTCAGCTTTACTTACCATGGAAATATCAAAGGCATTAATAATCTGGCACTGATCGCGCATGGAGGTAAAACCTCGCTTAATGGCGACGTTCAGATTTACAGCATGACTATCGCGCCCGGTGCCATACTATCCGGCAACGGCAGCTACATCCTGAGCGAAGAAGGACGCTTTATAAATAACGGTATTCTGGTACCGGGCAATTCATTTGGGCAAATCAAAATAACAGGCGCTTTTCAACAGGAGGATTCCGGACAGTTACTGCTGCAAGTCGACGGCCGCGGTAGGCATGATACTCTGCGAGTGGACGGTCACGCACAATTTAACGGTCAACTGACGTTTGCGCCACAGCCGGACTGGTATGCGGCAAACTGGCGGCTTGATTCACAAGATTTGCTAAAAACAGACTCATACAGCGGCGAATTCAGTGCCGTAAACAGCTTGCTTCGCTCACCCACGCTGGCGCTACAGACAACGCCACAGGGAGAGAATGGCTGGCAGCTCTCGATGCGGCGCGCTGACAACGCGTACAGCCAGTATGCGCAGGACGATAATGCGCGGCAGGTGGGGCTGGCGCTGGATAACATTGTGATGCAAGCCAATTCGGATATACAACCGCTGTACCGTACTCTGGATTTCTCAGCCGCTGATGGCGGAAGTATCAGCAATGCCCTGCAGCAACTCTCTGCGCAAGCTTACAGCGCCATGTTCTCCAGTTCCCTTCACCGTGAACAGCAGATAACGCGGATCATCGACGGCCGTAATCTTATTGTTACGCCGAAGCCGTCAGCGGAAGACGAATGGCGCAGCTTTGCCCTACCCTTTGGAGGCGGCTTCTGGCAGCAGCGCCAGGGGCGGAGCGTAGGATACGATGCCAGCAGTTATGGCATGGTGTTCGGCGCTGAAAAACAGAAAAAGCAAGAACCTAACTGGATTTATGGCTTCCATGGTGCGGTCAGCGGCCAATCGGTAACAGTGAAATCACCCGAAATCGCGAACGGGAAAACGACTGCTTTCGATATTGGTATTCATGCCCGTTACGGGGTTGAAAGGTCCGAAGGGATGTATTTATTCGGCAATGGTCGATTTGGCATTGAAGATAGCCGGCTGGAACGAAGCATTTATGTAGAAACTTACAGAACAACCCACCCTGCAAGCTGGACTGGATTGTCAGGCTCTCTTTCGGCGGGCGGGGGCTATCGTTGGGCGCTTACTGATAATATGAACGCCGGGCCGGTAACGTCATTAAATTACACCACATTACATCGCCCTGCCGTGCAGGAAAGCGGCAATGATGGCAGTCGGCTGATGCTGAGTTCCCAGACCTACGATTCTCTGCGATCGAGTATCGGGATGAAGGGTAACTGGAATGCGCCGCTCGCTTCAGGCGCATCGATCTCAGTTGCGTCGCAGCTTACCTGGGACCATGAACTGATGAATAACCACCTGGTGCAACAAGCCGCTTTCGCCAACTATCGCAGCACAGGGTTTAATAGCATAAATCAGGTGACTGGCCGTGACGCTCTGGGGATTAAGGCTGGAATGAGCTATAAAATTAACGCTGATGCGGAATTGGGCATCGGCATAGAAAGCGAATTCTCTCGTTCTGGCTATAACTCAATCGCCGGTAATCTTTCAGCCACCTGGCGTTTCTGATATCTGAGGATGAGAACAAAAATAGCAAAAGGTAGAGTTGAATAAATATTATGGTCAGTCAAGATAAATTATGTTTTTCATTTGCGCTCCAGGCACTTTCCCCAGGCGGATGAAAAATTCTTTGCTTATCATATTATTCTCCAGACGGACCCCCGTGAGATCCGCGCCTGAAAAATCAGCATGAGATAAATCAGAGTGTGAAAACACAGCGTGGGGTAAATGCGTATTAGTGAAGATCGCGTTACTTGCATCGCAATTTAAAAAAATGGTGCCGATGGCGTGGGCACCTGAAAAATCCCCAAAGGATAACTTAGCATGCGAAAATAGCGCACGGGTGAGGTCCGCTCCGGATAACACCGTATTAACTAAAGTCGCTCCGCTTAAGTCCACATCTCTTAGATTCATTCCTTTCAAATTTCTGTGACTCAGGTTGACACCGCATAAGTTAACTTTACCGCTATGAGTCAGGACCGGCAGGATTTGTTTTAACGCTAATTCATGTCGTATTTTGAGTGCTCGGCACACCTCATTAAATACATTTTTGTCAATATCAACCCTCCCGATATAGGCGCCTTTAACCACTTCCAGGGTAATATGGTGTGGTTTTTGGTCGCAAGATGCAAAGGAGACCTTACAGCCACCTATATCATCAAGATTTAAACACTTCCCTTTTTTATTATAAAAATCTTTATTGGTTTCAGTGAGTGCCTTCACCAACAAATTCAGGACGTGCGCATAAAGCTGTCGACTGGACAGAGTAACCCCTCCCAATCTATAAATATTTATCATGCAGTCAATGACATCCCTGGGTGATATTACGTCCTTCTTAGCCAGAACAGGAGTAGAACCAGGTTCTAAATTTGTCATACCACACCCCTTAATTGATAATTAAATGTAATCTGCGAAGATAAGCAATCGCTATAAGGTATAAACCCTATAGCAGATCATCATAACGGTTATTCAGCGTGGAGAATTGAGGTCCCCTATCTCTTCAACAGATAGCTTATCACCTGGACGAAACTGTCAACATACGCCTCCGGCGTGTCGGCAATAATGCCAGAATGGTTAACCCCATAACGACCCTTTACATAATATGAAGGAGTGCCCGACACCGAAAATTTTTGCATTGCCGTATCCTGCTCCGCGACTCTCGCCTTCACTACCAGACTGTGTTGAGCGCTTTGGTATTGCTCTGGCGTCACCCCTGCATGGGCGAAAATTAATTTAATGTCATCGGGACTGACCGGGCCTTGCGTTTTTTGCATTAACTCAAACAGCGGAAGTTCAACAGTATCGTTGACGCCCATGACCATCGCGATAGCCCAGGCTTCGGTCAACTGATTTCCCAGTTTTCCCATTACGCTTACATGGTATTTAATAACCTTTTCGCCTGCAGGGAGGATAGGCTCAATGGCATCATTGACCGGGTACTGCCGCGCAAACTGATAGCAAGGCCCGCAATAAAATGAGAAGAACGCGATAACGTGGGGTGCTTCAGCAACTGGATTTTGTAAAACAACGTATTGTTTGCCCTCTTTAATTGCCGAATTAGACTCACAAGAGAGCAGGATCAATAGCATGAGCGCACTTATAATACTTTTGACCATATGAAAATCCCTCTGACAGTGGTTCCCTTGCAGAAATAGTTCTGCATCACAGGGCAAATAAGATAGGGTTAATGCGGTTGTCGCGAGTTGTGGCGGGAGAACATCCATTTTCGAGGTTAAAAGACATAACAAAAAATCTCTTTAGTCTACAGGCAGAATATGTCAACCACATCAGTTGGCGTAATAATATCCCCTACACATAGCGCCACCATACGCCGTTCACCTGATTAACAATAATCATACAATTTATACTGCATTGCTTATCAGGTCGCCCTAATCGATGTAAAATAGGCTTATCCACTTTACGGGGGTGAGTTTTCGGGTGTTTTGACCCTTTATTAACGAGTTACGTATGTACCCAATAACAACACACACCGATTTGATACTTTTATCGCGTTGAGGAGGCAGTTTATGCGTAATGTTCGAAACCACCGGTGTGGAAGGTACAGCCCACCACGCGATGCCAGAAAAGCGCAAGAATCCCAGCCGACGCGAGTTATTCTGTTCAATAAACCCTTCGATGTGTTGCCGCAGTTCACCGACGAGGCCGGGCGCAGGACGCTAAAGGATTTTATTCCCGTACAGGGGGTTTACGCCGCAGGGCGGCTGGACAGGGATAGCGAGGGGCTTCTGGTCTTAACCAACGATGGGGCGTTGCAGGCAAAACTTACCCAACCGGGCAAACGTACTGGTAAAATTTACTTCGTGCAGATCGAAGGCGAGCCTGAAGAAGACACACTGGCGCAATTACGCAACGGTATCACCTTAAACGATGGCCCAACGTTGCCTGCCGGAATCGAACGCGTCAGCGAGCCGGAATGGCTATGGCCGCGCAACCCCGCCATTCGCGAACGCAAAACCATTCCGACTAGCTGGCTCAAGATCACCCTTTATGAAGGTCGTAACCGGCAGGTTCGACGGATGACTGCCCATGTCGGCTTCCCTACCCTGCGCCTTATTCGCTATGCCATGGGCAATTACACGCTGGATTCGCTGGCAAACGGCGAATGGCGAGACGTTGCCCCTTAAGGAGACATTATGTTCAAACCTCATGTTACGGTCGCCTGCGTGGTTCATGCTCAGGGTAAATTTCTGGTGGTAGAAGAGAGCATCAACGGTAAGGCTCTCTGGAACCAGCCCGCCGGTCACCTTGAAGCAAACGAAACGCTGCTACAGGCGGCAAAAACGCGAACTGTGGGAAGAAACGGGCATACGCGCCGAGCCACAGCATTTTATCCGCATGCATCAGTGGATTGCCCCCGATCACACCCCTTTCCTGCGCTTCCTGTTCGCCATTGAGCTTAGCGAAATGTGCGCCACTGAACCCCACGATGACGATATCGATCGCTGCCTGTGGGTAACAGCTGAAACGATCCTCAACGCGCCAAACCTGCGCTCGCCGCTGGTTGCCGAAAGCATTCGCTGCTGGCAGTCTGCCGCGCGCTTGCCGCTCGATGTCATCGGCGAATTTCACTGGCCGTTTACAGAGGGTGCCAATGGTGGGGGCGCGTGATAGAATACGCCGCCTTGAAGTTCAATGTCGTGAGTATTCCAATGTCAGAAAGCCCAAAAAAAGTGATCGTCGGCATGTCCGGCGGTGTCGACTCCTCCGTTTCCGCTTACCTGTTGCAGCAACAGGGCTATAAGGTGGAAGGCCTGTTCATGAAGAACTGGGAGGAAGACGATGGCGAGGAGTACTGTACTGCGTCTGCTGATCTTGCTGATGCGCAGGCCGTGTGCGACAAGCTCGGCATCGAGCTTCATACCGTCAACTTTGCCGCAGAATACTGGGACAATGTTTTTGAACTTTTCCTCGAAGAGTACAAAGCAGGCCGTACCCCTAATCCAGACATTCTGTGCAACAAAGAGATCAAATTTAAAGCCTTCCTGGAATTCGCCGCCGAAGACCTGGGCGCAGATTATATCGCGACCGGACACTACGTACGCCGCGCCGATGTTAACGGCAAAAGCCAGCTGCTGCGCGGTCTGGATGGCAATAAAGATCAGAGTTATTTCCTGTATACACTGGGTCATGAACAAATTGCCCAAAGTCTGTTCCCGGTTGGCGAGCTGGAAAAGCCCGCCGTGCGTAAAATTGCCGAAGCGCTGGATCTCGTCACCGCGAAGAAAAAAGACTCTACCGGCATCTGTTTCATCGGTGAGCGTAAATTCCGCGAATTTCTCGGCCGCTACCTGCCTGCACAGCCGGGCAAAATTGTTACCGTCGATGGCGAAGAGATTGGTCAACATCAGGGGCTGATGTACCACACCCTTGGCCAGCGTAAAGGCCTGGGGATTGGCGGGACAAAAGAAGGCAGTGAAGATCCGTGGTACGTTGTCGACAAAGATGTCGAAAATAACATTCTGATTGTCGCCCAGGGTCACGACCATCCGCGTCTAATGTCCGTTGGGCTTATCGCGCAACAGTTGCACTGGGTCGATCGTGAGCCGCTGAAAGGCACGCTGCGCTGCACGGTGAAGACACGCTACCGTCAGACGGATATCCCATGCACCGTCACCGCGCTGGATGACGAGCGTATTGACGTGCGCTTTGATGAACCGGTTTCTGCCGTCACCCCTGGTCAGTCCGCTGTCTTCTACACTGGAGAAGTGTGCCTGGGTGGTGGGATCATTGAACAGCGCCTGCCGCTGCCTGCTGTTTAACACGATTGCACACATAAAGGAGAGCGTGTGGCGAAGAACTATTATGACATCACCCTGGCGCTGGCGGGAATTTGCCAGTCAGCCCGTCTGGTGCAACAGCTGGCGCACCAGGGCCATTGCGACGCTGACGCGCTGCACGTTTCGCTTAACAGCGTTATCGATCTCAACCCGGGTTCAACGCTGGGCGTATTTGGTGGCAGTGAAGCCAATCTCCGTCTCGGCCTTGAAACCCTGCTCGCCGTGCTCAACGCCAGTAACCGTCAGGGGTTAAACGCAGAGCTTACCCGCTACACGCTGAGCCTGATGGTGCTGGAACGAAAGCTGAACGCGGCCAAAGGGGCGATGGATACACTCGGCAATAGCATCGCCGGGCTGCAGCGTCAGCTCGATCATTTTGATCTCCAGTCCGAAACGCTGCTGAGCGCGATGGCCGGGATTTATGTTGATGTGATTAGCCCCCTGGGGCCACGCATTCAGGTCACCGGTTCTCCTGCCGTGCTGCAAAGCCCTCAGGTTCAGGCCAAGGTTCGCGCCTCGTTGCTGGCGGGCATTCGCGCCGCGGTGCTGTGGCATCAGGTTGGCGGGGGCCGCCTACAGTTAATGTTTTCTCGTACTCGCCTGACAACTCAGGCAAAACAAATTCTTGCTCATTGTTAACCTCCCGGAGTTGCGAATTATGGAATTATCCTCACTGACCGCCGTATCCCCTGTCGATGGACGCTATGGCGATAAAGTCAGCGCGCTGCGCGAGATCTTCAGCGAATATGGCCTGCTGAAGTTTCGCGTACAGGTTGAAGTACGCTGGCTGCAAAAGCTGGCGTCCGAGGCAGCAATCACGGAAGTTCCTGCTTTTGACGAAAAGGCAAACGATTACCTCGATAAAATCGTGGCCGACTTCAATGAAGAAGATGCTGCGCGTATTAAATCTATCGAGCGCACCACCAACCATGATGTGAAAGCGGTTGAGTACTTTCTGAAAGAGAAAGTGGCTAGCGTCCCGGCGCTGCACGCGGTGTCAGAATTTATTCACTTCGCCTGTACCTCTGAAGACATCAACAACCTGTCGCACGCCTTGATGCTCTCGACCGCGCGTAAAGAGGTGGTGCTGCCTTACTGGCGTAAAATCATTGATGCGGTAAAAGCCCTTTGCGTTGAGTATCGTGATATCCCGCTGCTCTCCCGTACTCACGGCCAGCCTGCTACGCCCTCCACAATGGGTAAAGAGATGGCTAACGTGGCGTACCGTATGGAGCGTCAGTATCGTCAGCTCGAGCAGGTTGAAATTCTGGGCAAAATCAATGGTGCTGTAGGTAACTACAACGCCCACATCGCAGCCTACCCGGAAGTCGACTGGCATCAGTTCAGCGAAGCGTTCGTGACCTCTCTGGGCATTCAGTGGAATCCGTACACCACCCAGATCGAGCCGCATGACTATATCGCCGAACTGTTTGACTGTATTGCCCGTTTCAACACTATTCTGATCGATTTCGATCGCGACGTGTGGGGTTACATCGCCCTCAACCACTTCAGGCAGAAAACGATCGCGGGTGAGATTGGTTCGTCCACTATGCCGCACAAAGTGAACCCTATTGACTTCGAAAACTCAGAAGGCAACCTGGGGCTGGCAAACGCCATGCTGCAACATATGGCGAGCAAGCTGCCGGTTTCCCGCTGGCAGCGCGATCTGACCGACTCCACGGTACTGCGTAACCTGGGCGTGGGCATTGGCTACGCGCTGATCGCCTATCAGGCTACCCTTAAAGGGGTGAGCAAACTGGAAGTGAACCGCGACCGTCTGCTGGACGAGTTGGATCACAACTGGGAAGTGCTGGCAGAGCCAATTCAGACCGTGATGCGCCGTTATGGTATTGAAAAACCGTATGAAAAACTGAAAGAGCTGACCCGCGGCAAACGCGTTGATGCCGAAGGTATGAAGCAGTTTATCGACAGTCTGGCGCTGCCCGAAGAAGAGAAAGTTCGCCTGAAAGCGATGACCCCGGCGAATTATATTGGTCGTGCAATAACCATGGTTGATGAGCTTAAGTAACTCCCCTTCCCCCTTTCTGTCCGTAAAGGGGGCTGCTTTTTCCCGGTTTAATCAATGTTTATCCCCACAGCAACATAATCAGCGTTACACTATTCACAATTTCAATACTGGGAGAAAAGATGATGCGCGTACTGGTTGTTGAGGATAACGCATTGCTACGCCATCACCTGAAGGTTCAGCTTCAGGAGATGGGACATCAGGTGGATGATGCTGAAGACGCAAAAGAAGCCGATTATTATCTCAATGAACACTTGCCGGATATCGCCATCGTCGACTTAGGCTTGCCTGATGAAGACGGTTTGTCGTTGATCCGTCGTTGGCGCAGCCATGACGTGTCCCTTCCGGTGCTGGTGTTGACCGCCCGTGAAGGCTGGCAGGACAAAGTTGAGGTGCTAAGCGCTGGCGCCGATGATTACGTCACCAAGCCGTTCCACATCGAAGAAGTGGCTGCGCGTATGCAGGCGTTATTACGCCGTAACAGCGGGCTGGCCTCACAGGTTATCACCCTTCCCCCTTTCCAGGTCGATCTCTCGCGCCGTGAATTCTCAATTAATGAGGAAGTGATCAAGCTGACGGCATTCGAATATACCATCATTGAGACGCTTATCCGTAACAACGGCAAAGTGGTGAGCAAAGATTCCCTTATGCTCCAGCTCTATCCGGATGCCGAACTGCGTGAGAGCCATACCATTGACGTATTAATGGGCCGTTTGCGCAAAAAAATCCAGGCGCAGTTCCCCCAGGATGTGATAACCACCGTCCGTGGTCAGGGCTACCTGTTCGAATTACGCTAAATGAAACGGATTTTACGCCATATCCTGCCCCTCTCTCTGCGGGTTCGCTTTTTACTGGCAACAGCAGCCGTTGTGCTGGTGTTGTCGCTCTCCTATGGCATGGTGGCTCTGGTTGGCTACAGCGTCAGTTTTGATAAAACGACCTTTCGTCTACTGCGTGGCGAAAGTAACCTGTTTTACACTCTCGCTAAGTGGGAAAACAACCAAATCACCGTTGATATGCCGGAAAATCTTAACCAGCAAAGCCCGACGCTGGCGCTTATCTATGATGAAAAGGGGAATCTTCTGTGGTCCCAGCGGGAAGTTCCCTGGCTGGTGAATAGCATCCGCCCGGAATGGCTGAAGACCAACGGCTTCCATGAAATCGAAGCCGATCTCAATACCACCAGCTCATTGCTGCGTGACGATCGCTCGCTACAGCAAAAACTGGATGAGATCCGCGAGGATGACGCTGCAACAGAGATGACGCACTCCGTTGCAATTAACATCTACCCGGCAACGTTGGGCATGCCGCAGCTGACTATTGTGGTTATCGATACCATTCCGGTGGAGCTTAAACGTTCTTATATGGTCTGGAGCTGGTTCGTGTATGTTCTGGCCGCTAACCTGTTGCTGGTGATCCCGTTGCTGTGGGTTGCCGCCTGGTGGAGCCTGCGCCCAATTGAGTCTCTGGCGAAGGAGGTTCGCGAACTGGAAGAACATCACCGTGAGAAGCTCAACCCGGAAACTACCCGCGAGCTGACAAGCCTGGTGCGTAATCTTAACCGTCTGCTGAAAAGTGAACGCGAGCGCTACGATAAATACCGCACGACGCTTACCGACCTGACCCACAGCCTGAAAACACCGCTTGCCGTGATGCAAAGCACCCTGCGTTCCATGCGCAGCGCTAAGCTGAGCGTCGACGATGCCGAACCGGTGATGCTGGAGCAGATAAGCCGCATTTCACAGCAAATTGGCTATTACCTGCACCGTGCCAGTATGCGTTCCGGAAGCGGGCTGATGAGTCGTGAACTGCACCCGGTTGCGCCTTTACTGGATAACCTCACCTCCGCCCTGAATAAGGTCTATCAGCGTAAAGGGGTGGACATCAGCCTCGATATCTCGCCAGAGATCAGCTTCGTGGGTGAGAAAAACGATTTCATGGAAGTGATGGGGAATTTGCTGGATAACGCCTGCAAATACTGCCTTGAATTTGTGGAAGTTTCCGTGCGCGTCACAGACAATGAATTACATATTATCGTGGAAGACGATGGCCCCGGCATTCCGCGCAATAAACGCGATATCGTTTTCGACCGCGGGCAACGGGCAGACACGTTGCGCCCCGGCCAGGGCGTCGGGTTATCCGTTGCGCTAGAGATTGTCGAGCAATACGGTGGCAGGATCGAAACCGGGGAAAGCCTGCTGGGCGGCGCCAGAATGGAAGTCATTTTTGGCCGTCAGCAGCCCGTATCCGGCGAGAGTTAACCCGTTATGTGAAAAATGCGTGGTTCTTGCCCCCAGGCTCCCGCGCTTCCGTTATAATCCGACTCAGTTAGAGCCTGCGGAATAAAAAAATATGGATTATCACTTAACACTCAACTGGCCCGATTTTATTGAACGTTACTGGCAAAAGCGCCCGGTCGTTCTTAAACGCGGGTTCAGCAATTTCATCGACCCACTTTCGCCTGACGAACTGGCGGGTCTGGCGATGGAAAACGAAGTCGACAGCCGTCTGGTCAGCCATCAGGACGGGAAATGGCAGGTCAGCCATGGTCCATTTGAAAGCTACGATCATCTGGGTGAAAACAACTGGTCGTTGCTGGTTCAGGCCGTTAACAACTGGCATGAGCCTACCGCCGCACTCATGCGTCCTTTCCGCGCCCTGCCGGACTGGCGAATGGACGATCTGATGATCTCTTTCTCCGTGCCGGGTGGCGGTGTGGGTCCCCATCTGGATCAATACGACGTGTTTATCATTCAGGGGACGGGCCGTCGCCGCTGGCGCGTGGGTGAAAAGGTGCCGATGAAACAGCACTGTCCGCACCCCGATCTGCTGCAGGTCGATCCGTTTGAGGGGATTATCGATGAAGAGCTCGAGCCGGGTGATATCCTCTATATTCCGCCAGGATTCCCGCACGAGGGATATTCCCTGGAGAATTCACTGAACTATTCTGTCGGGTTCCGCGCCCCTAACGGTCGCGAAATGATCAGCGGTTTTGCCGATTATGTGCTGCAGCGCGAGCTGGGTAGCTATCGCTACAGCGATCCGGATGTCCCGGCCCGTGAACATCCGGCCGATATCCTGCCCGCCGAGCTGGATAAGCTGCGCGGTATGATGCTGGACTTGATCAACGAACCAGCGCATTTCAGACAGTGGTTTGGCGAGTTTATCAGCCAGTCTCGCCACGAGCTGGATGTTGCGCCAGCAGAGCCACCCTACCAGGCCGACGAGATTTATGATGCGCTACAACAGGGCGACAAGCTGGTTCGTTTGGGCGGATTGCGCGTGCTGCGTATTGGTGAAGATGTTTTTGTTAACGGTGACAAGCTCGATTCTCCGCACCGTCCGGCCCTGGAAGCCATCGCCAGCCATATGGTATTGAGTGCCAATACCTTTGGCGATGCGCTGGAAGACCCCTCCTTCCTTGCCATGCTGGCCGCGCTGGTGAACAACGGATACTGGTTCTTCGAGGACTAAGAGGCATGACCTTGCCCGGTGGCACTTTGCTTACCGGGCTTACTACCGCTATCGCTTCGCCGTTAACTCCGCTATTCGGACAATCACGTTCACCGCTTTCTCCATCCCTTCCAGCGTTACAAACTCATGCTTGCCGTGGTAATTGTATCCGCCGGTAAACAGGTTCGGGCAGGGTAATCCCATAAACGACAGTTGCGAGCCGTCGGTGCCGCCGCGAATAGGTTTCAGCAAGGGTTCGATGTTGCAATCGCGCATGGCCTGCTGGGCGATATCGAGAATGTGCGGGTGCTCCATGACCTTCTCGCACATATTGTAATAGCTGTCTTCGATAATCAGCTCAATGTAGCAGTCCGGGTGCAGGCCTTTGCCGACCTTCTTCGCGATTTCCATCATCTTGCGTTTACGTGTTTCAAAGGCTTTGCGCTCGAAATCGCGGACGATATAGTGCATCTGTGCGCTATCAACGGTGCCTTTAATGCTGGTCAGATGATAAAAGCCTTCATAGCCTTCGGTCTGTTCCGGGCTCTCTTCTGCCGGGACTTCAGCATGAATACGAGCAGCCAACGACAGCGCATTAACCATCACCCCTTTTGCGGAACCCGGGTGAACATTGTTGCCGACAATTTTGATCGTCACGGATGCCGCGTTAAAGTTTTCATACTCCAGTTCACCGACCCCACCCCCATCGACGGTGTAGGCCCACCGGGCATTAAAGGCCTCAACGTCAAAGTGCTTCGCCCCTTTCCCCACCTCTTCGTCCGGCGTGAAGGCAACACGAATATCACCATGCGGAATATTTTTTTCTTTCAGTACCGCCAGCGCCGTCATGATCTCGGCAACGCCTGCTTTATCGTCTGCCCCCAACAGCGTCTTGCCATCGGTGGTGATAAGCGTCTGGCCGAGCAACTGGTGCAAAACCGGGAACATCACCGGAGAGAGCACTTCGTCACCGATACCCAGCGCGATGTCGCCGCCGCGATAGTTTTCAACAATCTGCGGGTTCACATTTTTTCCGCTAAAATCCGGTGAGGTGTCGACATGTGAAATGAAGCCTATCGCCGGAATATCACCGGAGACATTGGCAGGCAGCGTTGCCATCACCGTGCCTTTATCGCTTAACGTGACGTTAACCAGCCCCATGGCATCCAGTTGCTCTTTGAGCAGGTTTAATAACTTCCACTGACCCTCGGTGCTCGGGACCTGACGGACACCCGGTTTAGATTGGGTATCCAGCGAAACGTACTGTAAAAAACGCTCAAGTAATTTATCCATGCAGTCACCCTCACTTTTTGTGACAACATTATCAATAAGCATCAAAACGCAAATATTGCGTCAGGTCACTTTTATCCCGCAATCGAGAATTTTTTCCGTTTAAATCGCATTGCGTTAATAAATGTAGCTTATGAATCAGTGACAAGGATTGGCGATTGCCGGGGATTACCGTAGAATGTCCGCCCTCGTTACGAGTCACCAAGGTGGTTACACACAAACCCCGCTTCAGTCTGCTGCCTGAGGCGTCTATATGGGACAGCGCGAAAATTGAATACACAACCCCGTTCACGTGCGCCACTGGTGCAACTGGAACGAATCCGTAAAAGTTTTGATGGCAAAATGGTGATATCCGACCTCAATCTGACCATCAACGATGGTGAGTTTCTGACCCTGCTGGGACCCTCCGGCTGCGGCAAGACCACCGTACTGCGCCTTATCGCCGGGCTGGAAAGCGTCGATAACGGCCACATCCACCTTGAGAACCAGGACATCACCCAGGTTCCTGCCGAAGATCGTCACGTCAATACCGTCTTTCAAAGCTATGCTCTGTTCCCACACATGACCGTGTATGAGAATGTGGCCTTTGGACTGCGGATGCAGAAAACGCCGGCCAGCGAGATCCCTTCCCGCGTGAGTGAAGCCCTGCGCATGGTGCAGCTTGACGAATTTGCCCAGCGTAAACCGCATCAACTTTCCGGCGGCCAGCAACAGCGTGTGGCCATTGCGCGTGCGGTCGTCAACAAACCGCGCCTGCTGCTGCTTGATGAGTCCCTATCCGCGCTGGATTATAAACTGCGCAAGCAGATGCAAAACGAGCTTAAGGCCCTGCAGCGCAAGCTGGGGATTACCTTTGTCTTTGTCACCCACGATCAGGAAGAAGCCCTCACCATGTCCGATCGCATCGTGGTGATGCGAGACGGCAAAATCGAGCAGGATGGTACGCCGCGTGAAATCTACGAAGAGCCGAAAAATCTGTTCGTCGCCAGCTTTATCGGCGAGATCAATATTTTCCACGCCACGGTGATCGAGCGTCTGGATGCGCAGCGTGTTCGCGCAAGCGTCGAAGGCCGCGAGTGTAATATCACCGTCCATTTTGCCGTAGAGGAGGGACAACAGCTTAACGTGCTGCTGCGTCCGGAGGATCTGCGTGTGGATGAAATACACGATAACGCAGAGGCTGAAGGCCTTATCGGCTATATCCGCGAGCGGAACTATAAGGGCATGACCCTGGAGTCTGTCGTCGAGCTGGAAAACGGTAAGATGGTGATGGTCAGCGAGTTTTTTAACGAAGACGATCCGGACTTTGACCACTCTCTCGACCAGAAAATGGTTATCAATTGGGTAGAAAGCTGGGAGGTTGTACTGGCTGATGAAGAACACAAGTAAATTCCAGAATGTGGTGATTGCCACGATCGTCGGTTGGCTTGTGTTATTTGTCTTTCTCCCCAACCTGATGATCATTGTGACCAGCTTTCTGACCCGCGACGATACCCACTTCGTTAAGCTGGTCTTTACGCTGGATAACTACGCGCGCCTGCTCGATCCGCTCTATTTTGACGTGCTACTGCATTCGCTCAATATGGCGCTGATCGCCACTCTCGCCTGCCTGCTGCTGGGCTATCCTTTCGCGTGGTTCCTGGCACGACTGCCACGAAAGGTACGCCCGCTGCTGCTGTTTTTACTGATTGTTCCATTCTGGACCAACTCATTAATTCGCATTTACGGGTTAAAAATTTTTCTCAGCACCAAAGGCTACCTCAATGCCTTTTTGCTGTGGCTCGGGGTAATTGACACGCCGATACGCATCATGTTCACCCCGGGAGCGGTGATCGTCGGTCTGGTTTACATCCTGCTGCCGTTTATGGTGATGCCGCTCTACTCCAGCATTGAAAAGCTCGATAAACCGTTGCTCGAAGCGGCGAAAGATCTGGGCGCCAGCAAGCTACAAACGTTTATCCGCATCGTTATTCCTCTGACCATGCCCGGTATCGTCGCGGGCTGTCTGCTGGTGATGCTACCGGCGATGGGGCTATTCTACGTGTCTGACCTGATGGGCGGGGCAAAAAACCTGCTGATTGGTAACGTGATTAAGAGCCAGTTCCTGAACATTCGCGACTGGCCGTTTGGCTCCGCGACCAGCATTACGCTTACGGTAATAATGGGTCTCATGCTGCTGGTGTACTGGCGTGCCTCGCGCTTGTTGAACAAGAGGGTAGAACTCGAATGATCGGTCGACTGCTTCGCGGCGGTTTTATGACCGCTATTTATGCGTATCTTTATATTCCGATCATTATTTTGATCGTGAACTCGTTTAACAGTTCCCGCTTCGGGATCAACTGGCAAGGCTTTACCACGCGCTGGTATAGCCTGCTGATAAACAACGACAGCCTGCTTCAGGCCGCGCAGCACTCACTGACGATGGCGGTGTTATCCGCCACCTTCGCAACGCTGATTGGCTCGCTCACCGCCGTGGCGCTGTATCGCTACCGTTTTCGCGGCAAGCCGTTCGTCGGTGGAATGCTGTTTATAGTGATGATGTCACCCGATATCGTGATGGCCATTTCTCTGCTGGTGCTGTTTATGCTGCTGGGCGTGCAGCTTGGCTTCTGGTCACTGCTGTTTTCCCACATCACCTTCTGCCTGCCTTTTGTGGTGGTAACGGTCTTTGCGCGCCTGAAAGGCTTCGACGTGCGCATGCTCGAGGCCGCCAAAGACCTTGGCGCCAGCGAGATGACGATTCTGCGTAAAATCATCCTGCCGCTGGCGATGCCTGCCGTTGCGGCCGGGTGGTTGCTGAGCTTCACCCTGTCGATGGATGACGTTGTGGTCTCATCGTTCGTGACCGGGCCGAGCTATGAAATTCTGCCATTGAAGATCTATTCGATGGTAAAAGTTGGTGTGTCACCTGAGGTGAACGCGCTGGCGACCATTCTGTTGGTATTCTCGTTGGTTCTGGTGATTGCCAGCCAGCTTATTGCTCGTGATAAAACAAAATCTCAGGGGACAATGAAATGAAAAAAATGTTAGCCGCCGCAGCGCTGGTACTCGGGATGGGTAGTGCACATGCAGACGACAGCAAGACGCTCTATTTCTATAACTGGACCGAGTATGTCCCGCCGGGCCTGCTGGAGCAGTTCACCAAAGAGACCGGGATCAAGGTTATCTATTCCACCTACGAGTCAAATGAAACCATGTACGCCAGGCTCAAAACCTACAAGGACGGCGCCTACGATCTGGTGGTTCCCTCAACCTATTTCGTCGACAAAATGCGTAAAGAGGGCATGATCCAGAAGATCGACAAAACAAAGCTGACCCACTTCAGCAATCTCGATCCGCAGATGCTCAACAAGCCGTTTGACCCAAACAATGACTACTCCATCCCCTACATCTGGGGCGCGACGGCCATTGGCATCAACAGCGATGAAATCGATCCCAAAACCGTTACCCGCTGGGCCGACCTGTGGAAACCCGAGTACAAAAGCAGCCTGCTGATGACCGACGATGCCAGGGAAGTGTTCCAGGTAGCGCTGCGTAAGCTGGGCTACTCCGGTAACACGACGGATCCAAAAGAGATTGAAGCGGCCTATAACGAACTGAAAAAACTGATGCCTAATGTAGCCGCGTTCAACTCCGACAACCCGGCAAACCCGTATATGGAAGGCGAAGTGAACCTGGGGATGGTGTGGAACGGCTCGGCGTATGTTGCCCGTCAGGCCGGCACGCCGCTGGAAGTGGTCTGGCCGCAAGAAGGCGGGATCTTCTGGATGGATAGCCTCTCCATTCCTGCAAATGCGAAAAACGTTGAGGGGGCGCTGAAGCTGATTAACTTCCTGCTGCGCCCGGAGGTGGCGAAACAGGTTGCCGAAACCATCGGTTACCCCACGCCAAATCTGGCTGCCCGCAAACTCCTCAGCCCGACGGTAGCGAACGACACCTCGCTGTATCCTGACGCGCAAACCATCAGCAAGGGTGAATGGCAGAACGACGTCGGTGATGCAAGCCGTCTTTACGAAGAGTATTACCAGAAGTTAAAAGCGGGCCGATAAGCCGTCCACCTTCCTCGCTCCCGTGTGGGTGAGGAAGGTTTAACTCACCGTATTTTCGCTGGCCCAGATCGTTGCCCCCCGCATGGCCTCAACCACATCCTCGTCCGCCAGACCCAGCGCGTGCCCCATCCTCAGCGCCGCATCCCACTCCTGCTGTTCATAGACGGCATAGCGTAACAATATCCGCTAACCACCCTTGCTGGTGGCACAGCGCATGACTCACGCTCCGCGGCACCGCGATTTGCTTCATCAGCTCGGTCATCGGCAGATCGAGGAGGGTATCAAGAAGTGAAAACAGGCCGCAGATAAAGGCATTCTCTGCACGCTGCGGTTCGTTCATTTTTTCTGCAATCAGCTCGCAGAATTTTCCTCGCATCATGCTCAGGGGATAAAGTTCGCTGACGGTGTCGTTTCCGGCGCTTGCCAACACCACTACGGCCACAAAGCGCCTGAGCTGATTTTCACCGAGATACATCAGGACTTCGCTCAGCGTTAACTTATTAAAATTGCACTCCCCGGCGTATTTGAATGCGGTATGCTTCATATAGCGCATAATTTTATAGGACAGCGTAAGGTCGGTTTTAATCAACGACTCGATAATGCGAAAATCGGGTTTATTGAGCCCCACCTCCACCTGCAGGCGAAAAATGGCGAGCTGATTTTGCGACAACCGTTTATACTTAATGACTTCCGGGCGGCAGAAAAAATATCCCTGGAACAGCGTGAACCCGGCATCCCGATATAATTTAAACTCCTCTTTAGTTTCAATTTTTTCAGCAAGATACTGAATATATCCAGTGAGGTTTGCGCGCTGTTTAAGATAATTTTCAATTTGCGCTAAGGTATAATTTCTGACATCAAACTTTACTATCGCAATATAGGGTCATATTCCGCCGACACATCTGGAAAACGGTTGGTCATCCCATCTCTGAAAAGCAGTTCATAGGCTACCGTTTTCATCTCGGTGTTTAAAATGGGTTGTCGCGCGATAAATGCGTACATTCTCCGCCCTCCTTAACAATTATCTGCCGGGTAGCATCTTCTTTTTTCAGAGATATAACGAGTTCTATTTTTAGTTAACGCACAAATGAGAAGCAACCACACTTATTATCAGGGTTTATCACGGCGAGTCATAATAATTACATTGGCCAGGACAGAATCAATAAATAAAGCACCCGATTGCGGGTGCGCTTTACAATCGAAAAGCCGTTACAGCCCTTTGAGTAGTTTGTCGACAAACGCCGGCACCACTAAACTTGCCAGACCGTAATGCTTCTCTTCAAACTCGCTGCCCACCTGGCTCGGCTCCAGATTAAGTTCCACCGTATGCGCCCCCTGAAGACGCGCTTCGTGGACAAATCCCGCCGCCGGATAGACATGCCCGGACGTACCGATTGCGATAAACACATCCGCCATGGCCAACGCGCTGTAAATCTCATCCATCCCTAGCGGCATTTCACCAAACCAAACCACATGCGGACGCAGGCGCGATGGAAACTGGCAGCAGTGGCATCGATCTTCGTTCAGGACATCCTCTTCCCAGTCCAGCACCTGCCCGCTCGAAGCACAACGCACTTTCAACAGTTCACCGTGCATATGGATGATGTTTTTGTTACCGGCTCTTTCGTGAAGGTTATCGATATTCTGCGTGATCAGCAGAAAGCGATCCCCGAGCGCCTCTTCCAGCGTCGCCAGCGCCTGATGCGCCGCATTTGGCGCAATCTCTGGCTGCTGGAGCTGACGGCGGCGGGCGTTGTAAAACGCCTGCACCAGCGCCGGATCGCGGGCAAACCCTTCCGGTGTCGCCACATCTTCTACGTGGTGCTCTTCCCATAGTCCGTCTACGGCACGGAAAGTACGAATGCCGGACTCTGCGGAAATTCCCGCGCCGGTCAATACCACCACTCTGGGTTTATCCATTGCTTCTGGCATCATTCTGTCTCTGAAAAAGATCCGCTGACGCAAGCGCTCGCGCAAGCGGCGTTTATTTTTGCGAAAACGGCTGAGTCGACCCTGGCGACGCGACAGCATAGTAACCTCGTAAAACTAATCGGTGAGATGGAGGAATGCGGCTCCGCGCATGCCTCCTGCGTCCCCGTGCCGCGCGCGTTCAATACGCGGCACGCGGGCGACCGGCAATAAGTGTCGTGGCAAACGCCCGGACAACCTTTCCGTGATCGCAGTAAAGTTTGACAGCCCGCCGCCAATCACCAGCAGATCCGGATCGACGAGGGTGAGGATATTCCCCAGGCACACCGCCAGCAGATCGAGATAGCGTTCGACGTGCTCACACGCCCGGGCGTCCCCTTGCTCCCACAAAGTGATGATTTGGGGGGCATCAAGTTTCTGATGATAGAAGTGTTCATATAGCCATGCAAACCCACCGCCGGAGAGATAATTTTCAATGCAGCCGTGCTGGCCGCAGCCGCAGCGGGTAAGCGGAAATTCGCGCCCTACCACGTCCAGCGCATCTACCGGCAGACGGAGATGACCGAATTCGCCGGTAATATAGCTGCGCCCGGTAATCGGTTTGCCGTTGATGACGATCCCCCCGCCAACGCCCGTGCCGAGGATCAGCCCCATCACCAGCGGATACTGGCGAAATTCATCGTCCCAGGCTTCCGAGAGGGCAAAACAGTTGGCATCGTTATCTAAACGCACGTCGCGCTCAAGAAGGCGAGAGAGATCAGCGCGCAGCGGTTTTCCGCTGGCAGCCGGAACATTCGCGGCATACAGCGTGCCATCGTCGGTTTCCGGCATACCCGGAATACCAATGCCGACGCTGCCCTTCACCTTAAAGCGCGCGTCAGCTTGTGCCACCAGCCCGGCAATGGTCGTTAAAAATGCGTCATAGCTTTCGCGCGGGGTGGGAACACGGGTTTCCCACAGCAAAGTGAGGTTTTCATCAAACACGCCCAGCGCAATTTTTGTGCCGCCAATATCAAATCCATAATACATAGTGCATTCCTCTTTTTGATATAGCAGGCCAAAGACCGCTATACCACGACGTAATTACTGGCCACTTAATACCCTCGCCGGATCAATTCGGCTTGCGCGACGCGCCGGATACCAGCTTGCCAGCAGACTCAGTAAAAGTGCTGTAATCAGCACATATAAAACGTCCAGCCAGTGCAATTCAGACGGCAGGAAGTCAATAAAATAGATATCACCCGACAGGAACTGGTGGCCGATAAGCTTTTCAATCCCGTTGATGATGGGCGTCAACTGCAGTGAAACCACCACCCCAATTACCACGCCGCAGAGGCTGCCAAACAGCCCCGCCAGCAAGCCATACCAGACGAAGATGGCGCGGATAAGACCGTCTTTGGCCCCCAGGGTACGCAGCACCGCAATATCGCCGCTCTTGTCTTTCACCGCCATCACCAGGGTCGAGACGATATTGAAGCAGGCTACGCCTATCACCAGCACCATCGCCAGATACATAATGGCGCGGATCATCTGGATATCACGATACATATACCCGTAAGTGCCGATCCAGCTTTTGATGTAAACATAGCTATTGGTCACTGCGCCGGCATCTCGCACCAGTTTATTGGCATTGAAGACGTCGTTTACCTTGATGGCAATGCCGGTTACGCTATCCGCCATGTCCAGATACTGACGCGCATCTTCCATGGGGACCATCGCAAAGCTGTGGTCGAGCTGGCCGCTCAGTTGAAGAATACCGGTGACGTGCAGACGCACGCGTTTGGGCTGCTGCAGCTTATGGTCGGCGCTGGCATTCGGGATCATGATGGATACCCAGTCACCCTGCTTCACCTTCAGGGCATCGGCGACGCCTTTACCGATGATGATTTGCTGTTCACCGGCCTTAAAGTTCGCCCAGGCGCCGTTCTGCACATAGTTCGGCAGTGCGCTCAGACGCGCTTCCTGCGACGGGTTCACCCCTTTCACCTGAATAGCGCGCAGATTCACGCCGCTCTCGACCAGGCCGGTAAAGTTGATATAGGGTGCAGCGGCAACAATGCCCGGCACCTTTTCAATTTTAGTGAGGGATTCGCGCCAGTTTGTCCATGGCTGGTTAACCGGTTCGATTTCACCGTGCGGTACCACTGCCAGAATTCGGTTATTCAACTCACGCTCGAAGCCGTTCATCGCGCTTAAGCCGACGATCAACACCGCCACGCCCAGCGCAATACCAATGGTCGAGATAACAGAGATGAGCGATACCATACCGCCGCGACGGCGGCCGCGGCTAAAGCGCAACCCAATAAGTAACGATAACGGTGACGCCATTACTGCGCTCCCGTCAGGGTCAGTTCGGTGTTCAGGCGACCATCACGCATTTCAAGCTGGCGTCCCATCCGTTTTGCCAGTTGCAGGTCATGAGTGACCACCAGAAACGCGGTTCCCTGCGAGGCATTGAGCTCGCCCAGAAGCTGGAAAATACTGTCAGCATTGCGCGCATCCAGATTACCGGTCGGTTCATCCGCCAGCACCAGACGCGGGTTGTTGACCAGGGCCCGGGCGATCGCCACGCGCTGGCGCTCACCACCAGAAAGCTCGGATGGGCGGTGGTTGCCGCGGTGCCCAAGCCCTACCGCTTTCAGCATATCGCTGGCGCGGGTGTTAATTTCGCCCAGCTTCTTTTTGCCAATCAGCAGCGGCATAGCGACGTTTTCCAGCGCCGTGAAGTCCGGCAGCAGGTGGTGAAACTGGTAGATAAAACCTAACTCACGGTTACGCAGCTCCGCTTTCGCGGTAGAGGACATTTTGCTCATCGGCTGGCCGGAGAAGATCACGTCACCTTCGGTTGGCGTATCCAGACCGCCCAGCAGATGCAGCAAGGTGCTTTTACCGGAGCCGGAACTGCCGACAATCGCCATTGTTTCACCTTCGGCCACGCTAAAACTCACGTTGTGCAGCACGTGGGTCTGCACAGTGCCTTCCTGATAGCGTTTGGACAGGTTGTCGCATTGCAACAGGATCTTATTCATAACGTAAAGCCTCAGCGGGTTGAGTGGCGGCAGCGCGCCAGGAAGGATAAAGCGTAGAAAGCAGCGCAATGACCATCGCGGCCAGCGCAATACCGACTACCTGCAGCGGCTCAATCGCCACCGGCAGCGCCGCGCCATCCAGCAGAGCACCGATGATCGGCATTAAATTATTCAACTGGCTGGCAAGCAGCGCGCCCAGCGACGCGCCGAGCAGCGCACCGATAATCCCTGCGCTGGCCCCCTGGACCATGAATACCGCCATGATCTGGCGCGGCGTAAGCCCTTGCGTTTGCAAAATAGCAACTTCGCCCTGTTTTTCCATCACCATCAGGCCAAGCGAGGTGATAATGTTAAACGCGGCGACGGCCACGATCAGGCTTAACAGCAGCCCCATCATGTTCTTTTCCATGCGCACGGCCTGGAACAGCTCGCCCTTACGATCGCGCCAGTCCTGCCATTTAGTTCCTTCCGGCAAGGTTTGCTGGCTGAGGGTGTCCACCTTCAGGGGAGCGTCAAGCCACAGCCGCCAGCCGGTAATATTGCCAGCCGGGTAGCGCATCAGGCGTGAAGCATCCTGAATGTTGACCAGCATCTGATACCCATCCACTTCACTATTTGCCGCGAAGGTGCCTATCACATTAAACAGACGCTGGCTCGGCAGGCGGCCCATCGGGGTAAACTGGCTGGCAGACGGCACCATCACGCGAAGCTGGTCGCCGCGGTTGACGCCAAGCTGTCCGGCAAGCTGCTCACCCAGAATAACGTTGTACTGGCCGGCCTGCAGATCGGTTTGCTTAACGTTGACCAGAAATGGCGTCAGCGGATCGTGTTGAGCGGGGTCGATGCCCAGCATCACGCCAACGGCCACGCTGCGGGCGCTTTGCAGCACCACATCGCCCGTCGTTATCGGCGCAACACGCGTGACGCCCTGTAACTTCACTGCGCTTTCAGGCAGGTGTTGCGGGTTAACGGAACCGCTGGTTGATGAGAGAACGGCCTGCGGCATCAGCCCCAGAATAGTGTTTTGCAGCTCGCGCTCAAAGCCATTCATGACGGAAAGCACCGTCACCAGCGCCATCACGCCAAGCGTAATGCCAATAGTCGAAAGCCAGGAGACAAAGCGACCGAAGCGGTCCGCGGCGCGCCCACGCATGTAACGTAAGCCTATAAAGAGTGCGACAGGTTGGTACATGAAATCCGTCTGGTTGCTGATAGCAGACCCACGAGTATATAAGCGAATCCGTTAAGCGTAAATGACTGAAACCGTAAGCTTTGGTAATCATTATTCCGAAAAAATCAGATACATCAAGGTACTACTTGCCGATCACTGTGCGCGCACCCTCCACCTTTTCCGAAAAACCGCCTGATACAGACTGTTACCCGTTACATCCCGGTTTCGTTTAAGAACAATAGCGCTTTCGTTTATGACAATAGGTCCTGGCTACCGATGAAACAAAAAGCGTTATGGATTAATCAGATAAAAGGTCTGTGCATCTGCCTTGTGGTGATTTACCACTCGGTGATTACGTTTTATCCGCACCTTAGCGGGCTGCAACACCCCCTGTCTGGCCTTCTCGCCAAATGCTGGGTCTATTTTAATCTTTATCTCGCACCGTTTCGCATGCCGGTATTTTTCTTTATCTCGGGCTATTTAATCCGGCGTTATATTGACGAGGTGAACTGGCGCACCAGCGTCGACAAACGCATCTGGAGCATCCTCTGGGTACTGGCGCTATGGGGCGTATTGCAGTGGCAGGCACTCAGTCATCTCAATGCCTGGCTTGCCCCTGAGCGTGTGCTGGCCACCTCGTCAAACGCGGCCTATGCCGATTCCATTTCTGGGTTTTTACGCGGCATGCTCACCGCCAGCACCAGCCTGTGGTATTTGTACGCCCTGCTGGTCTATTTCACGCTGTGTAAACTGTTGAGCCGCTGGAAGCTGCCGGTACTGGGCCTGCTGGCGGTAGCGAGCGTAACCATTAACGTTGTGCCGCTACCGTGGTGGGGCATGAACAGCGTGGTGCGCAATATGATCTATTACAGCATGGGCGCGTGGTATGGCGCACAGCTAATGACATGGATGAAAGGAGTCGACCTGCGTCGCCTGTGGCTGGCGGTGGTCGCCTTTGGCATTGTCTCGGTGGCGCTGTGGTTCGCTAACGTCCCGCTCCTGCTCTCTCTGCTGTCGATTGTCGCGATCATGAAGCTTTTCTATAGCATTGAGCAGCGTTATGCCGTTCGTTCCGGCAACCTGCTTAACGTTATTGGATCGAATACCATCGCGATTTACACCACCCATCGAATTTTGATTGAGGCCTTCAGTCTGTTCCTGATTGCGGAAATGAATGCCGCATATTGGCCGGTCTGGGCGGAATTAACGCTGATCGTTATCTATCCGTTTGTCAGCCTGCTGGTCTGTACCCTTGCCGGCCTTGGCATGCGTAAAATCTCTACGGCGCTGTTCGGCGACCTCTTTTTCTCCCCGCCGACCCGACCCTCTGCGGCTCCGGCCACCCGCTAACGCTCTCCTTGCCCCCTTACGGGGGCAAATTTCCCCTCTGTGCGGTTCCGGTTTGCTTATGGAAAACGATCAAGGATAATAAAGACATTGCGTATCAGTAATATGCCCCAATACTGTGGGTATATCCTTAAGAGACTCTGACATAGCCATGCCTGAACACTATCGTTATTCCTTGCCCGTCAAAGCGGGCGACCAGCGCCAGCTGGGCGAACTCACGGGCGCGGCGTGCGCCACGCTGGTGGCAGAAATCGCAGAGCGCCATCCGGGCCCGGTGGTGCTGGTTGCCCCGGATATGCAAAATGCCCTGCGCCTGTACGATGAAATTCGGCAGTTCACCGATAATCGGGTCTTCAGCCTGGCCGACTGGGAAACGCTGCCTTATGACAGCTTCTCCCCGCACCAGGAGATCATCTCCTCGCGCCTGTCGACGCTTTATCAATTACCGACCCTGCAGCGCGGCGTGCTGATCGTACCGGTGAACACGCTGATGCAGCGCGTGTGCCCACACAACTACCTGCACGGTCATGCGCTGGTGATGAAAAAAGGGCAGCGGCTGTCGCGCGACGCCCTGCGCGCGCAGCTGGACAGCGCCGGTTATCGTCATGTCGATCAGGTAATGGAGCATGGCGAGTATGCGACGCGCGGCGCACTGCTGGATCTCTATCCGATGGGCAGCGACCAGCCGTATCGCCTCGACTTTTTTGATGATGAAATCGACAGCCTGCGCGTATTTGACGCCGATACGCAGCGCACGCTGGAAGAAGTGGAATCCATCAATTTACTGCCCGCCCATGAGTTTCCGACTGATAAAACCGCCATCGAGCTGTTTCGCAGCCAGTGGCGCGACAGGTTCGACGTAAAACGCGACGCGGAACATATTTATCAGCAGGTGAGCAAAGGTACGCTGCCGGCGGGGATCGAATACTGGCAGCCGCTGTTCTTTAACGAGCCGCTGCCTGCTCTCTTCAGCTACTTCCCGGCGAATACGCTTATCGTGAATACCGGCGATCCCGACGCCAGCGCCAGCCGCTTTGAAAGCGATACTCGCGCCCGCTTTGAGAATCGGGGCGTGGATCCGATGCGTCCACTGTTACCTCCGGAAACGTTATGGCTGCGTACCGACGAGCTGAACGCAGAGCTTAAACGCTGGCCGCGCATTCAGCTCAAAACGGAGAGCCTTGCCGACAAAGCCGCTAATACCAACCTGGCCTTCCAGAAACTGCCAGATCTTGCCGTTCAGGCACAGCAAAAATCGCCTCTGGATAACCTGCGTAAGTTCCTGGAATCCTTTACCGGCCCGGTGGTGTTTTCCGTGGAAAGTGAAGGCCGCCGTGAAGCGCTGAGCGAACTACTGGGGCGCATCAAAGTCGCGCCGAAGCGCATTTTGCAGCTAAGCGAAGCCATCGGTACGGGCCGCTACCTGATGATTGGCGCCGCCGAGCACGGTTTTGTGGATACGCTGAATAACCTCGCGTTCATTTGCGAAAGCGACCTGCTGGGAGAACGCGTGGCGCGCCGCCGTCAGGACAGCCGCCGGACCATCAACCCGGACACGTTGATCCGCAACCTGGCGGAGTTGCACCCGGGTCAGCCGATTGTGCACTTCGAACATGGCGTCGGGCGTTACCAGGGGATGACCACGCTCGAAGCGGGCGGCATTAAAGCGGAATACCTGATGCTGACCTACGCCAATGACGCCAAACTCTATGTGCCGGTGTCGTCTCTGCATCTGATCAGCCGCTACGCGGGCGGAGCGGAAGACAACGCCCCGCTGCATAAACTGGGCGGTGACGCCTGGGCGCGCGCGCGTCAGAAAGCCGCAGAGAAGGTACGCGATGTGGCCGCCGAGCTGCTGGATATCTATGCCCAGCGAGCGGCCAAAGCGGGCTATGCCTTTAAGCATGATAAAGAGCAGTATCAGTTGTTCTGCGACAGCTTCCCGTTTGAAACCACCCCGGATCAGGCGCAGGCTATCAATGCCGTGTTGAGCGACATGTGCCAGCCGCTGGCGATGGACCGGCTGGTGTGCGGTGACGTCGGCTTTGGTAAAACCGAGGTGGCGATGCGCGCCGCCTTCCTTGCGGTGGAGAATAACAAGCAGGTTGCGGTGCTGGTGCCAACGACTCTCCTCGCCCAGCAGCATTTTGACAATTTCCGCGATCGCTTCGCCAACTGGCCGGTGCGCATTGAGATGCTGTCACGTTTTCGCAGCGCCAAAGAGCAGTCGCAGATTCTGCACCAGGCCAGCGAGGGCAAGGTTGATATTCTGATCGGGACGCACAAGCTGCTGCAAAGCGACGTTAAGTGGAGAGATTTGGGGCTGTTAATCGTTGATGAAGAACATCGCTTCGGCGTTCGCCATAAAGAGCGCATCAAAGCGATGCGCGCCGACGTCGATATTCTGACCCTGACCGCGACGCCTATCCCGCGTACGCTGAATATGGCGATGAGCGGCATGCGCGATCTGTCTATCATTGCCACGCCACCGGCACGTCGCCTGGCGGTAAAAACGTTTGTGCGCGAGTACGATCCCCTGGTGGTGCGCGAGGCTATTCTGCGCGAGGTATTGCGCGGCGGTCAGGTTTATTACCTCTTCAACGATGTGGAAAACATTCAGAAAGCGGCGGATAAACTGGCGGAGCTGGTACCGGAGGCGCGCGTTGCGATCGGTCACGGGCAGATGCGCGAGCGCGAGCTTGAACGGGTAATGAACGATTACCACCACCAGCGTTTTAACGTGCTGGTCTGTACCACCATCATTGAAACCGGGATCGACATCCCGACGGCGAATACCATCATCATTGAACGTGCCGACCACTTCGGCCTTGCGCAGCTTCACCAGTTGCGTGGACGCGTCGGGCGTTCGCATCACCAGGCGTATGCCTGGCTGCTGACGCCGCATCCCAAGGCAATGACCACCGACGCGCAAAAACGTCTGGAAGCGATCGCCTCGCTGGAAGACCTGGGCGCGGGCTTTGCGCTGGCCACGCACGATCTTGAAATTCGCGGCGCCGGTGAACTGCTGGGCGAAGGCCAGAGCGGTTCCATGGAAACCATCGGCTTCTCGCTGTATATGGAACTGCTGGAGAATGCGGTCGATGCTCTCAAGGCCGGGCGTGAGCCTTCACTGGAGGACCTGACCAGCCAACAGACGGAAGTCGAGTTGCGCATGCCTTCTCTGCTGCCGGATGATTTTATTCCGGATGTGAATACCCGTCTGTCATTCTATAAACGTATTGCCAGTGCGAAAAACGAAAACGAGCTGGAAGAGATCAAAGTTGAGCTGATCGACCGCTTCGGGCTGTTGCCCGATGCGGCGAGAAATCTGCTGGATATCGCACGACTGCGCCAGCAGGCGCAGACACTGGGGATCCGTAAGCTCGAAGGCAATGAAAAAGGCGGCATGATTGAGTTCGCGGAGAAAAACCACGTCAACCCGGTGTGGCTGATCGGCTTACTGCAAAAACAACCGCAGCACTTCCGTCTGGATGGACCAACGCGTCTGAAATTTACCCAGGACCTGGCGGAGCGCAAAACGCGTATGGAGTGGGTGCGTCACTTTATGCATCAGCTTGAAGAAAACGCCATCGCTTGATCTGCCCTGTCGTCCCCGGCCGCCGGGGACGACAATTTACAAACTCTTTGCACTTCACCCCCTCTTCCCGACACGCACATTAGCCATAATGGCTATAATTCCTTATATAACAATAACCTTAATATTTATATGGACATGGTGATAATGACCTCTATCCGTTTTACCCGCTGGTTAACGTGGTTTGCGCTGGTAGCCGCGGTGGCGATTGCGCTTCCTGCTCGCGCAAATACCTGGCCGCTCCCTCCGCCTGGCAGCAACGTGGTGGGGCAAAATCGTTTTCATGTGGTTGAAAACAATGGTGGTTCGCTGGAAGCAATTGCCAAAAGATATAACGTTGGATTCCTTGCCTTGCTGCAGGCGAACCCTGGCGTTGACCCTTATGTCCCGCGGGCCGGAAGCGTGCTGACCATTCCGCTGCAGGCAATTTTGCCGGATGCGCCGCGTGAAGGGCTGGTGATTAACCTCGCCGAGCTACGGCTCTATTATTACCCGCCGGATAAACATGAAGTGACCGTCTTCCCTATCGGAATTGGTCAACTGGGCGGCGACACGCTCACGCCCACCATGGTGACGACCGTATCGCAGAAACGTGCAAATCCAACCTGGACACCGACTGCCAATATTCGTGCCCGCTATAAAGCCCAGGGTATAGATCTGCCGGCAGTGGTCCCGGCGGGCCCGGATAACCCTATGGGGCAGCATGCGATACGTCTCGCCGCATACGGTGGTGTTTATCTCCTGCATGGCACCAACGCTGATTTCGGCATCGGTATGCGCGTCAGCTCAGGCTGTATCCGTCTGCGCGATGACGATATCAAAAAGCTTTACAACGTCCTGGCGCTGGGTACAAAGGTCAATATTATTAACACACCGATCAAGGTCTCAGAAGAGCCTGGCGGAGTACGCCTGGTTGAAATCCACCAGCCGTTATCGAAAAACATCGGAGATGATCCGCAAACGTTGCCAATTAACCTGAATGCGGCAATGGTGAGTTTCAAAACTAACCCCGGCACAGACGGAGCGGTTATGGAGCGCGCGATGACGGCGCGGTCCGGCATGCCAACAGACGTCACGCGACATTTCACACAGGTTCACCACTCCTTCTAAAACACAATCAAAAACGCCCCGCAGCAGCAGGGCGTTTTTTTTGCAGTGGCTTTAATGAGGGTTTAGCTAGGCTTATTTGTAGATAACAGCGGTACCGTGCAGGGTATTAGGACCCGTCACAGACGTGATGCGGAAGGATTTCGCCCCCATGGCGTCGGCTTTTTGCGCCAACTTTTCTTCCAGCGAGCCCAGGTTAGTCCCGGCAGTTGCGGAAATCGTCCCGACTTTATGCTGTTCAACCGGCGTAGATTGCACTTCAACAGCGGCGAAGCTTGCAAATGACAGCGAGCTTAGTACAGCCGCAGCGATCAGAGTTTTTACGTTTTTCATGTTTTTATACCTTCAGGCAGATGAATTTAAGGTCGTTATTGATTTAATTAACGATCGATACATAAATGATAAAGGTGATCCATATCACACGTCAATGTATTTTTATAACGATCATTATATTAATTTAAATTTCATTATTTTTCATATGCATACGATTAATTTATTTTTCATCAATCAGCGCTGGTGATGGTTGACGTTTATTTTTATAATGATTATTCAACAAAACAACGGAGGACCTACGGCACATGACAACCGACATCACGCGTTGCGCTAAGAAAAGCCGTGGCCGGCCAAAAGTGTTCGACAGAGATGCAGCGCTTGATAAGGCCATGACGCTCTTCTGGCAGCATGGGTATGAAGCGACCTCGCTTTCCGATCTGGTAGAAGCCACCGGCGCCAAAGCGCCGACGCTGTATGCGGAGTTCACCAACAAAGAGGGGCTGTTCAGGGCGGTGCTGGACAGATACATCTTGCGGTTTGCGGCCCAACACGAAGCACAACTTTTCTGTGAAGAAAAAACGGTTGAGCTTGCTTTACGCGACTATTTCAGTGCCATCGCCACCTGCTACACCAGTAAAGACACGCCTGCGGGTTGTTTCATGATCAACACCTCCGCCACGCTTGCGGCCTCCTCTAAAGAGATTGCCAATACGGTGAAATCCCGCCATGCCATGCAGGAAGAGACGCTCGCGATGTTCCTCGCTAAGCGTCAGCAGCGCGGGGAGCTCCCGGCGCATTGCCAGCCGCAGGCGCTGGCACAATACCTGAGCTGTATTTTGCAAGGGATGTCGATCAGCGCCCGTGAAGGGGCTACGCTTGAAAAGCTGCAAAGCATCACCCAAACCACAATGCGTCTCTGGCCTGAACTGCTGAAAATTTGACGTCAAGGACGGGTTATCCGCCAAAAAAAAGCTCCTCAGCCTGAGCGCGTGAGGAGCTAAATTCAGAGAACGTCTTTTTTACACTTTGTTATTCAGTATCAGTTGACCATTACCATCCAGCGGGATCTGGGTGCCTGGATCTTTATCCATGCGGATTTTGCCCTGCTGGTCGCCAATTTTATAGGTCACGTCGTAGCCAAGCAGTTTTTCCGACTTATCATAGACGGTTTTACAGCGTTGCTGCGTCGTGGTGTAGGTGTCGTTGTCCTGCATAGCGCCCTGCACCTGGTTACCGGCATAGCCCCCGCCCAGCGCGCCGACCACGGTCGCAACGTCTTTACCACGACCACCGCCGAACTGGTGACCAATCACGCCCCCCGCCACCGCCCCCAGAACAGAGCCGGCAATGCGGTTCTCATCCTGTACCGGACGACGATGCGTCACCGCAACGTTACGGCACTCCTGACGGGGTGTTTTAACACTTTCTTTAATTGGGGTAGCGGACACGACCTGAGCATACTGTGGGCCACGGTCAAGCACGTTGAGACTGGCAACGGCAGCCACACCTAACGCAGCCGCAACTCCAATCCCTATACCCGCCAACATTGATTTATTCACGGGACTTCCTCCTTTGTTGCTATTAGTAACAATTTTGCAATCAGGAATGGGTTTCGCCAATCAGAAAAAGGCTCAAAAAGCGGACACAGAGAAGAGAAGATGGTTGTTTAAGAGAACTCTTAAGCACCGATCAGCATATCGATAGCATGAAATGCTAAAAACCCTCCGGAGAGCCCGGAGGGAAAGAAGATCAGTGTAGCTTCAGGCGTGGGCGGATCACGCGGTTGATCCTGCCGACCAGCATCATCAACCCGGTTTTGAAATAGCCGTGTAGCGCGATCTGGTGCATACGGTATAAAGAGATATACACGAAACGGGCAATACGCCCTTCTACCATCATTGACCCGCGCATCAGGTTACCCATCAGGCTACCTACGGTGGAGAAGTTGGAGAGCGACACCAGTGAACCATGATCTTTATAGACATAAGCCTTCATCGGTTTGCCTTTGGCCTGCGCCAGAATATTGTGCAGTACCAGACTCGCCATCTGGTGCGCTGCCTGCGCACGCGGAGGCACGAATCCGCCTTCCGGACGCGCGCAGGAAGCACAGTCACCGATAGCATAAATATCCGGATCGCGGGTCGTCTGCAGCGTCGGTTCAGTCACCAGTTGGTTAATACGGTTGGTTTCCAGACCGCCGATATCTTTCATGAAATCAGGGGCTTTAATACCCGCAGCCCAGACCATCAGATCGGCTTCAATATACTCGCCCTCTTTGGTATGCAGGCCGCCTTCATCTGCGCTGGTGACCATGGTTTGGGTCAGAACGCGAACGCCCAGTTTGGTCAGCTCGCTGTGCGCCGCGCCGGAGATACGCGGTGGCAGCGCAGGGAGAATACGCTCCCCTGCCTCAACCAGCGTCACGTTCAGCGCGTCGTTAGTCAACCCTTTGTAACCGTAGCTGTGCAGCTGTTTAACCGCATTATGCAATTCAGCAGAGAGCTCAACGCCTGTGGCGCCACCGCCGACGATGGCAATATTCACTTTGCCATTCGCACCAAGGTTATTGGTGTATTTCAGAAACAGATTGAGCATCTCCTGATGGAAACGGCGCGCCTGGTGCGGGTTATCAAGGAAGATGCAATGCTCTTTCACCCCCGGGGTATTGAAATCGTTCGAGGTACTGCCCAGCGCCATCACCAGCGTGTCATACGCCAGCTTGCGCTCAGGGACCAGCAGTTCACCTTTTTCATCACGCAGCTCGGCAAGCGTAATGGTTTTGCTCTCACGGTTGATATCGACCACTGAACCCAGCTGGAACTGGAAATGATGATTGCGCGCGTGCGCCAGATAGCTCAGCGCGTCCACGCCTTCGTCCAGCGAGCCGGTCGCTACTTCGTGCAGCAGCGGCTTCCACAGGTGGCTGTGGTTACGATCCACCAGCGTAATTTTGGCTTTTTTACCGCGTCCCAGCTTTTTACCTAGCTGTGTAGCCAGCTCCAGCCCGCCAGCACCGCCGCCGACAATCACTATCTTTTTCAATGGCGTAGTCAACGTGACCCCCTCAAATTATTAACCAATTGTTAATTAAAAGTTATAATAATAACCCTTAATTAACAATAGGTTACAGAACTGAAACCATTCAGGTGAATTGAGAATAGCACGTCAGGCGCATTGGTCATACCAAAATTGACATGCATCAAGTTTTGATGGCTTAAAAGTAGACAATTCTGGACAAAAGAAAACCCGGCACGCGTTAACGGCCGGGTTTGAGCCAGTAAACGCTGCCGTTTAGCCCAGCGTTTTAAAGGCTTTAATGCGCTGCAGATGCGGGGAGATACTCTTGAACTTATGGGTCTGTTCTTCGTCCCAGACTATCTCATAGTAGTGATGCAGTTCTTCAGCGGAACGGGTGCTATCGAGCGCTTCGTCATGGCGAGACAGGATCACCAGACAACGATCGCGGTTCTTTTCCCGGAAGTTGCTGACGCATTTCGTCGCAATGTCGGCATACTCTTCAGGGCGGTCGATCTTGTCTTCCATGTTCTCATGCGGGAACAGATTAGGATTGAAAATAACCTGGCGTATATCGCACAAAAACCCGATGCGCTCGGCCCAATACCCGCCCAGACCTACGCCACAAATCAGCGGACGTTCGTCGACATTCAACTGCAACATCTTGTCCACTTCTTTGAGTAAATGCTGCATATCATGCTTCGGATGGCGGGTGCTGTAACTGATCAACCGTACATCCGGATCGATAAACTGCAGTTGCATGACTTTCTCATGATTACCAGGACTGTTTGAGTCAAAACCGTGTAAATAGATGATCATTGTCTTATCACCACGCTACGCCTTTCAAAAGATTTACAGGCTGGCTTTATGTGCGTGCCAGCGCTCATTCAGTGCTTCAAGCTGAGCGTTAACCGCTTTCCAGCGCGCCGAGTCCATCAGCTCCTGACGGCTAAATGAACCTTTATGATACAATTGCGTAACACGCTCTGCATTGATCGGCGACAGGTTATCGAGCACGCTGACGGCACCCTTACGATTATTGCAGACCAGGATCATATCGCAACCTGCATCCAGCGACGCCTGACCACGCTGTGCGTAACTGCCCATTATCGCCGCCCCTTCCATCGACAGATCGTCGGAAAAAATGACGCCGTTAAAGCCCAACGCCTGGCGCAATACCGTTTTCAGCCAGTACGGGGAGCCGCTGGCCGGGCGCGCGTCGACGTCGCTATAGATGACATGCGCAGGCATAATGGCATCCAGCTTGTTATCGCTAATCAGCGACGTGAATACCGACATATCTTTCGCGCGTATATCCGCCTCAGGGCGCGGATCGCACGGTGTCTCTTTGTGGGAATCCGCGGTCACTGCGCCGTGGCCGGGAAAGTGTTTACCGGTGGTTTTCATTCCCGCATTGTGCATACCGTCAATGAAACGGGTCGCCATCGCCAACGCAGTGCACGGATCCTCATGGTATGAGCGTTCTCCAATCGCGGCGCAGATATGCCCTACGTCCAGCACGGGCGCGAAGCTTATGTCGATATCCATGGCGATCATCTCACTGGCCATCAGCCAGCCCGCGTCCTGGGCCAGCCTACCGCCCTCTTCCTTGCCTAATAACGCATGAAACGACTGCGCTGCCGGCAGGCGGGTAAAGCCTTCGCGAAAACGCTGGACGCGTCCGCCTTCCTGATCGACGGCCACCACCAGACGGTTGCGCGATGCGCTACGGATCTGGCGGACCAGTTCACGCAGCTGCTCCGGATCGTGATAATTGCGGGTAAACAGGATTAAGCCCCCCACCAGCGGGTGCGCCAGAATTTCGCGCTCCTCCGCATCCAGCTCAAACCCTTCGACATCCAACATGACTGGACCCACACGAACCTCTCTTATCCTTTGGTATGTAACTGACGCCAGACATCATCTGCCAGCGCGATAAATTGTTTGTCACCCGACTGCTGCAGGCGGACTTCAAACCAGCCCGCCATCAGCATTAATACCCAGGGTCGCCAGCGCCTCACCTGGCGTGTCAGGCGGTCCGCATTAAGCTTCGCAAGGGCTGCATAATCGTCAATGAGCCGCTGGCGCACGCCGTTATCTGCCCACACCGCCGCCAGCTCCAGCGCCACATCCCCGTCGCCTGCGTATTCCCAGTCGATAAGCCTTAGCCCGCTTGCGGTATGGACAATATTTCCGGCGTGAACATCCATATGCAAGGGTGAAAGCCGTAATGGCCGCGGCTCTCCCGCTTTACGCAGGCGTTTTAGCCTGGCAAGCCACTCCGGCGTTCGTCTGTCCGGTGCGGCTTGCTGCCAGTACTGTTCCAGCAACGGCAAAAGCGTGACCCGCCACCCCAGGCGGGGTTGACGATGCAGATGATACAGCATAGCGGCAAGGGGTAACGTTTCCGGCAGGTCGTTTTTGACCTCGCCCGCAAGAAAGTCCACGGCCATCCAGCCCTGTCGATAAAAAGAAGGCTTTGGCACGAGATCGGCCGGGAGTCGTTTGAGAGCGCGAAACTGACGACGAAAATGCGACGCTGGCGCGCGGAGATCGTGATGATGGCGCAGAACCAGACGCTGCTCGCCCTGCGCAATAATAGCGCTCGCGCCGCCAAGCCCGGAGTGGGCCTGCGGCGCGATAAGACGATATTGCGGAAAATAACGCGACAGGATCACTTCGCGTGGGCGGTTATTGTTGCGTAACGGCACCTTTACCTGACCAGATAATCTCGCCTGTCTGAACCAGCATCAGCTGCATTTGCAGGGCTGGCGTATTCACGTTGCCGGTGGCGTTAGAGTAAAGCACGTACTGCGCGCCAACGTTGCGGGCAAGACCCATCGCCTTGCTGCGCGAACCGAGGCTGTCCTGAGGCGACAGACCCAGTTGCTGTTTTGCTATCGCCAGTTGCTGGGCTGAGACCAGCGTAAACTTACCGTTATTAGCCAGCGCAGTGCGTAGCGTATCCGTCGCTTCCCCGGCATTCAGGGAACCATTAGTCCGGTTATTTACGCTATCCACCAGCAGCACGCTGCCCGCGGTGACGCCCTGTGCCTGCAGCATTTTGCTCACCATCGGCTGTATTGCACCGTTCCAGTCATAGTGACGCACGCGCGGCGTTGGCTGGGACGTTTGATCCGGATGTTCAATCGGGCCAGGCTGTGCCGGAATCGACGGTAAGGACGGTACGGTTGGCAACGGCTGAGTGGGCTGCTCAGTGCCCGGTTTTACCTCATCGACAGGTGCGGGTTGATCGGTACGGGTTACACACCCGGCTAAAAAAAGTGCAAATGCCGTCACGAGCGCATAACGGCTCATATTTTTAATCAAGATTCACCCCTTACAAATAAAGATAAAGTCTCACCTTATGTGCGCCCAAATAGTTGGCGCTGCCATAGAGCGTTACCGATTTACCGGCCGGAAGGGTGACGCTTCGTGGCGCTTCAAGTGGATGCATTTCAAGGCCTCTTACGTCATACCAGTAAAAACGGTAGTGCACCGTCACTGGCTCGTTTCTTTCGTTAAAGAGCGTAGAAGAAGCAGAAGACTGGATTTCACTGATGGTTAACACAGGCTGCTCTGCCGTGATACCTGCGGCCAGTACAGTGGCCTCCATCACCAGGGTCTGTTCATCGCTGACCGGGATTGCAGGACGCGCACTGCACCCAACCATCATCATTGCTATTACCAGCGCTGCAATACGCCCACGAAACATGTTAAAGACCTTTATGTGCCAGCATCGGCCCCAGTGGACGGCCACCCAGAAGATGCATGTGGATATGATAGACTTCCTGACCACCGTGGTGATTACAGTTCATGATCAGACGGTAACCGTCCTGCGCAATCCCTTCCTGCCGGGCAATTTTCGCGGCCACAGTGAGCATACGACCTAACGCCACTTCATGCTCGATTTTTACGTCATTGACGGTAGGAATCAGAATATTGGGAATAATAAGGATGTGCGTCGGTGCCTGAGGTGAAATGTCGCGGAAAGCCGTCACCAGCTCATCCTGATAGACGATATCCGACGGGATTTCGCGGCGAATAATTTTACTGAAAATGGTTTCTTCAGCCATGACCTTTTCCTTTTTTGTTTAATCTGGCGTGATGCGTCCGCTCTATAATAAACGCCTGTGCAATTGTGTGACACAACTGAAGAGTATGAGCGAGTTTCTCTTGTCCTTTCAACTTTATCCCTCGATTTCTTTCCTTATTCCTCATTAGCTGGCTGGAGAGTGACCGCTCTCATGGGTAAAACCGTTGAAACATAATTTCATTTACGTTTGAAACATCTGTTTACAGCGCTAATCACAATGCGTATATTTCGCATTTGCATTTTCATGCGCATTTTAAACATAGAAAACGACCTCAGCCCGTACTCGCGGGACTGATGCACACAACTTTCACCATTCAGAAAGGGTTTGATGATGTCTTTCATTAATCACACCAGGGATGGGCAACGCCAGCCTGTCGCAACACCTTCGTTGCTGGCAGCCTGCATTGCTATGGCATTGATGCCTACTGCAAGTTTCGCCGCGACAAACGAGGAAACACTCGTCGTCGACGGTACTTCTCCGTCAGAATCATCCAGCGACCAGGATTACAGCGTTAAAACCACGACCATCGGCACTAAAATGCAGATGGTTCAGCGCGATATCCCGCAATCCGTCACTATCGTTAGCCAACAGCGCATGGAAGACCAGCAGTTACAGACGCTGGGAGACGTGATGGATAACACGATGGGGATCAGTAAAAACACCGCCGATTCCGATCGTAGCAGCTATTACTCACGTGGTTTCGAGATAGACAACTACATGATTGATGGCATCCCGACCTACTTTGAATCACGCTGGAATTTGGGTGATGCTGCCTCTGATACGGCTCTTTTCGAACGCGTGGAGGTTGTACGTGGCGCAACCGGTTTGATGACCGGAACGGGTAACCCGTCTGCTGCCATCAATATGGTGCGAAAACATGCTACCAGTCACGAGTTTAAAGGTAATCTCTCTGCGGAGTACGGTAGCTGGAATAAACAGCGCTACGTTATGGATCTGCAAAGCCCGTTAACGGACGATGGCAATATGCGTGGTCGTATCGTAGCGGGCTACCAGGATAACGACTCATGGCTCGATGACTACAATCAAAAACGAACCTTCTTCTCAGGCATTATCGATGCCGATCTGGGCGATACCACATCGTTTTCAGCAGGTTATGAGTATCAACGCATTGACGTTAATAACCAAACCTGGGGCGGCTTACCGCGCTGGAATACCGACGGTAGCGTAAGGCACTACGATCGCTCACACAGCACTGCGCCTGACTGGGCCTACAACGACAAAGAGTTCAATAAGGTATTCACCACCTTCAAACAGCGCTTTGCCGATAGCTGGCAGGCCACCCTTAATGCCACCCATACCGAAGCGAAATTCGACAGCAAAGCCTTGTATCTCGATGCTTACGTGGATAAATCCACGGGGATGCTGGTCGGGCCTTATTCAAATTATGGTCCTGACTATGGCTATATTGGCGGAACGGGCTGGAACAGCGGTAAGCGTAAAGTCGACGCTGTCGATCTGTTTGCCGATGGCGGATACGATCTCTTTGGTCGCCAGCATACCGTCATGGTCGGCGGCAGCCTGAGCCGTCAAACCAACCGCTACACTAACGCGTGGGCCAACGTCTACCCCGATGAGTTCGGTAGTTTCTACGATTACGATGGGCGTTTCCCGGAAACTCAGTGGGGATCTCAGGCGTTGGCTCAGGACGACAAAACCAACATGAAATCGCTGTACGCTGCGACACGTATTTCATTAGCTGACCCGCTGCATTTGATCCTTGGCGCCCGCTATACCCACTGGAGCATCGACACGCTGACCTATGGCATGGAGAAAAACCATACCACGCCCTATGCGGGACTCGTCTACGACATTGATGATAACTGGTCGGCATACGCCAGCTATACTTCTATCTTCCAGCCGCAGAACTATCGCGACAGTTCCGGTAGATATCTTGATCCCATTACCGGCAATAACTACGAGGTGGGCCTGAAGTCAGACTGGATGGATAGCCGCCTGACCACCACCCTGTCGATTTTCCGTATTGAGCAGGATAATGTCGCGCAAAGCACCGGGCGCATCATTCAGGGTTCAACCGATACGGCGTACGAAGGCGCCGACGGCACCGTGAGTAAAGGCGTGGAGTTTGAACTCAACGGCGCGCTGACCGATAACTGGCAGATGACCTTTGGCGCAACACGCTTTATTGCCCAGGACAGCGACGGAAAAGACGTCAACCCGTACCTACCGCGCACTACGGTTAAGCTGTTTACCCGTTATCGTCTGCCTGCTCTGCCTGCGCTCACAGTAGGCGGTGGCGTTAACTGGCAAAACAGTGTCTACAGCGATGTTGCAACGCCTTACGGCACCTGGCGCGCTAAACAAGGCAGCTACGCGCTGGTCGATCTGTTTACCCGCTATCAGGTCACGAAGAATTTCTCTGTACAGGGTAATCTGAATAACCTGTTTGATAAGACCTATGATACCAACGTTCAGGGCGCGCTGGTTTACGGCGATCCGCGTAACGTTAGCGTAACCGCAAGCTATCAGTTCTGATGGGTCAAGGATGGACAAGGGAGCCGAATGGCTCCCTTTTTTGTGTGCGTCGCCAGTAAAAAAGGCAGCCATTCGGCTGCCTTAGTCTCCCCTGCTCACCACTTAGCTGTTGCGGATGTACTCATCCATTTCGGTTTTCAGGTTATCGGATTTGGTACCGAAGATTGCCTGAACACCAGAACCTGCAACAACTACGCCTGCTGCGCCTAATTTCTTCAGGCCAGGCTGGTCAACTTTTGCGACGTCAGCAACGCTCACGCGCAGACGAGTGATACACGCGTCCAGGTTAGTGATGTTATCTTTGCCACCGAATGCAGCAATCAGCGCTGGCGCCATTTCACTGGTCGCGCCCGCTTTCGTCTCTTCTGACGCCTCTTCACGACCCGGTGTTTTCAGGTCCAGCGCTTTGATAAGCACGCGGAAGACGGTGTAGTAAACAACAGCGTAGCCTGCACCCACGATAGGGAACAGCCACAGTTTGCTGCTGTTGCCCGACAGGACGATGAAGTCGATCAGGCCGTGAGAGAAGGACGTACCGTCACGCATACCCAGCAGGATACAAATTGGGAACGCCAGGCCAGCCAGTACCGCGTGAATGATGTACAGTATTGGCGCAACGAACATGAAGGAGAACTCGATCGGCTCAGTGATACCGGTCAGGAACGAGGTCAACGCGGCGGAGATCATGATGCCGCCCACTTTCGCACGGTTCTCTGGCTTCGCAGAGTGCCAGATGGCAATCGCAGCAGCCGGCAGGCCGTACATTTTAAACAGGAAGCCGCCAGACAGTTTGCCTGCAGTTGGGTCGCCTGCCATGTAACGAGGGATATCGCCGTGGAACACCTGACCTGCAGCGTTAGTATATTCACCAATCTGCATCTGGAATGGAACGTTCCAGATATGGTGCAGACCGAACGGCACCAGGCAACGTTCGATGAAGCCGTAGATACCAAACGCGACAACCGGGTTCTGGTAAGCCGCCCACTGAGAGAAGGTCTGAATAACGGAACCGATCGGTGGCCAGATGAAGGAGAGGATCACGCCCATGAAAATCGCGGCCAGACCAGAAATGATCGGCACGAAACGCTTGCCCGCAAAGAAGCCGAGATACTCAGGCAGCTTGATACGATAGAAGCGGTTAAACATGTACGCTGCAATCGCACCGGCAATAATACCGCCCAGAACACCGGTGTCCGCCAGGTGTTGAGACGTAATCTCTTCAGCAGGTAAATGCAGAACCAGCGGTGCAACCACAGCCATGGTTTTAACCATGATGCCGTAGGCCACCACGGCAGCCAGCGCGGAGACACCGTCGTTATTGGTGAAGCCCAGCGCAACACCGATAGCGAAGATCAGAGGCATGTTAGCAAAAACAGAACCGCCTGCTTCCGCCATCACATGAGAAACTACGGCTGGCAGCCAGCTGAAGTTTGCAGAACCGACACCCAGCAGGATACCTGCGATAGGCAGTACGGATACTGGCAGCATCAGCGATTTACCGACCTTTTGCAGGTTAGCAAATGCATTCTTAAACATAATTGAGAGTGCTCCTGAGTATTTGTGCTTTTTTTACGCTTTCACGCATTGGCCCGGGGGGAGTGCCGCGCCGTGGACAGGACATCTAAGCGCCCTTTATTTATTACACAGAGTAAAATAAATCCCTGTGAGTTTGTTTGACGGCTATCACGTTTCAGCTTAGGTTGGTCGAAAAACTTTCACATATTTACAATAAGCATTTCTGGATGTTTCTAAAAACACCATCACCGCCCCAAATGAGGCGGTGAACTTTACTCGCTTTGCTTATTAATTACGAGCCAAAAAAAAACAGAACTCTCAGACAGATTGCAGCCGGGTAGGATCGATATGGAACAGGGTGGCAAAGTTATCCGTTGTGACGCGAGCCAGCTCTTCAACGCTGATCCCCTTCAGCACGGCCATATACTCAGCCACATCTCTCGTCATCGCTGGCTGATTCTCTTTACCACGATGCGGTACCGGCGCCAGATAAGGCGAGTCTGTTTCCACCAGGATCCGGTCGAGCGGCACATAACGCGCGGCATCACGCAACTGCCCGGCGTTACGAAACGTCACGATCCCCGAAAACGAGATATAAAAACCTAAATCAAGCAGCTTACCCGCCGTTTCTCTGTCTTCTGTGAAACAGTGTAGTACGCCACCGCAATCCGTCACGTTTTCTTCCCTGAGGATCGCCAGCGTATCGGCGCGCGCATCGCGGGTATGGACGATGACCGGCTTATTAAGCTCCCGGCCGATGCGGATATGGTGTCGAAAGGAGGCCTGCTGACGTGGTTTGGTTTCCGGCGTGTAGAAATAGTCCAGCCCGGTTTCGCCCATCGCAACCACGCCCTGCTGCGCCGCCAGACGGCGTAAATCCTCCACCTCGTACTCTTCATCCTGATTGAGCGGGTGAACGCCACAGGAGAAGGCCACGTTATCGCGAACGCCTACCAGCTCGCGCATGGCGCGATAGCCCGGCAGCGTCGTCGCAACGGCAAGGCAAAATTTCACATCGCGGGCGGCGGCTTTTGCCAGCACATCGTCCACGTTTTTATGCACAGATTGATAATCCAGGCCATCAAGATGGCAGTGTGAGTCGACTAAAAACATAATGTCTCTCTCAGAGATGGGAAACAGGCGGTGTGTCGCCTGGTTGCAGGTAATGTTCAATACGTAGTAGCTGATCCGTGAGTACAAGCTCGCGATTAAGACCCGTTACGGTTAAAAGTTGCTCACGGCTCTGGCACACATCGTGCAGGATAGCGCGTAACGATGCTGCGGACAGGCGGTTTGCCAGGGTACTGACCAACGGCCAGACGTCGGGATTGGTCAGAAGCGTTGCGCCCTGCTGAAGCTTCAGAGCATCAAGTAACAGCGCGGCCAGCCAGTGCAGACGCTCGGCCACCTGCTCACCGTTAAGCACCAGCGCTAAGCTTAACCAGTCTGCGCTATCGAGGGCTAATTCAACGGCGCGACAAAGCGCCTCTCGCTGCGACCAGACCTCTGGCTGCAGCAACGCCAGCGCGGCCGCGGGGGCGCCGCTGCACAAGCGCAACGCCGACAGTGCCGCCTCTTGTGACGCCGTCACTTCTCGTTCAAGCCAGCTCAAAGCCCAGGGTTCAGGAGGAACGGAGAGGTGATGAACGCGACAACGGCTGCGCAGCGTGGCAAGCAATCGCCCGGGATCGCGGCAGGAGAGTAAAAACCATGTCTTTACCGGCGGTTCTTCCAGCGTTTTCAGCAGCGCGTTAGCCGCGGCCTCGGTAAGCAACGCGGCATCTTGCAGCCAGACGACTTTTGCGCCGTTGAGCCGCGCGTGTTCATATAATTTCTCACTGACCTCTCGAACGGCGTCAATGCCGAGCGTACTTTTGCCCTTTTCAGGCTCCAGCGTGTAGTAGTCAGGATGTGTGCCTGCCTGCATCAACTGGCAGCCACGGCATTTGCCGCAGCTTTTGTGTCCTTCCGGCTGCTGACACATCAGAAAACGGGTAACGGCATAAATCAGCGCATCATCACCCATCCCCGGTAACGCCTGAATCAGTAACGCATGATGCCCCCGTCCAGCCTGGTAGCTGTTGATCAACTGCTCAAAATGCGGGCGCAACCATGGGTACCATTTCATGCCTGCTGCTCCTGTATCCAGCGTGTAATCGCTTTCTGAATTGAACGCGTCACGTCGTCCAGAGTTTGTGTCGCATCGATGGTGAGAATAGAGCGGTCCTGTCCGGCCAGTTCAAGATAACGCGCACGTGTGCGGTTAAAAAAGTCGAAAGACTCTTGCTCAATGCGGTCCAGTTCGCCGCGGGCGCGGGCGCGCTTCAGGCCCACCTCTGGCGTCACATCCAGATAGAGCGTCAGGTCGGGGCGGAAATCACCGAGCACCGCATCGCGAAGCGTTGCCAACATTGTCTGGTCAATACCGCGTCCGCCGCCCTGATACGCCTGTGTCGAGAGGTCGTGACGGTCGCCAATGACCCATTTGCCGTCGGCCAGGGCTGGCTTGATCACCGTCTCCACCAGTTGAACGCGCGCCGCGTAGAACATCAGCACTTCGGCTTTGTCAGTGATAACTTCGTCGCCGACGGATTTGATATCCAGTACCAGGCTGCGTAATTTTTCAGCCAGCTGCGTACCGCCCGGCTCGCGGGTAAACACCATCTCCGCCACGCCAAGCGCGTTAAGCGTCTCCACCACCACGTTACGAGCGGTGGTTTTACCCGCCCCTTCGAGCCCCTCAATGACAATGTATTTACTGCGCATTTTTTTCCTTAAGTGCCTTCAGATAGTCCTGAACAGAGCGATTGTGGCTGGCAAGGTTGGTATTAAAGGTATGCCCCCCTTTTCCATCAGCCACAAAATAGAGATAGGGTGTTTTCGCCGGGTGCGCGGCCGCATGCAGCGACGCTTCGCCCGGCGTTGCAATCGGCCCAGGCGGCAGACCGCCTATCACGTAGGTATTATACGCCGTTGGCGTCTCCAGATCTTTTCGGGATATTCTCCCGGCGTAGCGTTCGCCCATGCCATAGATGACGGTAGGATCGGTTTGCAAACGCATGCCGATGCGCAGACGGTTGATGAAGACCGAGGCCACCCGCTCGCGCTCTTCCGCCACGGCCGTCTCTTTCTCAATGATAGAGGCCATGGTAACAAACTGATTTTGGTCTTTGTAAGGCAGGCCCTCTGCGCGCCCTTCCCACGCGGAGTTAACCGCCGTGACCATTTTATTATGCGCGCGCTTGAGGATAGCGACGTCGGTCGTCCCGGCCGTATACATCCAGGTGTCTGGCCAGAACCAGCCTTCCACCCATTCCGGATGTTCGAATTTCAGCACCTCAGCGACCGTCTGATAACTGTCATCTTTGAGCGTGTGTTTAATATACGGTGCGTCTCGCAGCTGTTTCAGGTAATCGCTCAGGCGCATACCTTCCACAAAACGCAGCGGAAACTGGGCTTCTTTACCGCTCTCCAGCAGGTGCAGCATCTCTCTGACGGTCATGCCTGGGGTGAAGCGATAGGTACCGGCTTTGAAATGAGCCAGTTCAGGCTCAACGCGCAGTAACCACTGGAATACGCGCGGACGGTTAATAATCTTGTCGCTGTGTAACTGCTTACCCAGCGCCAGCCGGCCGGTGCCTGCTTTAAGGGTAAAAATCGTCTCGTCTTTAATCAGGATCTTGCTGTCCGCCAGCTGGCGAACTTTCCACACTCCTGCGCCGCCAGCGATGCCGAGCACAACAATGAGGAGGAGGACAACGCGCAACATTTTTTTCATGACTATTGGGTCTGCTCACATAGTGGGGCTAAAAACTGGAACAGCTCGCGCGAAGGGAAAGTGAGTTTGCCCCAGGCACGGACCGGTATAACAGGCATCAGCGCATTACAAATCACAACTTCATCAGCCTTCAGGAGCGCATCTTCCTTTACGCTTACTTCGACAACACGAAAGCCTGAGCGTGCCAGGTGTTCGATACAAACTTGTCGCATAATGCCTTTTACGCCAGCCTGTTCCAGCGAAGGCGTATAAACATTATCATCCTGCCGCCAGAATAAATTAGCCGCACAGCATTCCGTAATGACCCCTTCGCTGTCAAGAACCAGCGCCTCATCAGCATCCGTCTGTTCAAGATGAGTACGGATTAGCACCTGTTCGAGGCGATTGAGGTGTTTTATTCCGGCAAGCATCGGGTTTCTTCCCAGTCGTACCGGGCTGAGCGTCAGAGTCACTCCCTCTTCACGCCAGCGTTCATAATGGGCAGGCCAGGCGGAAACTGATACCATGCGCGTCGGATGCAGGCACGTAGCGCCACTGTAACCCCGGCCACCGCTGCCGCGGCTGATAATCACTTTAAGTACACCGCGCGCCTTCCCGGATGCCAGCTGGCTCATTTCGCCGCGCAGCGTTTCCCAGTCAAGAAAAGGGATCATTAAGGCTGCGCACGCCAGTTGCAGGCGACGGATGTGCGCATCAAACAGGCATATTCTTCCATCAAGGATACGTGCTGTGGTAAAGCAGCCATCACCAAACTGCGTCGCCCTGTCGCTCGCGGGCAAGCTATCCTGTTCAAGGCCATTGATGACAAACATAGTGGCACCTTATGCGTGAAGGATCGGTCTGGCCGGGTCACTTTATAAAAAAAGGCCCGACAAGCGGACCTTTTTTTACGGGCTAGCGGGCAATCAGGCTCAGACCTTTTTAAAGATCAGAGAACCGTTAGTGCCGCCAAAGCCGAAGGAGTTGCACAGGGTGTACTCCATTCCACTGACCTGACGCGCCTCGTGAGGAACAAAATCCAGGTCACAACCTTCATCCGGGTTATCCAGGTTGATGGTTGGCGGTACAGCCTGATCGCGCAGCGCAAGGATAGAGTAAATAGACTCTACTGCCCCCGCGGCTCCCAACAGGTGACCGGTCATAGATTTGGTTGAACTCACCATTACGCGGCTGGCAGATTCGCCGAAGATAGACTTAACAGCCTGAGCTTCTGCTTTATCGCCCGCTGGCGTAGAGGTACCGTGCGCGTTGACGTAGCTAATCTGTGCCGGAGTAATACCCGCATCACGAATCGCATTTGCCATCGCCAGAGCAGCACCAGCGCCGTTCTCCGGAGGAGATGTCATGTGGTAAGCATCGCTACTCATACCAAAGCCAACGACTTCAGCATAAATTTTCGCACCGCGTTTTTTAGCGTGTTCGTACTCTTCCAGTACGATCATGCCCGCACCGTCGCCCAGTACAAAACCGTCACGATCTTTATCCCACGGACGGCTCGCCGCCTGAGGATTATCGTTGCGGGTAGAGAGTGCACGTGCCGCACCGAAACCACCGACACCCAACGGGGTGCTGGCTTTTTCAGCGCCACCCGCAACCATAGCATCTGCATCGCCGTACGCAATAATACGCGCGGCCTGGCCGATGTTATGTACGCCCGATGTACATGCGGTAGCGATTGAAATGCTTGGCCCACGCAAACCAAACATAATGGTCAAATGACCTGCCACCATGTTAACAATCGTGGACGGAACAAAGAACGGGCTGATTTTACGCGGGCCGCCATTCACCAGGGATGTATGGTTTTCCTCAATCAGACCAAGACCGCCAATCCCAGAGCCGATAGCGGCACCGATACGGGTTGCGTTCTCTTGTGTAATAACAAGGCCAGAATCCTGCATGGCCTGCACGCCAGCGACAATTCCGTATTGAATGAAGGCGTCCATCTTGCGCTGTTCTTTGCGCGAGATGATCTCTTCACAGTTAAAATCCTTTACTAAGCCAGCAAATTTCGTTGCGTAGGCGCTAGTATCGAAATGGTCGATTAGGCTGATGCCGCTCTGACCGGCAAGGAGAGCTTTCCAGGTGGACTCTACGGTATTGCCGACAGGAGACAACATGCCAAGTCCGGTCACAACTACACGACGCTTAGACACGTATATCCTCCAGGGAGGGATAAAAAAGAGTTTCGTGGGACTAAAAAAGATAAAACTCAGGCGGTCGAATGACCGCCTGGAGATGTTCACTTACGCCTGGTGACCGTTGATGTAATCAATGGCAGCCTGAACGGTGGTGATTTTCTCAGCTTCTTCGTCCGGAATCTCAGTATCAAACTCTTCTTCCAGAGCCATTACCAGCTCAACGGTGTCAAGAGAATCTGCGCCCAGGTCTTCAACGAAGGAAGCGGAGTTCACAACTTCTTCCTGCTTAACGCCCAGCTGTTCGCCGATAATTTTCTTAACGCGTTCTTCGATAGTGCTCATACTCTTAAATTTCCTATCAAAACTCGCTTTCGCGATGGTTTTCGTAGTGTATAAAATGTTGAAAAATTTGCAACTAAATCCCGGCAGTTCATACCACGATTTTACGTTATTTTGAGGCCATTGGCCCTAATAACGCAAATATTTTCGATCGTGGTTAAACCATGTACATCCCGCCATTGACGTGGAGGGTCTCACCAGTGATGTAACCCGCTTCGTCAGAAGCTAAAAATGCAACCGCACTGGCAATTTCTTTAGGGTCGCCAAGTCGGCCCGCAGGAACAGCTGCCAGTGTACCCGCACGCTGATCATCAGTCAGCGCACGCGTCATGTCCGTTTCAATAAAGCCCGGAGCAACAACGTTTACAGTAATACCGCGGGACGCAACTTCACGTGCCAGCGACTTACTGAAACCAATCAGGCCAGCTTTCGCCGCAGCGTAGTTAGCCTGACCAGCATTTCCCATGGTACCAACCACAGAACCAACAGTGATAATACGACCATGACGCTTTTTCATCATAGCGCGCATTACCGCTTTTGACAGACGGAATACAGATGACAGGTTGGTTTCGATAATATCGTTCCACTCATCATCTTTCATTCGCATCAGCAGGTTGTCGCGTGTGATACCGGCATTATTTACCAGAATATCCACTTCGCCAAATTCTGCGCGAATATTTTCCAGAACAGATTCGATAGATGCAGGTTCGGTCACGTTCAATACCAGACCTTTACCGTTAGCGCCCAGATACTCGCTGATGGCATTCGCGCCATTCTCGCTGGTTGCAGTACCAATCACTTTTGCGCCACGCGCAACCAGTGTTTCAGCAATTGCACGCCCGATACCGCGGCTTGCGCCAGTAACCAGCGCAATTTTTCCTTCAAAACTCATGGTATTCCTCTTTTATTGCGAGAGTGCTGCTGACAGCGCTTCAGGCTCGTTGAGCGCCGAGGCGGTCAGGGTGTCAACAATCCGTTTTGTCAGGCCGGTGAGGACTTTACCAGGGCCGACTTCATACAAACGCTCTACACCCTGTGAGGCCATAAACTCAACGCTTTTGGTCCACTGTACCGGGCTATAAAGCTGGCGAACCAGTGCGCTACGGATGGCTTGCGGCGCGGTTTCGCATTTCACATCGACGTTGTTCACAACGGCAATCGTCGGTGCGTTAAACGTAATTTTCTCCAGCTCCAGGGCCAGTTTATCAGCAGCAGGTTTCATCAGCGCGCAGTGAGAAGGTACGCTTACCGGTAGCGGCAGAGCACGTTTCGCGCCCGCCGCTCTACAGGCAGCGCCTGCACGTTCAACTGCTTCTTTATGACCGGCGATAACCACCTGGCCTGGCGAGTTAAAGTTAACCGGAGAAACCACCTGGCCTTCAGCGGATTCTTCACAGGCTTTGGCAATGGAAGCATCATCAAGTCCGATAATGGCAGACATGCCGCCCGTGCCTTCCGGCACCGCTTCTTGCATGAATTTACCGCGCAGTTCAACCAGACGTACCGCATCTGCAAAGGCAATCACCCCAGCACACACCAGCGCAGAATACTCACCCAGGCTGTGGCCCGCGAGCAGCGCTGGCGCTTTACCGCCCTGCTGCTGCCATACGCGCCACAGCGCAACGGACGCGCTCAGCAGCGCAGGCTGAGTCTGCCAGGTTTTGTTGAGTTCTTCGGCAGGCCCCTGCTGGGTCAGCGCCCATAAATCATAACCCAGTGCAACGGAAGCTTCACGGAAAGTCTCTTCAATCACCGGATAGTGTGCTGCCATTTCAGACAACATGCCAACGGTTTGCGAGCCCTGGCCCGGAAAGACAAAAGCAAATTGCATCATTTTTTAATCCTTATCCTAGAAACGAACCAGCGCGGAACCCCAGGTGAACCCGCCTCCAAAGGCTTCAAGCAAGACCAGTTGGCCCCGTTTGATTCGTCCATCGCGTACCGCTTCGTCAAATGCGCACGGTACCGATGCCGCAGAGGTGTTGCCGTGGCGATCCAGCGTTACCACAACGTTATCCATCGACATGCCCAGCTTTTTGGCGGTAGCGCTGATAATGCGCAGGTTAGCCTGATGCGGCACCAGCCAGTCCAGCGCAGAGCGTTCAAGGTTGTTGGCTTCCAGCGTTTCATCAACAATGTGCGCAAGCTCGGTCACCGCCACCTTGAACACCTCATTCCCTGCCATCGTCAGATGAATCGGGTTATCCGGATTAACGCGATCGGCGTTAGGCAGCGTCAGCAGCGTGCCATAGCTTCCGTCAGCATGCAGATGCGTGGAGATGATGCCCTGTTTTTCGGACTGGCCAAGCAGCACTGCGCCCGCACCGTCACCAAAGATAATGATCGTTCCACGATCGCTCGGATCGCAGGTACGCGCCAGCACGTCAGCGCCAATCACCAGCGCATATTTCACGGCGCCGGATTTAACATATTGATCGGCGATGCTCAGGGCATAGGTGAAACCTGCGCAGGCTGCGGCAACGTCAAACGCCGGGCAACCTTTAATGCCGAGCATGTTCTGCACCTGGCACGCCGCGCTTGGGAAAGCATGCGTCGCTGACGTCGTCGCAACCACGATCAGACCAATCTGCTCTTTATCGACGCCGGCCATATCAATGGCGCGCAGAGCGGCTTCGTAACCCATGGAGGACACGGTTTCGTCTGGCGCGGCGATACGACGTTCACGGATACCTGTGCGCGTGACAATCCACTCGTCAGACGTCTCTACCATTTTTTCAAGATCGGCGTTGGTACGCACTTGTTTTGGCAGGTAGCTGCCGGTACCTAAAATCTTCGTATACATGTACGCTCAGTCACTTTTAGCTAATACAGATCCCAGGCGAGCGGCAATCCGCTGGGGAACTTGTCGCTGCACCGCCTGCACTGCCTGTTCAATCGCGACAGCAAATGCTCGCTGATTGGCGGCGCCATGACTCTTAATCACGATGCCGCGCAATCCTAACAGACAGGCGCCATTATACTGGTCGGGGTTGAGGTGACTGAATCGCCGCATCAGGCTTTTTTGTAGCCATCGCTTTAATAAAATCAGCCACCAGGATCGTTTCTGACCATTCCCCTGCGATTTCAGCAGAGAAAGGAACATCCTCACAACCCCTTCCATGGTCTTTAACGTTACGTTTCCGGTGAAACCATCACAGACCAGGACATCTGTTTTACCTGTTAGTAGCTCATTGGCTTCGAGATAACCAATATAGTTAATGGACGGAACCTGTTTGAGTATTTCCGCAGCGTCGCGGATACTGTCCAGGCCCTTAGTTTCTTCTTCACCAATATTCAAAAGCGCAACGCGGGGGTTATTAATCCCGACCACATCTTCTGCCAGCACCGACCCCATTACGGCAAACTGAGCCAGCATTGTACTATCACAATCGACGTTAGCACCCAGATCAAGCACCACCGTTTTGCCCTTTTGCTGATGCGGTAACACCGTGACCAGCGCCGGACGCTCAATACCCTCAATAGGCTTGAGCAATAATTTCGACAGCCCCATCAGCGCGCCGGTATTGCCTGCGCTGACGCAAGCCTGCGCTCGCCCTTCTTTCACCAGCTCCAGCGCCATTCGCATAGAGCTGCCACGGCTATTGCGAATAGCCTGCGATGGCCGGGCATCACTGGCAATAACTGACTGCGCAGGAAAAATCTGCAGACGTGAACGTTGTTCAAAGTCAGCTTTTGCAAGTAATGGCGTGATTGTGTCGGGATTGCCGACTAAAAGAAGTGTGAGTTGCGAATTAGAATTCAGTGCCTGCAATGCTGCAGGCACTGTCACGGAAGGGCCAAAATCTCCCCCCATGACATCTAACGCCAGGGTTAGACGTGTCAAGGTATCGTCACAGCCTGGTTCGGTAAATTCCCCGTTTGCACGGGGAAATTCCTCACTAAGCCTAATCACGCTGACGCGTGATTACTTAGTGATTACCTTGCGGCCGCGGTAGAAACCGTCAGCAGTGATGTGGTGACGCAGGTGCTTTTCACCAGAAGTCTTGTCTACAGACAGGCTGGTAACTGCGGTCAGCGCGTCATGGGAACGACGCATGCCACGTTTGGAACGGGTTGGTTTATTCTGTTGTACGGCCATGGACCTTACTCCTCAATTACTTACGCTTTAAGCTGGCTAATACGGCAAATGGATTGGGTTTTTGCGCTTCATCAGGCAATTCCCCAAAGACCATGTCCGCCTCGGACACTTCACAGTGTTCAAAATCATGCACCGGAACCACTGGCAAGGTGAGGATGATTTCATCTTCAACCACCGCCAGAAGATCGATTTCACCGAATTCGTTAACCTCAATCGGCTCATACGCTTCCGGGAGTGCTTCAGCCTGTTCGTCAGAACGAACCGGACTGAAACAATACGTTGTGTGAACATGCTGTACAAACGGTTTCCCGCAACGCTGACACTCGAGCGTTACCGTGACCTTTGCATCACCGGTTAAAACGGCGAGACGCTGGTTGTCGATAGCGAACGACATGGAGCATTCTACATCACTGTCCACACTGACTACGGATTCGGCAATACGCTCAGCCTGATCGGAAGAATAGATTCCTTCGTAATCGAGGCGTTTCTGAGCCGTACGAACCGGATCAAGAGTCAGGGGTAATTTTACCTTTTGCATAGGGCGCGCATATTAACTTTGTAACGTCATAGAGTCAAAGAAAAAGGCAACCAGAGCTGCCTTTTGCCAATTATTCGCACACATTGCGGCCTGTAGTTTAAAATGGCTGGCATCGATACGCTACATCTGGTGAAAAAAATATGCCAAATCTCGTTCTTGCCTCCACCTCACCCTACCGCCGAATGTTGCTGGAAAAGCTCGGGATCCCGTTCGATTGCGCCGCCCCGGACGTCGACGAGACGCCACAGTCCGGTGAATCACCGCGTCATCTGGTGACCCGGCTGGCTAAAGAGAAAGCCCAGTCTCTTGCCGCCCGTTATCCTGCTCATTTGATTATAGGCTCCGATCAGGTTTGCGTGCTGGACGGCGAGATAACCGGCAAGCCCCACACGGAAGAAAACGCCTGTCGGCAGTTGATGCGCGCGCGTGGCAGCATCGTTACCTTCTATACCGGGCTTGCGCTTTACAACTCGGCCTCGGGCCACCTGCAAACCGAGTGTGAGCCGTTTGACGTGCACTTCCGCCATCTGAGCGAGCAAGAGATTATAGATTATGTGCGCCGGGAGCGTCCCCTGAAGTGTGCGGGCAGTTTTAAATGCGAGGGGCTGGGCATTGCACTGTTCGACAAGCTGGACGGGCGAGACCCTAACACGCTGGTGGGATTGCCGCTGATTGCGCTGTGTCAGATGCTAAGACGCGAAGAGTATAATCCGCTGACAGCGTGATTTTTGCCATTGTAAAAGTGCGGCCTGATGCCCTCCCACGCGGAGAGGGCGCAAGGTAAAGTCAGCCGCGCAAAACGCTAAGACAACGCTTCAACTGCTCATCAAGCGGCGCTTCAATACGGATCGTTTCGCCCGTATTAGGATGCGTAAACGTCAGCGCAGCCGCATGCAGGAACAGACGAGACAGCCCCGTCCCCGCCAACTGCTTGTCAAACTCCCGGTCGCCATAGCGGTCATCAAAGGCGATAGGGTGTCCGGCATGTTGGGTATGGACGCGGATCTGGTGGGTACGCCCCGTTACCGGGCTACAGCGAACCAGCGTAGCGAACGCGAAGCGCTCTTCAACTTTAAAGCGCGTCTCAGATGCTTTACCTTCCTGATTGACGCGGACAATACGCTCACCGCTTTGCAGAATATTTTTCAGCAACGGCGCCTGCACCACTTTCACATGGGATTGCCACTGTCCGCGAACCAGCGCCAGATAATCTTTCTGCATCCCTTTTTCGCGCAGTTGCTCATGCAAAGAACGCAGCGCGGAACGCTTTTTCGCCACCAGCAGCACGCCGGACGTGTCGCGGTCAAGACGATGAACCAGTTCGAGGAAGCGCGCCTCCGGACGCAAAGCGCGCAGTCCTTCAATCACGCCGAAGCTCAGACCGCTACCGCCATGCACCGCCGTGCCGGATGGCTTATTCAGCACCAGAATAGCGTCATCTTCATAGAGGATAACCTCGTTGAGGGCCGCAACTTTCTGTAGCTTAGGTGATACGACGTCCTCTTCACGTTCAGCAAGGCGCACCGGGGGAATACGCACCTCGTCACCGGCTTCAAGCTTATACTCTGGCTTCACGCGTTTTTTGTTAACCCGCACCTCGCCCTTACGCAGGATGCGATAAATCATGCTTTTAGGTACCCCTTTCAACTGGGTACGTAAAAAGTTATCGATACGTTGCCCCGCGTAGTCATCCGCGATAGCAATTATTTTTACGGCTGGAGTCTCTGTTTTCATGGTTGGCGATTCTAAATATCGTCAGAGATTCGCGCCACTCATTTTTCTATGCTTATATTTACGTCTACCCGCTCTGACTTGTGTTTCACGCAATCGATTTGGTGGTTATTAAACCAATCACCCGCTTGAAGTGAAGAAACTGTGAGTAACCGGGTGATAATTGGTAAAAGTCATCTTGCTATAACCCGGCTTGCAATGGAATAATGAACCCGTTTTCCGTGTTAAATCCAGGTTATGTAAGGATGTTGACGGAATGACCAATTTTGTCTGACCGATCATCCACGCAGCAATGGCGTAAGACGTATTGATCTTTCAGGCAGTTAGCGGGCTGCGGGTTGCAGTACTTCCCGGTATAAGGATTGTTTTCTGGAGAGTTATCCCAGGCAATTCCCCTGATAATTGCGCTGTATTTCCGTATAAAATACAGGCAACCGACACTCTGCGCCTCTTAAGCGAGCGACAACCGTGAGGTTGGCGACGTGAATAGACACGAGGCCATCGGTTCATACCCCGGAAAGCGTCACCTTGCCCGCAGCTTTGTCGTCAATGTAAGAATAACGAGTAAGTTACGATGAAAAGAATGTTAATCAACGCAACTCAGCAAGAAGAGTTGCGTGTCGCCCTTGTGGATGGGCAGCGCCTGTACGATCTGGATATCGAAAGTCCTGGACACGAACAGAAAAAAGCGAACATTTACAAAGGCAAAATCACCCGCATTGAACCAAGCCTTGAAGCTGCATTTGTTGATTACGGTGCCGAGCGTCACGGTTTCCTCCCTCTGAAAGAAATCGCCCGCGAATATTTCCCTGCAAATTATAACGCTCACGGCCGTCCGAACATCAAAGATGTTCTGCGCGAAGGCCAGGAAGTTATTGTACAGATTGATAAAGAAGAGCGCGGCAACAAAGGCGCCGCCCTCACCACCTTTATCAGCCTGGCGGGGAGCTACCTGGTTCTGATGCCTAACAACCCGCGTGCGGGGGGGATCTCACGCCGTATCGAAGGTGATGACCGTACCGAGCTGAAAGAAGCGCTGGCAAGCCTTGAGCTGCCGGACGGCATGGGGCTTATCGTGCGCACCGCAGGCGTAGGCAAATCTGCCGAAGCGCTGCAGTGGGACTTAAGCTTTCGCCTCAAGCACTGGGAAGCGATCAAAAAAGCAGCAGAAAGCCGCCCTGCGCCGTTCCTGATCCACCAGGAAAGTAACGTTATCGTACGTGCCTTCCGCGACTATCTGCGTCAGGATATCGGCGAAATTCTGATTGATAACCCGAAAGTGCTCGAGCTGGCGCGCCAGCACATCGCCGCGCTGGGTCGTCCGGATTTCACCAGCAAAATCAAGCTGTACACGGGTGAAATCCCGCTATTCAGCCACTATCAGATTGAATCGCAGATTGAGTCTGCCTTCCAGCGTGAAGTGCGTCTGCCGTCCGGCGGTTCTATCGTTATCGATACCACTGAAGCGCTGACTGCTATCGACATCAACTCCGCACGTGCCACGCGTGGAGGCGATATCGAAGAAACGGCCTTTAACACCAACCTTGAAGCCGCAGATGAAATCGCCCGTCAGCTCCGCCTGCGCGACCTGGGTGGTCTGATTGTCATCGACTTCATCGACATGACCCCTGTTCGTCACCAGCGTGCGGTAGAAAACCGTCTGCGCGAAGCGGTACGTCAGGACCGGGCACGCATTCAGATCAGCCATATTTCACGTTTTGGCCTGCTGGAGATGTCCCGTCAGCGTCTTAGCCCGTCCCTGGGTGAGTCCAGCCATCACGTCTGTCCGCGCTGTTCCGGTACCGGTACGGTGCGCGATAACGAATCGCTCTCTCTCTCCATTCTGCGTCTGATTGAAGAAGAAGCGCTGAAAGAGAACACCAAAGAGGTTCACGCCATTGTGCCGGTGCCTGTTGCCTCTTATTTGCTAAACGAAAAACGTACAGCCGTGAGTGCAATCGAAGCGCGACAGGGCGGCGTTCGCTGCATCATCGTGCCAAACGATCAGATGCAAACTCCGCACTACCATGTGCTGCGCGTGCGTAAAGGTGAAGAGACCACAACGCTCAGCTACCTGCTGCCGAAACTGCATGAAGAAGAGATGGCAATGCCATCCGATGAAGAGCCTGCCGAGCGTAAACTGCCTGAACAGCCTGCATTAGCGACCTTCATCATGCCGGAAGCACCGCCGGAGATGGCGATGGAAAAAACCGTCGCTAAACCTGCTGTACAAAAACCAGCACCAGAGGCGGCGAAAGCACAACCGCAACAACCGGGCCTCCTGAGCCGTTTGTTCGGTGCGCTGAAGAAGCTGTTTGCGGGCGAAGACGTTCAGCCGGAGCAACCAAAAGAAGCCCCGAAAGAAGCGAAGCCAGAGCGCCAGCAGGATCGTCGTAAACGCCAGAACAACCGTCGCGATCGTAATGACCGTAATGACCGTAGCGATCGTAATGACCGCAACGAACGTAACGAGCGTAATGAGCGCCGTGACAACCGTTCTGACAATAACGAAGGCCGTGAGCAACGCGAAGACAACCGTCGCAACCGTCGTGATAAACAACAGCAAAATGTTGAAGATCGCGAAATTCGCCAGCAGGCGGGTGACGAGTCTGAGAAAAGCAAACAGCGCGACGAGCAGCAGCCTCGCCGTGAACGTAATCGTCGCCGTAACGACGATAAGCGTCAGGCGCAGCAGGAAGTTAAGAGCCTGAACCGCGAAGAACCTGTTGAACAGCAGGACACTGAGCAGGAAGAACGTACTCAGGTGATGCCGCGTCGCAAGCAGCGCCAGCTGTCACAGAAAGTCCGCTTCGATGAACAGCCAGCAGAAGAGATCGTGAATACCGTTGCTGACGTCGGTGAAACCGCACCGGGCACCCAACTGGCAAAAGTTGACCTGCCTGCGGTAGTCGAAAATAACGCTGAGCAGGATGAAAACGGTGAAGGCCGTGATAACGCAGGTATGCCGCGTCGTTCACGCCGTTCTCCGCGCCATCTACGCGTCAGCGGACAGCGTCGTCGTCGCTACCGCGATGAGCGTTATCCGACTCAGTCTCCCATGCCGTTAACCGTGGCGTGCGCGTCGCCGGAAATGGCATCCGGTAAAGTCTGGATCCGCTACCCGGTTGCACGCCCGGAACAAGCCGTTGAAGAACAGGTTGTTAACGAAGAGGTGATTGCACCTGGAGCAACCGTTGAAGCGGTGGTGACGGAAGCCGCAACGGTGGTTGAACCTCAGGCAGTCGAAGCCGTTGAAGTAGAGACCACACATCCTGAAGTGATTGCCGCGCCGGTTGATGCCGCGCCGCAGTTGATTGCCGAAGAAGACTCCGTGGTAGTTAAACAGGTTGTTGAAGAAGCACAACCAGCCGCTATGGTCGAAGAAACGCCTGAGACTGTGGTTGAAACGGTTGCAGAAGAGGAGGTTCAGGACATCGCCATTGACGTTGAACCTGTTCGCGAAGCGCCAGAGGTGAAACCAGAGCCGGTTGTTGCCGCGCCTGTGCCAGCCCACAACGCGCCACAGCAGAAAGCGCCAGTACACAACGCGCCAGCGCACGTTGCTACTGCGCCAATGACCCGCGCGCCTGCACCTGAATATATAGCGGAAGCGCCACGTCAAAGCGACTGGGTTCGCCCTGATTTCAACTTTGATGGCAAAGGTTCTGCCGGGGGGCACAGTGCTTCGCATCAGGCAACTGCGCCTGCAACCCGTCCGCAGTCTGTCGACTAAAACGACATCGTGTCAGGAAGCCGACCTTCGGGTCGGCTTTTTTATTTCTCTTTTGCCGGCTTTCTCATGCCGGCGATGCCCGGCATAACCTGCTTCATCATTTCCAGAAATCGCCGCAAACGTGCCGGATAATAGCGAGACCAGGGGTAAACCAGATGGACAGGCAGTGCCGCGGGTTGCCATTCCGGTAGCAGATGTACTAAACGTCCCTGCGCGATATCCTCTTGTACCGTCCAGCTTGAAACCACTGCCACTCCCAGGCCTGTCAGAGCACTATTGCGGGCCACATGCAGACTGTCGGTGCTTAGCCGTGGGGTAATGGCAATCCGTTTCGGCTGTAACGATGTCCCCTCATAGAGCTCCACGTGCCGCTGGTAAAACGTGCTGATGGCGACCCACGGAAGCGCCTGCAAATCATCCGCCGTTTTGACTTCGGGAAAATGCGCCAGCAATTGCGGAGATGCCACCACCGATCGCGGCACTTCAGCCAGCAACACGGACACCGTCGCCGGATCGACCTCTGCCCCAACGCGGATAGCACAGTCAATATTGTCGCTCAGAAAATCAACCGACTTATCATTCAGCATCCATTCGACGGACAGGTGCGGATAACGCTGTAAAAACGCCGTCAGAGGTTTCAGGAGCTGATCCTGTCCGAAGGCATGAGGCGCCCGTACCCGCAATACGCCAACCGGCTCATCTTCCGTTTGTCCCACTTCATCTTCCAGCGCCAGCCAGCTGTCAATCACCCGTCTGGCATGCTGATAACAGCGCTCACCGTCGTCAGTGAGCTTTATGGCGTGTGTCGTGCGTAACAGCAGGCGAACCCCCAGCAGGGTTTCCAGAGATTGCAGGCGACGGCTCACCGTGGCCTGCGTAACAGAGAGCTGTCTGGCCGCTGCCGATAAGGAACCGCTGTCCACAATGCGCACAAAGGTGCGCATCAGTTCCACTCTGTCTATACGCTCGATACGTTTCATGTTTTTATCTGTCATACGCTATACGTATAAGCGTTTTACCACCGGAGCCTCTACCCTCGCAAGGCGCGTTGATGAAAAATACGCGCACAACCTGACTGAGGAACCTCTTATGAATACATCAACAACGTCCCACGTGGTGAGCCGCTGGGTGATTTTAATGCTGGCGCTCGGCGCCGGGTTTAGCGTCGCCTCTATTTATTACGCCCAACCGTTGCTTCCGCTGATGGGGGCCGACCTTCATCTCAGCATTGAGGGCATGGGGCTGGTTCCCACGCTGACCCAGGCAGGCTACGCGCTCGGTATTCTGTTCCTGTTACCGCTTGGCGATCGCCACGACCGCAGGACGCTGATCCTGATTAAAAGCGCGGCGCTGGCGCTATTCCTGCTGGGCTGTAGCCTGACCGGACAATTGCACTCCGTGTTACTGATGAGCCTGTTGATCGGCATGGCTGCGACCATGGCCCAGGATATCGTTCCTGCTGCGGCGATCCTCGCCCCGGAAGGTAAACAGGGTAAAACCGTCGGCACCGTGATGACGGGTCTGTTGCTGGGAATATTGTTGTCGAGAACCGTCAGCGGCGTGGTGGGTGAAGCCTTTGGCTGGCGGGTTATGTACCAACTTGCCGCCGTAAGCATTGCCTTCATCGGTGCGGCGATGTGGGCGGTACTCCCCCGCTTTGCCATTCACTCTACGTTGAGCTATCCGGCACTGATGCGCTCAATGGAGCACCTGTGGCGTCGTTACCCGGCGCTGCGTCGTGCGGCGCTGGCCCAGGGTTTTCTGTCGATTGCCTTTAGTGCATTCTGGTCGACCCTTGCCGTTATGCTGCTGGAACGTTATCACCTCGGTAGCGCCGTGGCGGGCGGTTTTGGTATTGCGGGTGCCGCTGGTGCGTTAGCCCCCCCGCTGGCCGGTGGTCTTGCAGATAAACTGGGTGCTGGAAAAGTGACTCAGTTAGGGGCCGCGCTCGTGACCCTCTCATTTGCGCTGATGTTCCTGATGCCAGCGTTGGGTACGCACGGCCAGCTTGGCCTGATTGCACTCTCTGCCGTAGGTTTTGACCTGGGTTTACAGTCAAGCCTGGTCGCACACCAGAATCTGGTGTACAGCCTGGAGCCTCAGGCTCGTGGACGTCTCAATGCCCTGCTGTTCACGGTGGTCTTTATCGGCATGGCGTTAGGTTCGGTGTTAGGGAGCAATATTTATAGCCTGGCGGGCTGGTCTGGCGTGGTCGCGCTGGCGACGGTGTGTGGTGCGATTGCGCTGGCGATCCGTCTTATCGAAAGCGCCCGCGCATCGTCAGCTCAGGCAGAGATAATGTAAAAAAATGCCCAATCCAGACGGATTGGGCAGCAAAACATGCCCAGTTTCAAGACATGCTAAGAGGTCAGGATGTTATTTATTCAACTGGAACAGAGACATGCCCTGCATATCACTGAAGGCTTTATAAGAGGCCTGCAGGGCCGCCTGCTGCATGGCGTACGAAGAGATCACCGAGTTCCAGTCTACGTCCACCAGGTTGCTCATCTGCTGAGTTTGGCCCAGCGCACGGTCATCACCCAGCGAATCCAGTTTACCCAGCTCATCAAGCTTAATACCCAGATCGGCACGCACGGTGAGCACGTTGTTCAGCGAGTTACTCAGGCCACGGTTGGCTTTATCGATCGCAGCGGTAAACGCATCGACTTTGGTCTGGTCTCCTTCAACGGGTATATTCAGCGCAGCAATCGCGCTATCCAGAATCTTAAACAGGTTCGTTTCCGGCGCACTGTCATCCGGCTCTGGTTTCGCATTGCTGGTAAAGGTATCGAAAACGTGTGTGCCCGTATGGCTAATTTGCATGGTACGCGCGGCGTCAACCTGCTGGCTGATTGCCGTATCCCCACCGTTATAGGCCCCGGTAGTCTGGTCAAAGGCTGCGGCCTCGGTTTTGTAACCCGCAAAGATATAACGACCATTACCATCGGTACTGTTCGCAAGGTTCATCAGCTGGTCGCGGATCCCCTGCAGGTTAGTGGCCAGCGAGGCGCGGTCATCGTCACTCAGGGTGCCGTTGCCCGCATTCACAATCTTTTCCTGTGCGGATTGAATCGCGGTTGTCACCTGCGATAGCACGTTCTCTTCCAGCGACACTTTGGTCGTGGCGAAGGAACGCGCCAGCGCATACTGGCTGTTTTGAGCCTGCGCCTGCGATAGCACAACGGCCTGCGAGGCGGCGATCGGGTCATCAGATGGACGGTTTACACGCTTACCGGTAGACATCTGCTCGCCATAGCTGAGCCAGAGGCTTTGGGAGTTTGTTACTCCGCGCATGCTCTGCTCATACATCATTTGAGTACTGATACGCATTATTTAACCCCTGACTTAGCGAATGTTGATTAACGCATCAAACAGCGTGCTCGCCGTTTGCAGTACCTGCGCATTCGCCAGGTAGTACTGCTGATAGCGCTGCAGGTTGCCATACTCTTCATCCAGGTTAACCCCGGAAATCGACTGCTGCTGTTTGGTCAACTGTGTGACCACGTTATCTTTTGTCGCGCTGCTGGTTTTCAGTGACGCGGTGGTGCTCCCCACCGTACTGACCAGCGACGCATAGGCATCGTTGAAGGATTTGTTATTGCCCACCAGCTTAGCGCTCTGCAGATCCAGCATTTTTTGACCGTTGGTGTTGTCGCTATCACCGCTGTCGCTGGCGGAAGCCATTGCCAGTTTTGACTCATCGCCGATCGCAACGTCCATATTCATGATGACGTCGTTCACTGGCTTCACGATGAAGCTGTCTTTTTGATTGGCCACGCCGTTGATATTAACATTCAGGCCGTCAAACGACAGGTTACCCGTTTCGGCATTCGGCGTGGCGGTAAAGCTGGTGTTGTCCGACAGGCGGGTGATCGTCCAGTTGGTCCCGTTGTACTCAACCTTATAGTTTGTCGCCTGAACCCTGGTGCTGTCCGTCATGGTCGCCGTCACGGAGGCGTTGCCGGTATTTTTGGTGTTGCTCAGTACCGACGGAGAACCAAAATCAAACAGTTTGCCGCCATTATCGCCGTTCGCATCAAAGCCGGCCTGATGCTGGGTATTCATGGCGTCAGCAAACGCCAGCGCCATCTGGTTAAGGGAGTTGCGCGCCTGATCCAGGTCCTTCGCTCGGAAAGTTAACAGCCCACCCAGCGAACCGGTGGTAATCAGCTTTTCAGGGATCTCGACGTTGCCGGACACCGTATCAACATAGGCAATCGTTGTACGAGAAGGGTCTGCGCTGGACTTCACCGCCGCCAGTTGGCTGGCAGTGCTGCCCTGCACCAGCGAATAACCGTTGGCGATAGAGAGGTTGTAGGTGCCGCTGTCCTGCACGGTCACGTCCACGCCGACAATCTTGTTCAGATCGCTCACCAACTGGTCGCGCTGATCGAGCAGTTCGTTAGGTGATGAGCCTGCGCCCACGCCGGTCAGACGGGAAATCTGATCGTTGAGGTTAGCAATCTGCTTCGCGTAGTTATTGATCTGATCGATGCTGGTTGAAATCGCCGTATTGACCTGAGCATCCTGGTCGCGAAGGTATTGATCGTTGGTTTTAAACTGGTTGACCAGACCATCCGCTTTGCCAATGACCGTCTGGCGCGCCGCCGGATCTTCGGCATTGCTCACCAGCGTTTGCAGGCTTTTAAAGAAATCCTGTAGCGTGGTCGACAGCGAGTTGGTGGTATCAGAGAGCACGTCGTCAATTTTTGACATCTGCTGATAACGCGTTGTCAGCCCGCTGCTTTGGGTCTGTGCGGCACGCAGCTGGTTGGTGATGAAGGCGTCATACTCACGCTGCACGCCGGAGACATAAACCCCATTACCTACCCAGCCACCGCCGGTCAGCGTACTGTTAGACGCGCTCAGAACGGTATTCTGGCGAGTATAACCGGCTACGTTATAGCTTGAAATATTATTACTGACGGTATTGAGTGCCGCCTGTGCGGCACTGAGGCCACTCATGGCGCTGTTAATCAAACTGGACATGGGGGTTCCTTTTATACGTTCAGACACGAGTCCTGATGAAGGTTATCGGCAGCCTCCATCGGGACTTGAGAACTTTCAGAACAGATTTTCAATATCTGTGCTATAGGCTTTACTGACCTTCTCGCCCATCGATTTCAACTGCTGGATCATACTGGTGAGTTTGCGTGCATAGTTAGGATCGGTGGCGTAGCCTGCGTTTTGCAGGGCCTGAGCCCCCTGCTCCGGCGTTGCGGCCTGGGTCACGGCGGTATAACGCGGGTTTCGGCTTAGCAGCCCCACATAATCTGACAACGCTTCAAGATAAGAGCTGTAAACGCGGAATTTGGCTTTCACCTTCACTGCGGCGCCGTTTTCATACTCGGTGGTGGTTATCTCGGTTGTCGGCCCCTTCCAGCTGGAACTGGCCTTCACGCCAAAGAGGTTAAAGCTCGGCTCGCCATTCTCCTTAAGGATTTGGCGTTGGCCCCAGCCTGATTCCAGCGCGGCCTGCGCCAGGATCAGATGATGCGGCACGCCGCTCTCTTCACTGGCAAGACGCGCGGGCAGAGACAGCTGCGCCAGGAAGTCTTTGCTGTCGCCAGAGAGCGACTCATCACCGCTACCCGTGGTTTTTGGCACCGCTTTACGCACCATCTGGGTAATCGCCTGGTTCTGATACCGGGTCACCGTTTCCAGGTCAAACTTCAGCGGAACTTGCTGTGGCACGTCCTCAGTCTGAATGCCCTGCGCGGCAGCGGTCTGTTTAACAATCATGTCAGCCAGGCCGAGCCCTTTTCCTGCCGTCATCTGCTGGGCAATTTGCTGATCGTACATGCTGGTGTAGAGACGCGTCGAATCACTGCTGAATATCCCATCTTTTGGCAGGGTTTCGCGCATGCTTTTCAACATCATCTGCACAAACATCCCTTCCACCTGACGGGCCACCGGGCGGATGTTTGCCGCCGGGTCTTTGCCCGCTTTGGTTTTCAGGTCGTTGAGCGACTGGGCATCCCAGGCGGCACTGGTCAACAGCTTGCTATCGGTCAGCATTAGATGATTTCCAGTCTGGCGCGCAGACAGCCCGCGCTTTGCATAGACTGCAGAATAGACATCAGCTCCATGGGCGTTGCCCCCAGCGCGTTCAGGGCGCGAACCACGCTGTTCAGGTTAGCGCTGGAACGTACGCTCTGCAGGGCGCCACCGCTCTGACGCAGGTCAATCTGCGTTTGCGGCGTCACGACGGTCTGACCGCCACCAAATGGCGTGTCTGGCTGGCTAACGTTGGCGGTGCGGTTCACCGTCACCGAGAGGTTACCCTGAGCCACGGCGCAACTGTCCAGCGACACTTCCCGGTTCATCACCACCGAGCCGGTACGTGAGTTGATAATCACTTTGGCATCCTGAAGCGGAACGTTAATGTCCATATTCTGGATATCGGCCAACATGCGCACCTGGTTGCTGCTGCCGGTAGAGGTTCGGATCTGCACCGTGCGCGCATCCAGCGCGGTTGCGCTGCCGTAGCCGCGGCTGCGGTTGATGGTGTCGGCAATCTGCTGCGCCATCGTGAAGTCTTCATTATTGAGCTGAAGGTTGATCGTGTTGCCAGAGCCGAACTGGGTTGGCAGCTCACGCTCAATGATAGCCCCGTTGGTGATACGCCCGCCGTTCAACTGGTTGACCTGCACGCTGCTTCCGCCTGCAGATGCGCCCGCGCCGCCCACCAGAATGTTCCCCTGCGCCAGGGCATAAACCTGGCTATCTACGCCTTTCAGCGGCGTCATCAGCAACGTACCGCCGCGCAGGCTTTTGGCATTACCCATTGAGGAAACCACCACGTCAATGGTTTGCCCCTGGCGCGCAAACGCCGGGAAGGAGGCGGTGACCATAACGGCAGCCACGTTTTTCAGCTGCATGTTGGTGCCCGTCGGCACGGTAATTCCGAGCTGGGAGAGCATGTTGTTCAGGCTTTGAGTGGTAAAAGGGGTCTGGGTAGTCTGGTCACCCGTTCCGTCAAGCCCCACCACCAGGCCATAGCCAATCAGGGAGTTTTCCCGTACGCCCTGTACGGTTGTAAGATCGCGAATGCGGTCGGCCTGGGCTAGCGTTGCCACCAGAGCCAGCGCCGCGGCGAAGAGAAATTTATACATGGGTCACCTCGCTTACAATGGCGATAAGTTAAGGAAGAAGCGTTGCAGCCAACCCATATTTTGCGCTTCGGTGATGTAGCCGTTGCCGACGTACTCAATGCGCGCATCCGCCACCTGAGTGGACGGTACGGTGTTAGTGCCACTGATGGTGCGAGGATTAACTACACCGGAGAAGCGAATGAATTCAGTGCCCTGATTAATGGCTATCTGTTTTTCACCCACTACATGTAAATTGCCGTTAACCAGCACCTGGTCAACCGTCACCGTCAGCGTACCGCTGAAGGTGTTGCTGGCGTTCGCGCCACCTTTACCGTTAAAGGTATTGCTGGCAGACGCCTCGACATCAGCACGCGCATTGCCGAAAAGGCCCTGCAGATAGCGTGGGACGGTGTCGAAGCCAAAATTGGTTTTGCCATCGCGGCTGGCATTCGACGACGAACTCTTACTCGCGCTGACGTTCTCCTGCAATACAATGGTCAACGTATCGCCGACATTACGTGGACGACGGTCTTCAAACAGCGGCTGATAACCATAGTTAATCGGCTGTGCGGTCTGGAAAATTGAACCGTTCACCACAGGCGCAGGCCCGGGAACCGGCTGGGCGGAAGTGGCACCCTCGACCAATGGTTTAGACGGGATCAAGGCGCACCCGCTGAGGGTGACTGCCAGAACTGTCAATATCGGATAACGAAATGCCGCGTTTTTTTGCATCGCCTTCATCTTCGAAAACAGGGAGCCGGTGCGGTGTTTACCGCACCGGACTACACCTTAGAGTTGCGTCAGTTTTTGCAGCATCTGGTCGGTCGTCGACACTGCTTTGCTGTTAATTTCATACGCGCGTTGTACCTGGATCATGTTCACCAGCTCTTCCGCTACGTTGACGTTAGACGTTTCGACATACCCCTGGTACAGCAGGCCCGCACCGTTCAGGCCCGGCGTGCTTTCATTTGGCGTACCGGAGGATTGCGTTTCGGTGTAGAGGTTCTCACCAATGCTCTCAAGGCCGGTATCGTTCATAAAAGTGGTCAGGTTGAGCTGTCCAACCTGTGCCGGGTTAGCCTGGCCCGGCTGGGTTACGCTGACCACGCCATCACGCCCAATGGTAATGCTCAGAGCATTCGCCGGGATGGTAATCGCAGGCTGAACCTGGAAGCCGCCCGCCGTAACCAGTTGGCCGTTCTGATCCACCTGGAAAGAGCCGTCGCGGGTGTAGGCTGAGGTTCCGTCAGGGAGCTGGATCTGGAAGAAACCCTGACCTTTAATCGCCACATCTTTACTGTTGTTGGTCTGAGACAGGTTGCCCTGGCTGTGTAGACGCTCGGTTGCCACCGGACGCACGCCGGTCCCGATCTGCAAACCGGACGGCAGCGTCGTTTGCTCAGAAGACTGCGCACCCGGCTGACGGATTGTTTGATAAAGCAAATCTTCGAATACGGCACGTTGGCGCTTGAAACCGTTGGTACTGACGTTTGCCAGGTTGTTGGCAATTACGTCCATATTGGTTTGCTGCGCGTCCAGGCCGGTTTTCGCGATCCATAAAGAATTGATCATAAGGAGTCCTGTTAACTCATAGCCAGCAGTTGGTTAGCCTTGCTCGCGTTTTCATCCACGCTGCTGATAACTTTCATCTGCATTTCAAAACGACGGGCGCTGGCGATCATGTCGGTCATCGCTGCAACCGGCTTGACGTTACTGCCTTCGAGAACACCCGACATCACACGAATGCTCGGGTCTGGCTGCAACGTGGCCCCACGCGTGGCTTGAGCCGCCTGGGTCAGTCGGAACATACCGTCATCGCCACGCTGCACTTCGTTACCCTCCGCTTTGACCAGCTTCAGGCGTCCGACAGGCGCAACGGTATTGGCCGGGTCGCCCGGGTTCAACGCCGAGATAGTGCCGTCTGCAGCGATGGTCAGCGTTGAGCCTTCAGGCACCGTGAGCGGACCAGCTTCGCCCATGACCGGATGCCCCTGGATAGTCAACTGCCCCGTGGCGCTCACCTGGATATTACCGTTGCGGGTGTATCCTTCGCCGCCATCGGCCGTTTGTACTGCCAGCCAGCCATCCTGCTGCAGGGCAACGTCCAGCGGACGCGAGGTGTAATCCATCTGGCCTGGCGTCATATCTGCGCCAGGCGTCGATGCTGTTACCAGCGTGCGCGTTGGCAGGGACAGACCTTCTACCGGTACCGCACGCAGTGCATTGAGCTGCGCACGGAACCCCGGCGTGGAGGCATTTGCCAGGTTGCTGGCCGTGACGGCCTGCTGATTGAGCGTCTGACTTGCCGCGCCCATCGCGGTATATATTGCGTGATCCATTGCGCGTTCCTGTTAGCCGCTTAACGCAGGTTAACCAGCGTGTTGAGGATCTGATCCTGGGTTTTAATTGTCTGCGCGTTCGACTGATAGTTACGTTGCGCGACAATCATATTCACCAGCTCTTTACTCAGGTCGACGTTAGACGCTTCCAGCGCGCCGTTGGTCAGCGTACCGAAGTTACCGGTTCCGGCGGTTCCCAACAGAGCGACGCCCGAAGACTGCGTGGCAGACCAGACGTTATCGCCCTGAGACTGCAGGCCTTCGTTGTTGGCAAAGTTCGCCAGCACGATCTGCCCCAGAACCTGGGTCTGTTCGTTGGAGTAGTTGCCCACAACGGTACCGTCTTCGTTGATCTGGTAGCTCACCAGATCGCCCGGTTTGAAGCCATTCTGGCTAGTCGCAACGATATTGTTCGTACCGGTATTCTGCTGCATGGAGTTAGCAAAACTCATCGCGAAGATGGCTGCTGTCGCACCCGGGATGACCGCGGTAGTGATATTGACATCTGCACCACCGGTCAGAATACCGTTGTTATCGAAGGTCAGCGTTGTGGCAAGCGTAGCTGCGCTACCCTCCACGCTTCCATCCTGGGCATACACTTTCCAGGCGTTAGCAGAGTTGGCATCTTTGACATAAAACAGGTTCATGTTGTGCGCATTACCCTGGCTGTCAAAGACGGTCACGGTCCCTTTTTTGTTGTAGGTGTCGGGATTCGTGGCATCAAAGGCCGTTGTTGGCGCAGTATCAGTAGAGTTCAGGTTAATCTGCTGGGAAGCCGTGGTGGTGGACTTCGCGGCCATTAACGTGGTCGGGATATTAATCGCCTGTGGGTTCGCACCGGTCTGAACCGTAGATGGCGTTCCGGCAACCGGATAACCGGTTAACTGCAGGCCCTGCATGTTGACCAGATTGCGGTTTTCGTCCAGCTTGAACTGGCCGTTACGACTGTAGAATACCGAGCCGTTGGAATCGACCATCCGGAAGAAACCGTTCTGGCTGATGGCAACGTCCAGACCACGGCCGGTGTTGGTGGTGGTTCCGTCGGTAAAGTCCTGGGTGATGCCCGCGACTTTCACGCCGAGGCCCACTTTAGAGCCGGCAAACATGTCTGCGAAAGAAGCAGAACCGGATTTGAAACCATAGGTCGCGGAGTTGGCGATGTTATTGCCAATGACGTCCAGGTTGGTGGCCGCAGCATTCAGGCCGCTGACCGCTTGAGAAAAGGCCATGACTTACTCCTGATAAGTGTAAAGGCTTAGATAATCTGCCGAACTTCGTCGAGTGTGGTGGTACCCGTGGTACCCAAATCCAGTTTGCTGCCGTCGCTACCTTTGATCACGCCCTGTACCAGCCCAAACTGCAGCGGCTGGGCCACCAGTTGGGTTGAACCGTTGCTGGCGCTGAGGCTCACTTTATAGGAACCGTTCGCTGCCGTAGTGCCATCGGTCATGCTGCCATCCCAGGTAAAGGTATGAACGCCTGCGCTCAGCGCGCCAATATCAATCGTCCGTACCACCGCGCCGGACGAGTCGGTGATCGTTGCCGTCACCTTGTCAGCCGCCTGCTGTAGCTCAACGCCAAACGGCGTGGTTGAAGTGGTGGTTGTGCCATCGGTGGTGCTACTACCGGCCAGAATGGTGGTCCCCGGGATCATCACCCCGTGTCCAATCAGGTTGGCCGCCTGCAGCGACTGGCTATTGTCAATTTGACCGGAGACGGAGCCCAGCGTGGTATTGAGTTTCTCAATGCCGCTCACGGTACTGATCTGCGCAAGCTGCGTGGTCAGTTCGTTGTTTTGCATTGGGTTGGTCGGGTCCTGGTTTTTTAGCTGGGCCACCAGCAGCGTCAGAAAGCTGCTTTGCAGATCGCTGGCACTGTTGCCCGTTAGTGAATTTGTGGAACTCGTCCTGGCTACGCCCGTATTGGCGGTATCATTCATATTTACTGCGATGGACATGCGAATCTCCTTTACTGACCGAGTGTGAGTGTTTTGAGCATCATGCTCTTCACGGTGTTCAGCACCTCGACGTTTGCCTGGTAACTGCGTGAGGCAGACATAGAGTTCACCATCTCGCCAACCACATCCACGTTAGGCATTTTTACGTAACCGCTGGCATCCGCGAGCGGGTTGCCGGGTTCGTACACCAGTTTGTCCGGCGCCTGGTTCTCAACCACGTCAGAGACTTTTACGCCGCCGGTTACCGCGCCCGGTGCGGCATCAACCTGAAAGACCACCTGTTTGGCACGATACGGCTGTCCGTCTGGCCCGGTCACGCTGTCGGCGTTAGCCAGATTACTGGCGGCAACGTTCAGACGTTTGGACTGGGCGGTTAACGCCGAACCGGCAATATCAAAAATATTCAGCAAAGCCATGGATTAGTTGCCCCCCTGCAGGACGCTCATCATGCCTTTAATTTGTCCACCGAGAAGCGTCAGCCCCGTCTGGTATTGCAGGCTGTTATCGGCAAACTGTGTACGTTCCCGGTCCATATCGACGGTGTTACCGTCAAGAGAAGGCTGGTCGGGCACGCGATAAAGTAAGTCAGTGGTTGGCGCAGTCATCGCCTGAGCAGGAATATGGCGAGAGGATGTTAATGCCAGTGCGACACCGGTTCCTTCGGCACGGCCACGCTCCATGACCTTTTTAAGTTCACTGGAGAAATCGATATCGCGCGCCTGAAAGCCTGGGGTATCGGCGTTGGCGATATTCGCGGCTAAAATCTCCTGCCGCTGGGCGCGTAAATTGAGCGCTTCCTGCTGAAAACGTAACGCGGCGTCGAGTTTATCGAGCATGTCTCCTCCGCTGATGGCAAAATTTCAGTTCACAGCTTAAATCTCAAGCCGTCGCTCTTATCGACGGAATAAGCGCAAAATGCGTCGCTATTTATTCCGTTGATGCAAAACCGCAGCAGGTAGAATCCTCACAACTCTGGAAACGGTGGAACTTGCGATGCGGACGTTGAAATGTGGCCTGGTGGCAACCTTCATGCTTTTAAGCCCTCTGGTTCACGCAGACGGTTTACAGGAACGGCTGACGGAGTATTTTGCTCAGCAACTGGCAGGCTTTAGCGATGAAGTCGCCGTCACCGTGCGCACGCCGGCAAATCTTTACCCCTCCTGCGAACATCCGTCATTCAGCGTGACGGGCAGCACAAAGCTGTGGGGCAATGTGAATGTGCTGGCGCGTTGTACCAATGAAAAACGCTATTTACAGGTTGCCGTGAAGGCGATGGGCAATTATGTTGTCGCCGCCCTTCCCATCGCCCGGGGCAGCGTGCTGCAGGTCAATAGCGTGACGCTTAAACGCGGGCGACTTGATCAACTCCCTCCGCTGGCGATGCTTGAAATCAACCAGGCGCAGGATGCGGTCAGCCTGCGCGATGTTGCCCCCGGCCAGCCAATACAGATCTCAATGCTGCGTCAGGCCTGGCGGGTAAAAGCGGGTCAACAGGTGATGGTGGTCGCCAGCGGAGACGGCTTTAGTATCAACAGTGAAGGGAAGGCATTAAACAATGCCGCAGTGGCGCAAAATGCCCGGGTCAGAATGTCCTCAGGCCAGGTGGTGAGCGGGACCGTCGATTCTGATGGGAAAATTCTGATTAACCTGTAATCTTTTTAAAGAAATCGCGGCGGCTGCCGATAAATAATCAACGAATGATGAAGTCAGGCGCAAACGCCGCGAACCCTCGATGAGGACCATACTATGAGCATTGATCGTACATCAGCCCTGAAGCCAGTAAGTACTGTACAACCTCGCGAAACGAATGACGTACCAGCGCAGAAAACGCGTCTGGAAAAACCGGCAACCGCCAACAGTACCAGCGTGACCCTGAGCGATGCTCAGGCAAAACTGATGCAGCCAGGCAGTAGCGATATCAACATGGAACGCGTTGAACAGCTGAAAACGGCTATTCGTAACGGCGAACTGAAAATGGACACCAGCAAAATCGCAGACGCCCTGATTCAGGACACACAGAGTTTATTACAGAGTAACTAACCGTATGAGTCGACTGTCAGAAATACTGGATCACATGACGGTTGTCCTGAACGACCTGAAAACGGTCATGGACGCGGAACAGCAGCACCTCTCTTCCGGTCAGATTAGCGGCAGCGCGTTGCAGCGCATCACTGAAGACAAAAGTTCGCTTCTGGCGACGCTGGACTACCTGGAGCAGCAGCGTCGCGCAGAGCAAAACGCTCAGCGCAGCGCTAACGATGAGATTTTAGAACGCTGGCAGACCATTACAGAAAAAACCCAGCATTTGCGCGAACTCAATCAGCATAACGGCTGGCTGCTGGAAGGGCAGATAGTGCGTAATCAGCAAGCGCTTGAGGTATTAAAGCCGCATAAAGAGACGGGACTGTACGGGGCGGATGGCCAGGCAGCGACCGCACGTATCAGCGGTGGAAAAAAGATTTCGATTTGAGGCACAGGCGTCAAATCAGGCAGCGGGGAGCACCGGGCGGTGAACTCCCCTTTTGTTGTTTATAGCGTCCGGCGGGTAAACTCTTTCACCTTAAAGCCCAGCACCGCCAGCGTGGCAAAATAAGCCGCCATCCCAACCACCACAACCGCCATCAGACGCAGCAGACGATAGGGCATGGTCCCCTGTGACCACGCCGGCATCACGTACATCATGCCCAGTAACGCCGCCGCCATCACCAGCACCGCAACCACCAGGCGCACGAGAAAACGAGCCCAGCCCGGCTGCGGCGTAAAGATATCCTGCTTACGCAACTGCCAGTACAGCAGCCCGGCGTTCAGACACGCCGCCAGACCAATCGACAATGACAAACCTGCATGTTTCAGGGGGCCGATAAACGCCAGGTTCATCAGTTGGGTCATGATCAGCGTCACAATGGCAATTTTCACTGGCGTCTTAATATCCTGACGTGAGTAGAACCCGGGGGCCAGGACCTTCACGACGATCAGGCCGATTAACCCGACCGAATAGGCCACCAGCGCACGCTGGGTCATGGCGGCGTCAAAGGCAGAAAATTTACCATACTGGAACAGAGAGACCGTCAGCGGTTTCGCCAAAATCCCCAGTGCGACCGCGCTTGGCAGCGCCAGCAGGAAGCAAAGACGTAACCCCCAGTCCATCAGGCGGCAATATTCATCATGGTTACCGCTGGCAAAACTTTTTGACAGGGACGGCAGCAGAATGGTGCCCAGCGCCACCCCCAGCACACCGGAGGGGAACTCCATCAGACGGTCCGCATAGTACATCCAGGAGACCGAGCCGGAGACCAGGAAAGAGGCAAAAATGGTGTTGATAATAAGGGAGATCTGACTTACGGACACCCCGAGGATAGCTGGCCCCATCTGCTTAATGACCCGCATGGCACCGGCATCTTTAAAATTAATGCGCGGCAGCACCAGCATGCCAATTTTCTTCAGATGCGGCAGTTGATACGCCAGCTGCAGCACACCGCCCACGGTCACCGCCCACGCCAGGGCGAGGATCGGCGGGCTGAAATACGGCGCGGCGAAGAGCGCAAAACCGAGCATGCTAACGTTAAGAAACGTCGGCGCAAACGCCGGAACGGAGAAACGGTTCCAGGTATTCAGGATCGCCCCCACCAGCGAGGCGAGCGAAATCAGCAGAATATAAGGAAAGGTGATGCGCAGTAGCTGAGTGGTCAGGGCAAACTTGTCCGCCGTGTCGGCAAACCCCGGCGCCGTCACCATAATAACCCAGGGCGCGGCCAGCATCCCTATTACCGTGACCAGCGCCAGCGCAAGCGTCAGCAGACCAGAGACATAGGCGACGAATACGCGCGTGGCGTCTTCGCCCTGCTTGCTTTTATATTCGGCGAGGATCGGCACGAAGGCCTGCGAAAATGCCCCTTCGGCAAAAATACGGCGCAGCAGGTTGGGCAATTTAAAGGCGACGAAAAAGGCGTCCGTTGCCATCCCGGCGCCAAAGACCCTTGCCACCACGGCATCGCGCGCGAAACCGAGCACGCGGGAAAACATGGTCATTGAGCTGACAGCGGCCAGTGATTTTAATAAGTTCATTAACGTGAATTTCCACAACCCTATGACAAAACGCCTGCAAAGCAGGCGTTGAAGAAGCGCTTAGTCTACCCCGATTTAGACGAATTGCTATTGGCAGTTGTTACAGCGAATTATTCGCTCATGGCGTCCCGCCAGAGCCGTTCAACAATACGCTGCGCCATGATGGCTTGCTCGCCGGCAGTTTCCGGAACGGTCTGATTTTGCACGCAGGTAATAAAGTGGCGGGCGCAACCGACAAACCCGCGTTGTTCGAGCGTACTTTGCCAGCTTGCCACCGCCGGGGCGACCACGCCGTTCCCCTTCTCTTCTCGCCACTCGCGCATGTCGGTGATGTCGTACAGCGCCCCGTCCGCAACGGCCTGCACTGACTCCCGCTGGCTACCGGCGCGGCGATGCATGCTGGTGGTGACCTGCATGTGCTCTACGGCAAAATGGTGCTCAGCGTATACCATCTCTCCGTGGTCATTGGTCCTCAGAGTACCGCTTTTCAACTGTGCGTTGCCGTTCGACAACCACAGCGCGGTGTCGACCACATGGAGATAGTCATCGAGGAGCGTAAAACGCAAATCGTGTGGTCCAATGCTGTCCGTACGGTGTTTGTCCATCCGCAGCGAGGCCAGTGTAGCGGAGTGTGTTTTCAACTGTTGATAGAGCGGCGCGAAGCGGCGGTTAAACCCCACCATCAGCGTCAGGTTTTTATGCGCGGCCAGCGCAATCAAACGCTCTGCATCCTGCACGTTTTCGGCCAGCGGCTTATCAACGCAGACGTGAACCCCGGCATGCAACAGTTCACTCACCACCTGGTAGTGGGTTGCGGTTGAGGTATGGACAAATACCGCATCGCACTGGTGAGCTAAATCCCGCAGCGATGCGGCATAAGGCATCCGCCAGGTTACACAGATGCGCTGCGCCTTTTCGCGCGTTGGCGACCATGCACCCTGCAGCGTCCAGTCCGTTGCTGCGCCTAAGACAGGAAGCCAGGCTTTTTGTGCGATGCCGCCGAGCCCCACCACGCCTACGCGTAATGTTGTCATCTTAATCTCCCAGGTGAGCCAGCAAGGCACCCAGACGTTGCTTTAGCCCGGCGACCTCTTCTTCCAGCGCCTGCACGCGCGCCGCCAGACTGCCATGGGCCACTGGCGCGTCAGATTCGCTCGCCAGCGCGGCGGCGTCAACCTCACCGCTGAACAGATGCATATAGCGGCTTTCGCGTTTACCCGGCTCCCGGGCCAGCCGCACCACGTAAGGGCCGTCCTCACGCGAGACAAGCCCCTCCAGCGTCTTCTCGACTTCCTGCATATCACTGAACTCATGCATTCGCGACCCACGCGTACGTAGCTCGCCCGGCGTCTGTGCCCCGCGCAGCAAAAGGGTGGTTATCACCGCCACTTCAGCGCCGCTCAGCTTCAAATCACCAAATTCGGAATTACAAAAACGCTGCTCGTATTTGGTCACGCGGTTGCCAAAACCACTGACGGTGCGCAAATAGTGGCGCTTAACCAGTTCATCCAGCACCTCCTGCACCTCATGGTCACCAAGGTTCATCACCGGTTCCCGGTTGGTCTTTTGATTACACGCCATCGTGACGGCATTCACCGAGAGGGGATACTGTTCCGGCGTAGTGACCTGTTTTTCCAGCAAGCAGCCGATAACACGCGCTTCAGTCGCGCTTAACTGATATTTCATGGTTTCTCCTTAACGGCCTGCGGTCCAGTCCCGGGTGGTTAATGCGGTGAGAACGTGGTCTTGCCACTCGCCATCAATCAGCAGATAGTCTTTGGCATAGCCCTCTTTCTCGAACCCTAAACGCGCCAGTAAATTTCCGCTGCGCTGATTATGCGGCATGTAGTTGGCCATAATGCGGTGAATATGCTGGGTACGCTGCATATAGCGGATCGCGACCATTAACGCTTCATACATCATCCCCTGCCCCTGCCATTTCTGACCGAGGGAGTAACCGAGATAACAGGCGTGAAACGATCCACGCACCACGTTAGAAAAGTTGGCGATACCCAGGATCTCCTTTTCTTGTGGATCCAGCAGTGCGAAATAGAATGCGCTTCCCTGCTTATGAAACTCCGCGATCATGCTAAGACGCGCCTGCCAGCCTGACGGGTAGCAATGGCTTTCATCCCGAATGGGTTCCCAGGGTTTTAAAAACTGGCGATTCTCGGCGTAATAGTCCGCCAGCCGCCAGGCATCACGCTCATGCACCAGACGAACGACCAGCCTGTCCGTTGTCAGACGCACTTTTGGCACATTACTGCGATAGCCAAACATCGATACCACTCCTTCCCATCACTTCATCTCTGCCATTAGCTTTACTATACCTGCGCCTGCGCCGTCTGTGAAAACAGTGACATACCATTTTGACCTCTTTTCACATTTTTCGATGAGAACTCTGTATCAACGCACCCTTTTTGTAAAAATTTTGCCTGGCCCTTCTCTCTGGCGCGCGTCGTTCCCGCCATTCTTATCAGTTTATTCTGCTGGTTTCTGCCATTTTACCCTGACATACTGCCTGTCAGGACTGAAGCGCTGATTTTTCGTTGAGGAACACTATGAAAAAGATTGTCATTGCCGCGGCATTCATTGTCAGCGGCCTGCTGGTAGGCTGTAATCAACTCACACAATATACTGTCAGCGAACAGGAAATTAATCAGGCGCTGGAAAAACATAACAATTTTTCTAAGGACATTGGCGTACCTGGGCTTGCCGATGCGCATATCGTGCTCAGCAACCTCACCAGCCAGATTGGGCGTGAAGAGCCAAACAAAATTACCCTTGCCGGTGATGCAAAGCTGGACATGACGTCGCTCTTTGGTAATCAGAAAGCCAATATCAGGTTAAAGCTGAAAGCGCTGCCGGTCTTTAACAAAGAAAAAGGGGCCATTTTCCTGCAGGAAATGGAAGTGGTCGATGCAGAGGTCTCTCCGGACAAAATGAAGCCGATTCTGCAAACTCTGTTGCCGTACCTCAATCAATCGCTACGCAATTATTTTAATCAACAGCCGGCGTATGTCTTAAGTGAAGATAAAAGCAAGGGAGAAGCGCTCGCGAAAAAATATGCAAAAGGTATAGAGGTGAAGCCAGGACAAATCATCATTCCTTTTACTGATTAACCTGAGGGCGCAAACGCGCCCCTTTTTTTACGGAAACATGTGCAAACGAAAACGTTTCCGCCTATGATTTGTGTCCGGCATAAACAGCCATCCTTGTGACTGAATTCTGACAAGCCGGAGCTTCCATGACTGCACAACCCCAGGTTCTTAAAATCCGCCGCCCAGACGACTGGCATATCCATCTGCGTGATGGCGATATGCTAAATACCGTCGTCCCTTATACCAGCGAAATCTATGGCCGCGCGATTGTCATGCCTAACCTGGTTCCGCCAGTCACCACCGTCGATGCCGCTATCGCTTATCGCCAGCGTATTCTGGATGCCGTTCCCACCGGGCATGATTTTACCCCGCTGATGACCTGCTACCTGACCGACTCACTCGACCCGGACGACGTGGAACGCGGATTTAACGAAGGGGTTTTCACCGCCGCGAAACTCTACCCGGCCAACGCTACCACCAACTCCAGCCACGGCGTCACCAGCATCGACGCCATCATGCCGGTTCTGGAACGGATGCAAAAACTGGGCATGCCACTGCTGGTGCACGGTGAAGTCACCCACGCCGAGATCGACATCTTCGATCGTGAAGCCCGTTTCATCGAAACCGTAATGGAGCCGCTGCGCCAGCGCCTCCCGGCGCTGAAGGTGGTTTTTGAACATATCACCACCAAAGATGCCGCCGACTATGTGCGCGAGGGTAACGAACTGATCGCCGCCACTATTACGCCTCAGCACCTGATGTTTAACCGCAACCATATGCTGGTTGGCGGCGTTCGTCCGCATCTGTATTGCCTTCCCGTTCTCAAGCGAAATATCCACCAGCAGGCGCTGCGTGAACTGGTGGCCAGCGGTTTTTCACGCGCGTTTCTGGGTACCGACTCCGCCCCCCATGCGCGGCATCGTAAAGAATCGTGCTGTGGCTGCGCGGGCTGTTTCAACGCCCCTACCGCGCTCGCGAGCTACGCGACCGTGTTTGAAGAGATGAACGCGCTGGACCATTTTGACGCTTTCTGTTCTGTTAATGGTCCGCGTTTTTATGGCCTGCCGATGAACGAGACGTTTATTGAGCTGGAGCGCAAAGAGCGCCTGGTTGAGGAATCTATTCCTCTGACGGATGACACGCTGATCCCCTTCCTGGCTGGTGAAACCGTGCGCTGGACGGTAAAACGCTAGAAAATCGCAGCCCCTTGTTGCCAAAAGGATGACTTAACTGTATAAATAACCAGTATATCAGACAGGGGGCATTTATGCGTATTGAAGTCACCGTAGCCAAAACTACCGTATTACCCGCTGGCGCACTCGATGCACTGGCAGGTGAGTTATCCCGTCGTATTCACTCTACCTTTCCAGAAAACCCCAGCGCCGTCACGGTAAGGTACGCCACTGCAAACAATCTGTCCGTCCTTGGCGGCGCAAAAGAAGATAAAGACCGGATCAGCGAAATCCTGCAGGAAACGTGGGAAAGTGCCGAAGACTGGTTCATTACCGATTAAAACGTTCTCCCTCATTGTGTTTTTTGCCGGGTCGCCCCGGCTTTTTTTGTTATCTTAAACCTTCAAAGCTCAAAATAATTCAGCATCTTCTTAGAAAATCGTGAACAAAATGGTGTTTTATTGTTCGAAGAATCCTAAAATACAGAAAAATGTGTTGCCAGCTATTTATTTTTCTCTTCGTAGCCCTTATTACTTGTATACTGAAGTTGCTTTCAGAAAAACATGCATTGAACCTCAAAGCCGTTGTCTTCTAACACGCATTAAGGGGGTTATCATGGTAAAGAATAGTGATGTCATCCAGACCCACCCGCTCGTCGGCTGGGATATCAGTACCGTAGATAGCTACGATGCGCTGATGCTGCGTTTGCACTACCAGACCCCAGATCAACTCAACCGTGAAGAAGCGGAAGTTGGACAAACGCTATGGCTTACGACAGATGTCGCTCGTCAGTTTATTTCTATTTTAGAAGCAGGCATTGCCAAAATCGAGTCTGGTGACTACCAGGAAAATGAGTATAAACGGCATTAATCCTCTGCCCACTTTTCACTCAACAGGCACCCTCGCGGTGCCTTATTTATTTCTCCCTTGTATCTCCTGCGGATGTTAATTACTCTGCTAACAAAGCGTTAGTTTATGAGATACCTATGGAATACGACTTAATCGTTATGGGTAGCGGCTCCGTTGGATCCGCCGCCGGTTATTATGCCACCCGGGCCGGTTTAAAGGTACTGATGGTAGATGCCCACCTGCCGCCGCACTCGGAAGGCAGCCATCACGGCGATACCCGACTCATGCGTCACGCTTACGGTGAAGGTGAACGCTATGTTCCGCTGGTGCTCCGCGCCCAGACGCTGTGGGATGAGCTGGCAACGCTGAGCGAAGAACGGATATTCGAACGCACGGGCGTGATCAACCTCGGCCCTGCCCGTTCTGAATTTCTCGCTACCGTCGAACACAGCGCAAAGGTTTTTAATCTTGATGTAGAGCGGTTAGATGCGCCAGGCATCATGCAACGCTGGCCGGAAATTAACGTTCCGGATGATTATATCGGGCTGTATGAAGCTAACTCTGGTGTATTGCACTGTGAGGCCGCGATTAAAACCTGGATCGATCTCGCTGCCAAAGCAGGCTGTGCCCAGCTTTTCAATTGTCCGGTGCAAGCCATTGCGCACCACGCTAAAGGCGTAACGGTCACTACCCCGGACGGCGAATATTCAGCGACGCGTCTGCTGATTAGCGCAGGAACCTGGGTTACCCGGCTCGTACCCAACCTGCCCGTACAGCCAGTGCGCAAGGTCTTCTCATGGTTCCAGTCTGATGGTCGTTACAGTTCGCAGAATAAATTCCCGGCATTTACCGGCGAGTTGCCCAACGGAGACCAGTTCTACGGCTTCCCGTCGGAGAAAGACGCGCTTAAAATTGGTAAACACAACGGGGGCCAAATCATCACCTCTCAGGAAGACCGCAAACCTTTCGGCGCCTGTCCCGAGGATGGTTCTGAAGCCTTTGCATTTCTGCGAAATATCTTACCCGGCGTCGGTGGCCTACTTTATGGCGCAACCTGTACCTACGACAACACGCCAGATGAAGATTTTATCATTGACACCCTACCCTCACATGCCAACACCTTGCTCATTACCGGGCTTAGCGGTCACGGCTTTAAGTTTGCTTCCGTTTTAGGTGAGATTGCCGCCCAGTTTGCCCAGGGTATTACGCCACCGTTTGATCTCACGCCTTTCTCGCTCTCGCGTTTTATACCCTAATTAAGTCAAGGTGCAGCCAACGCACATGCAACTTGAAATGTGACGGGTATACCCGATAACCCCTCCAGGCTCCGAATATGCGGAGCCGTTTTATTAAGCAGAGTATTTTACTAAAAAGCACTGACAATTACTGACACTACTTTGAATTTTTTTAAACATAACCGAGGCTATGTATGCGGCTTACTCGAAGCCACTGAATTAGCTTTACGCAATACCTTCAAAATAGCTGAAATAAGAAAAATAAAAATAATTATCTATTTATTTCAGTTGCAATATCTTTCTCTGCCATTCATTTTATCTGTTCTAATATTTGAGAATGGTAACCGCTATGCAATTGCGTAACACTTCCCGGCGCTACGGGTTGATATCCATAGGCTTGCACTGGATATTTGCTGTTGCCGTGTATGCCATGTTCGGACTTGGGCTGTGGATGGTAACGCTCAGCTATTACGATGGCTGGTATCATCAGGCGCCGGAGTTGCATAAAAGCATCGGTGTTCTGCTGATGATGGGGCTGGTGATTCGTGTAATCTGGCGACATATTTCTCCACCGCCTGTCGCACCGAAAAGCCACAGTTCATTCACTCGTTTGAGTGCCGTTGCTGCGCATATCGCCCTTTATGCTCTGCTCTTCGCCATCCTGATTAGCGGCTATCTGATTTCAACGGCAGACGGAAAGCCTGTTAGCGTCTTTGGGCTTTTTGAGATCCCCGCTACGCTTGCCGATGCAGGCGTACAGGCTGACACCGCCGGGGTTGTCCATCTCTGGCTGGCGTGGAGCGTGGTGATCCTTTCGGTTTTACACGGGCTTGCCGCCCTCAAACATCATTTCATCGATAAAGACGATACGCTCAAGCGCATGCTTGGCCGATCGTCAATTGACTCTGGAGCATAAAATGAAAAAACGCCTGTTAGGTATCGCATTAGGTTCTCTGTTATTCACCACCGGTTCAGCCGTTGCGGCTGATTATAAAATTGATAAAGAAGGCCAGCACGCTTTCATCAATTTCCGTATTCAACATCTTGGCTATAGCTGGCTGTATGGCACCTTCAAGGATTTTGACGGGACATTCAGCTTTGATGAGAAAAATCCTGCATCCGATAAAGTCAGTGTGACGATTAATACCAACAGCGTGGACACGAACCACGCTGAACGTGATAAACATTTACGCAGCGCTGAATTCCTGAACGTCTCTAAATTCCCGCAGGCCACGTTCACCTCTAAAGAGGTGAAAAAGGAGGGGGATAAGCTGGATATTACCGGCGATCTGACGCTGAACGGCGTGACGAAACCGGTCACTCTGGATGCGAAATTAATTGGCCAGGGCGACGATCCGTGGGGTGGCAAACGCGCAGGTTTTGAAGCTTCGGGCAAAATTAGCCTGAAAGATTTTAATATCACAACGGATTTAGGCCCTGCTTCCAAGGATGTGGAACTGATTATCTCTGTTGAAGGGGTTAAGCAGAAATCATAAAAAAGCGGCCCGGCGAACGTTCGTTCTCCCGGGCGCTCTTCTTACTCAGGATCGGGAATACCGAGTTTGGTATTCAGCCGGCCACGGGATTTATTAAAGATCTTGTTCCCGTTCTCACGCCCTGCGCGACGGCGACGTTGCTCTTCTTCCGGCAGCACACTCTCTTCACTGCACAGTTCACTACAGCAGCCGTTGAACTTTTCGGCACAGCCCGGGCACTGAATAAACAGCAAATGACAACCGTCATTTTTACAGTTCGTATGCGTGTCGCACGGCGTACCACACTGATGACAATGCGAAATGACATCATCTGAAATGCGCTCGCCCATACGTTCGTCGAAGACAAAGTTTTTACCCATAAAACGTACCGGTAAACCCTGCTCACGGGCACGGCGAGCATATTCAATAATGCCGCCTTCAATGTGCCAGACCTTGTTGAAGCCGTTATGTTTCATCCAGGCACTGGCTTTTTCGCAGCGGATCCCACCGGTGCAGTACATCACGATCTTTTTGTCTTTATGCTCCTGCATCATCTCAACCGCTTTTGGCAGTTGCTCGCGAAAGGTGTCCGCCGGGATTTCCATCGCGTTCTCGAAATGGCCCACTTCATATTCATAGTGGTTACGCATATCAATAAACACAGCATCCGGGTCATCAAGCATCGCGTTTACTTCGGCAGCCTTGAGATACTCGCCCACATCACCGGCATTAAAACCTGGATCGTCAATGCCATCCGCCACAATGCGATCGCGCACTTTCATACGCAGTACCCAGAACGATTTACCGTCATCATCCAGGGCTATGTTCATCCGTAACCCATTGAGGGCCGGGTCAAAACCATACAGAAAAGCACGGAATGCGCTAACGTTGCTTTCCGGCACGCTAATTTGCGCGTTGATCCCCTCGCGCGCGAGGTAGACGCGCCCGAACACGTTCAGCGAAGTGAAGGCTTGATAAAGACGATCGCGGGTGGTTTGCGGATCGTTAATAGTAAAATATTTGTAGAATGAGATCGTTGTGCGCGGTTCGGTTTCAGCTAACATGCGCGCTTTCAACATCTCATTCGATACGCGGTTGTGTAACACTGGCATGGTGTACAAGTCCTGCAATCGTGTGTGAGAATTAAAATCGGTCGGCATCATATAGCAAACAAAGCCAATTTACATCCATACATTTTACGCTACATTTCATACGGTCTGATGAAACAGGTTTTACATTTACCGCTTTCGGGCACGTTTCGAAGAGACACATTTTGGCTATGCTGCAAAAAATGAGATACTAGCCAGACAGGACGTTAGAACACAGGAAAGACATGACCCAGTTACCCAAATTTACTCCCGCCCTTTTGCATCCCCGCCATTGGTTAACCTGGACAGGAATCGGCATCTTGTGGCTTGTCGTGCAGCTTCCCTATCCTGTTCTTTTTCATACGGGAAAATGGCTGGGGCGTCTTGCCCTGACGTTCATGAAACGCCGCGCCAGTATTGCTTACCGTAACCTGGAACTCGCCTTTCCGCAGATGAGCCTTGCCGAGCGTAAAGAGAGGGTAGTGAAAAATTTCGAATCCGTTGGAATGGGGTTGATTGAAACAGGGATGGCGTGGTTCTGGTCAGACAAACGCATGGCCCGCTGGACGGAAGTTGCTGGCACCGGGATGGAGCCAGTACATACGCTTCAGGCCAATAAGACTGGCGTTTTGTTGATTGGCGTTCACTTTCTTACGCTGGAGATCGGTGCGCGTATGTTCGGCATGCAGGCTCCCGGGATTGGCGTTTATCGCCCGAATGACAACCCGGTTATTGACTTGCTACAGACCTGGGGACGCATGCGTTCCAATAAAAGCATGATCGACCGTAAAGATCTAAAGGGGATGATCCGTGCTCTGAAGTCAGGTGAGGTGATTTGGTATGCTCCCGATCACGACTACGGCCCACAGTCCAGCGTGTTTGTTCCCTTTTTTGCCGTTGATGAGGCGGCAACAACCACCGGTACCTGGATGCTGGCGCGAATGTCTAAAGCCGCGATTGTTCCCTTTGTGCCCCGGCGTAAACCGGATGGCTCAGGCTACCAGTTAATCATGCTGGAACCGGAGCTGTCTCCACCGCTGGACGATGCTGAGACGACGGCCCGCTGGATGAACGGCATAGTCGAAAAATGCATTATGCTCGCTCCGGAGCAGTACATGTGGCTTCATCGCCGCTTCAAAACCCGTCCGGAAGGCGTTCCCTCGCGCTACTGATCCGCATGCGGCCATCCCGGCCGCATGCTGTTTTAGCTTTAAAAGCTCTCCCGCATTGCAGCAGTCATCACCCTGGCGCATAATTAGCAGGCTTATTACTCTCTTGTTAATGGTGCCCTGCACCTCGTCACGCGGATTGTTATGTCACCCTCAGATGTCCCCATAAACTGGAAGCGTAACCTCACGGTTACCTGGCTTGGCTGTTTTCTCACCGGGGCGGCGTTTAGCCTGGTCATGCCCTTTCTTCCTCTCTACGTTGAACAGTTGGGCGTAACGGGACACAGTTCCCTAAATATGTGGTCTGGCCTGGTTTTCAGCATTACCTTCCTGTTTTCGGCTATTGCATCACCCTTCTGGGGTGGGCTGGCCGACCGTAAGGGGCGTAAAATCATGCTGCTGCGCTCTGCGTTGGGAATGGCCATTATCATGGCGCTGATGGGAGTGGCGCAGAACGTCTGGCAGTTCCTGATCCTGCGTGCGTTACTTGGCCTGCTGGGCGGGTTTATCCCGAATGCAAATGCCCTGATTGCCACGCAGATCCCACGGCATAAAAGCGGCTGGGCGCTGGGAACGCTCTCCACCGGGGGCGTGAGCGGCGCGCTGCTTGGCCCGCTTGCGGGTGGGTTACTGGCAGACTGCTATGGCCTGCGGCCGGTCTTTTTCATCACCGCCAGTGTGTTGTTCCTGTGCTTTATCGTCACGATGCTGTGCATCCGTGAAAATTTCACGCCGATTGCCAAAAAAGAGATGCTTAACGCCAGGGATGTGCTCACCTCGCTGAAAAATCCTAAGCTGGTGCTGAGCCTGTTTGTGACGACCCTGATTATTCAGGTAGCGACCGGCTCCATTGCCCCTATCCTGACCTTGTATGTACGGGATCTGGCGGGCAACGTGAGTAATATTGCGTTTATCAGCGGGCTCATTGCCTCCGTACCCGGCGTGGCGGCACTGCTCAGCGCGCCGAGGCTGGGTAAACTGGGCGATCGCGTGGGTCCTGAGAAGATCCTGATATGTGCGCTGATTATTTCCGTCCTGCTGCTTATCCCCATGTCGATGGTGCACGCCCCGTGGCAGCTCGGCCTGTTGCGCTTCTTATTAGGCGCAGCGGATGGCGCATTGTTACCCGCGGTGCAGACCTTACTGGTTTATAACTCTACCAACCAGATTGCCGGTCGTATCTTTAGCTATAACCAGTCATTTCGGGATATCGGCAATGTGACCGGGCCGCTGGTCGGGGCAGGGATTTCCGCCACGTTCGGCTTTCGCGCCGTCTTTATCGTTACGGCGGGCGTGGTCCTGTTTAATGCTTTCTACTCGTGGTTCAGTTTATCCAGGACGTTGCGCCGGGCACCTGAATAATACGCCACCATGTAAAGACACGACAAATACGTATAAGGCTGCACGCTTAAAGAATACTCAAGATCGCATATCAGCAATACCACAACTTTCAATTCGGACTTCCTCTGTAAGACAGAGCACGTAATCTGCTATACACATACGCTTTGACAGTTCGCATTCAGACGCCTATACATTTGATAAACCTAATCATTGAGGAACTCATTATGTCTGACAAAGAATATGCATTCTATAGCACACTGGAAGAAGCTATTGATGCTGCTCGTGAAGCCTTCCTCGCCGATAATCCCGGCATTGAGGAACAAGATGCCGATGTGCAGCAGTTCAATATCCAAAAATATGTTCTGCAGGACGGGGACATCATGTGGCAGGCCGAATTCTTTGCTGATGACAGTCAGGCCGGGGAATGTTTGCCATTATTGAGCGGCGAAGCTGCCCAGGCCGTTTTCGACGGCGAGTTTGACGAAATTGAATTGCGTCAGGAGTGGCTGGAAGAAAATACCCTGCATGAGTGGGATGAGGGTGAATTCCAGCTTGAGCCACCGCTGGATACAGAAGAAGGCCGGGCCGCGGCCGATGAGTGGGATGAGCGCTAAACCGGCTTACTCGTAGGGGCCATGGCTGGCGTCGATGGGAAGCAGCAACGTATCGAAAATAAGCGAGAACGGCAAATCAAGCACGGTCAGGTAACGCCATGTCGAATCGCGCAAGTCCCATTTAACGCCAGGATAATATTGATTGCCATGTCCCTGGCCTGGAATGGTGCGACTGATGATGCTTCCACAGCCGCTCAGCAGCAGTGTCATCATCACCACGATGACTATTTTCATTTCTCACCTCATAAAAATACCGGCATTACGCCGGTATTTTATTTATAGCCAGTCCTGGGACTTACTTCGCCTTCAGCGCCAGTGGATTAAGCTCAAGTGTCTTATAGTAGTTCACCCACGAAGAGTATTTCTCCGGCGCAGACCACACGCGATAGTGAAGTCGGGACAGGGTGACCGGATCGCTTAGCAGAACCAGACGACGGTCGCGGTTCAGTTTTTCCGGCGTTTCGTTTAAAGCCTGCTCAACGTGACGATCGCGAGCAATTTCCAGCACCTGACTTGCACGGTGACGCGCAGTCGCCATAGCCGTCGCGAGGGCATTGAATGACGGGTTGAACACCGCGTGAATAAAGCCATCACTCAAAGAGCGGCGACGGTTAAGCTCAAGGTATTTGTCCGTATCAACCAGTACCTGCGGCGGTGAATACTCTTCCGGGATCAGGAACAGCTTCCAGCGCTTGGTTCGCAAACCTATCGTCGAGCGGCTTGAGATCACCGACACAAACGGTGACAGGATCAGCGAGAAGACGATAGGTGCCAGCCAGAACAGGAAGCGGAGATCCAGCCACGCCATGCCAGCGGCCCACACCAGGCCCAACAACAGCTGGGAACCGTGGCGCATAAAGGCTTCACTCCACGGCGTAGAGTCATCGTCGCGCTGTGGTGAGTTCCAGACCACTTCCCATCCCAGGAAGGCGCTGACCACAAACACGGTGTGAAACAGCATGCGAACCGGAGCCAAAAGCACGGAGAACAATACCTCCAGCAGCAGAGAGATCGTCACGCGGCAGAATCCGCCGTACTCCTTCGAGCCTTTGCACCAGATAAGAATGATACTGAGCAGCTTAGGTAAGAACAGCAGCACCATGGTTGAGGCAAACAGCATGATTGCCAGTTCCGGACGCCACTGCGGCCACACCGGGAACAGCTGACGCGGCTGCAGGAAGTACTGCGGTTCCGTCAGGGCATGTACCACCTGTAACGCGGTTGAGAGTGCCAGGAACATGAACCATAGCGGTGCAGACAGATAGGACATCACCCCCGTCAGGAATACCGCACGGTGCACCGGGTGCATCCCTTTCACCAGGAACAGGCGGAAGTTCATCAGGTTACCGTGGCACCAGCGACGGTCACGCTTAAGCTCATCCAGCAGGTTCGGCGGCAGCTCTTCATACGATCCAGGCAGATCGTAGGCAATCCAGACGCCCCACCCTGCGCGACGCATCAGCGCCGCTTCCACGAAGTCGTGGGACAGAATGGAACCGGCAAAGGAGCCTTCACCTGGCAATGGCGCCAGCGCGCAGTGCTCAATGAACGGTTTCACGCGAATGATGGCGTTGTGGCCCCAGTAGTGAGACTCGCCCAGTTGCCAGAAGTGCAGACCGGCAGTAAACAACGGCCCATAAACCCGAGTCGCGAACTGCTGGCAGCGCGCATAGAGGGTGTCCATACCAGAAGCTTTTGGCGAGGACTGAATGATACCGGCATTCGGGTTAGCCTCCATCAGGCGAACCAGACCGCTCAGGCAGTCACCGCTCATCACGGAGTCTGCATCCAGCACCACCATGTAGCTATACTGATTCCCCCAGCGACGGCAGAAGTCATCAATGTTACCGCTTTTACGCTTCACACGGCGGCGGCGGCGGCGGTAGAAAATCTGGCCTTCGCCCTGCACTTCAGCAATCAGCTCCATCCAGGCTTTTTGCTCTGCCACGCAGATATCCGGGTTGTAACTGTCGCTCAGGATGTAAACGTCGAAATGGGCAGCGTTGCCGGTCGCCTTTACGGACTCCCAGGTTGCCCGCAGCCCCGCGAACACGCGGTCAACGTCTTCATTACAGATAGGCATAATAAGCGCGGTACGGTGCTTGGGATTGAGGGGTTCATCCCCGACCGTCGACGCTGAAATGCTGTATTTGTCTCGCCCCATCAGCAGTTGCAGGAAGCCCATCAGCGCCGTCCAGAAACCGGCAGATACCCAGCAGAAGAGAACGGCAAACAGCAGAAGAATGCCGCTTTGCAGGATATAAGGCAGCAACTGCATGAAGGATACCCAGATATCCTGGCCCACCATGTCAAACGGGTTGATCAGCGCCCAGCCCTGGTATGGCAGAATGGTTTTCATATACCAGGTCGCGACCACCGTTTGCGCCAGCGTTAGCAGCAGCAGCGTGTAGCGACGCAGGGTTCCCACGGTACGCCATTTCTGCTCGGAGGCCTGCTCTTCTTTAGTCAAACGCGACAGGTAGCGCGGGGTAACGTCGCGCCCACGCAAGCGATCCCAGAAACGGCCGACCGGGTTGGTACGCCACGGATCGGGGAACATGGAGGAACGTGTCGCCTTCGGCATCGCCTGGAGCTGGTCGCGTCCTTCGTCGTCTTTGATCAACTGCCCTTCTGCCAGCGACGCTGGCCATGCCTGCTCCAGACGCGCCTTTACTGACCCCAGCGGGGTGTCATCATCACGGGTAAACTGATGATGCTCACCATCCAGCGCCGTTTGCACGGCGCGAATGTCGCTCTTTAGCAGTGCCGCTTTCTCACTATCCGTCAGCGGCAGGGCATCGATATATTCAGATGTATTATTCATTGGCAGGTAGCTGATAGCTCCAGGTTTCACTCAGCGGCTGATCGTTGCTAACCAGCGCAGCACGCATTTCGGTGGTCTGTTTTGGATCTTTCACTTTCACGCGCAGAGTCATGCGCCACCCTTTGGTTACCGGATTGTAACGTACGGAATTCTCAACGATTTCACCGTTATCACCGATGCTGGCCTGGGCGACCACTGCTGTATCTGGAGAGAGTGTTTTCATCTCCTGGCCCGTGAAGTCCACCACAAATGCCACGGTACCGTCAGGCTGACGGATAAGGTTAGACTGCTTCACATCCCCCGTAGAGCGGCGGGTCTGCATGACATAGGCGTTATCCGACGCATGCAGCTTATCTTCATCACGACTAAAGGTAATGGTGTACTTGAAGTTCATCTCTTTACCGGCTTCCGGGAGTTGATCCGGCGTCCAGTAAGCCACGATGTTATCGTTGGTTTCGTCGTTGGTTGGAATTTCAACCAGTTCGACCTTGCCTTTACCCCAGTCGCCTTTTGGTGTTACCCAAGCGCTTGGACGCAAGTCGTAGCGGTCGTCCAGGTCTTCAAAGCGAGAGAACTGACGGCCGCGTTGCAGCAGACCAAAACCTTGTGGGTTTTCCATCGCAAAGCTGCTCACCGCCAGGTGTTTCGGGTTGTTCAGCGGACGCCAGATCCATTCACCATTACCAGCATGAATAGAAAGACCGTTGGAATCATGCAGTTGAGGACGGAAATTCGTCGCCGGCGACGGCTGGTTAGGCCCAAACAGGAACATGCTGGTCAGCGGCGCAACGCCCAATTTGCCCACTTTATCACGCAGGTAAACTTTGGACTGCACGTCAACAATCGAGTCACGCCCTGGCATAATCACGAAGCGGTATGCCCCTGTCGCGCGTGGGGAATCCAACAGTGCGTAAATCGTCAGCCGTTTGTCCGCAGGTTTTGGACGCTCAATCCAGAATTCACGAAAACGTGGGAATTCTTCCCCTGAAGGCAGCGCGGTATCAATGGCCAGGCCACGGGCCGAAAGCCCGTATACCTGCCCCGCGCCAATCACGCGGAAGTAGCTGGCGCCGAGCATGCTGACAATTTCGTCGTTTTTATCTTTGCTGTTGATCGGGTAAAGCACCTTAAAGCCAGCGAAGCCCAGGTCTTTAACTGTGTCTTTGTCATGCTGCACGTTGCCAAAATTGAAATAATCCGGGCTGTACTTAATTTTATGTACTGCGGTCGCCGTCACTTCATTGATAGCAACAGGCGTGTCGAAATACATACCCTGATGATAAAACTCAAGCTTGAACGGGGTTTTAATTTTGTTCCAGTAGGCTTTGTCATGATTAAACTGGATCTGCTGATAGTCCGCGTACTTCATGTCGCGAAAGACGGAGGGCAGGTTACTTTTCGGCGCTTCATAGCTCTTGCCTGCCATCGATTTTGCCTGTTTTGCGACATCGTCGATGGTAAAGGCCAGTGCCGCTGAGGTATACAGGGACAACACCACTGCAACACCCAACCAACGCATTTTCATCATTTGTTGTTTATGTTTCATAATAAGTAAGCACTTCCCCCTTTGTGTGCTTATATCGATCCGATCCATTTTAATGGAAACTCAGGCAATCCGACAACATTATCACTGCTTTGTTCAGCTCGCTGGCTCAGGGATTAAACAAATGAAAGAACCCGCTTTTCACTTTGCGTGCTTATCCTGGAGACAGGGTGTCGGTCTTGGTGTAGGGTTGGCTTCGAATGTAACCACATTGAGCCTTAGGGATAAGGCGAAAAGTCTGAGAATGCACAAAGCTATATGAGCACAACACCTGTACAACGTGAATACTTCCTCGACTCGATCCGGGCATGGCTGATGCTATTAGGGATCCCCTTTCACATTTCATTGATCTACTCCAGCCATACCTGGCACGTAAACAGCCAAATGCCCTCATGGTGGCTCACCCTCTTTAATGACTTTATACACGCCTTCCGTATGCAGGTATTTTTTGTCATTTCAGGTTATTTCTCATATATGCTGTTTTTGCGCTATCCGATAAAGCGCTGGTGGAAAGTGCGCGTGGAGCGCGTCGGTATTCCAATGCTCACCGCCATTCCACTGCTGACGCTGCCTCAGTTCATGATGTTACAGTACGTTAAAGGTAAAACGCAGATCTGGCCTACGCTTTCGCCATACGAAAAATATAACACCCTGGTCTGGGAGCTGGTGTCCCATCTCTGGTTCCTGCTGGTGCTGGTGGTGCTTACGACGGTGAGTGTGCTCATTTTCAGCCGCCTGCGCCGCCACTTGAGCGATGGCGCCGACGCTTTCTTTGCTAACGTTACTCTGGGTAAACTGTCGTTACTCTTTTTATTGCTGGGTATCGCCTGGGCGGCCATAAGACGGACCTTGTTTATTGTTTATCCGCCCATACTGAGCGATGGGTTGTTCAATTTCGTGGTGATGCAAACGCTGTATTACATCCCCTTCTTTTTAATCGGCGCGCTGGCCTTTATCTATCCGAAGCTGAAAGCGTTGTTTACGACGCCCTCCCCCTGGTACATGTTCGGTGCGGCAGTGGCTTTCGTGGCCTATCTGTTGAATCAACGCTACGGCAGCGGCGATGGCTGGATGTACGAAACGGAGAGCGTGATTACCATGCTGCTCGGCCTGTGGATGGTCAATGTGGTGTTTGCGGCAGGCCACCGTCTGCTGAATTTTAAATCCAGCCGGGTCACCTATTTCGTCAACGCATCGCTGTTTATCTATCTTGTTCACCATCCGCTGACGCTGTTCTTCGGGGCCTATATTACGCCGCATATCGCCTCAAACACGCTGGGTTTCTTCACCGGGTTGGTCTTTGTGATTGGCATTGCGGTGGTGCTTTACGAGATCCATCTGCGCATCCCCTTACTGCGATTCCTCTTCTCGGGAAAACCGCAAACCAAAGCCTGATAGCACAGCGGCCCCCCGGTGCGCCGCTGTGCATTTCAGGACTCTAACTCTTGCCTGCGCTGGGTTAACAAGCGCAGATAAAGCTGCGCCGTCTCTTCCTCAAAGCAGACAAAAAATACCTTCTCCGGCAGTGGCTTGAGGGACAGATAGCGATACACGGTATCAACGGCGATTGCCGCCGCAGCGGCTTTAGGATAGCCGTACGCGCCCGTGCTAATGGCCGGGAAGCCCATCGTTTGGTAGCCATTATCAGCGGCAAGACGCAGACAGTTACGGTATGCGTCTTCCAGCAGGCGGGCCTCGTGCTGCTCGCCTCCGTGCCATACCGGCCCCACGGCATGTATCACCGCTTTTGCCGGCAGTTCGCCCGCGAGGGTGATAACGGCATGCCCGGGCGGGCATTCCCCCTGTTGCTGGCGCACCGCTTTGCAGGCCTCTAACAACTGCGGCCCTGCAGCGCGATGGATAGCCCCATCCACGCCCCCGCCGCCCATGAGCGATGAATTTGCTGCATTGACGATCACGTCGACGTGCTGCGTCGTGATATCGCCGTGAATAACCTCAATTTGCGGTCTCATAAATACCCTCTGCTACCCGCCTTTTACTCCAGTGTATCGCAGAGGAGGTCCTGAGAAAAAACTATCGCGGCAAAACCTCTTGCGCCGATCGGCGCAAGAGAGACGCTTAGCGATACTCAATTTTTACAATCGCGAGCGTTTTTTCAGGGTTGAGCCATGACATATTCATAGTGGCAAGGCTGGCGTTGCTTATCTTACCGTTAAGGGCGTCCTCATAGCTGACCATCCGGGTTTGCATCCGGTTATTTTCAGGACATGACATCGCAAGCTGTCGCTGTTGCGGTGTTATCTCACAGGGATCGGCGACAATGGCGCCACGAAAATGGATCACGCCACCGTCAGCAACCGTCGCTGAAAAGGCTGGCGTCACAGAAGCAGAGAGAATCAGGCCAAGGCCTGTAACGAGCTGAGTAAAAAATTTGGTCACCATAAGTACTCCTCAATGAAAATCGTCCTTGAGGGGTAAAGGCTCCATTACGGCAAACGCCACATCAGGCTACAGAACGCGTATTTTGCTCAGCACCTATTAACATCATAGTAACAATGTACGATTGTCGCCACCCCGTTCAACTCATTGATTTTAGGAATGATCAAAAGGCTTCACCCGGGCCAGACCATTGCTGCGATATTATGTCACTGGAGAAGAACATCAGCGGGTGGAGGGCCTACAGGATATTTTCAGCGGTGAGCGTTATTTCGCGCAAAAGCTCGCAAGCTATGTCATCGGCAAACGATAACCCCGGGCGTTAATCCCCTGAAACGCTCAGGGAGGCCAAAGCCCGGATCCGATCCTTATAAAATACTGCGAAATGTCGGTGCCTCCTGATACCTGAGTGGAAGCGCATAAAAAAGGCGAGATCGTTCCCTCGCCTTTTTATTCACTCACCGCAGTGATGTTTTGCATCTTTTCCCGCCGCGCCGCCAGCCACAGGCCGCTGTTCTTCATGGCAAAGCCAAACACTAACCCCAGCGCCAGGGAGGGACGACCAGCTTCCAGTCCCCCTCTCCTGCGAAGGTCGCGCATGCGCCCATAAATGTTCCGGGTACGAACGACAGCAGGATATGCTTTGCCTGAATGCACATTAAAAATGCCACCACGCCCGTCATCGCATAGCCGAGGATCTCCAGATGCGGGGCAAGAGCGCTACCCTTCATAATGATCAGCGCCCAGATAACGCCGCTCATCAGCGTGCAGCCAGAGATAACCCCCCCTTTAATTCCGCCCTGTGGGCAGGCGAAATAAGCCGTACAACCAAGAAAGCCAGCCCAGCTAAGCAAACCCAGAGATACCGCCACCCATCCCCAAAGCCCGGAGAGAATGCCTGTTGTAAGCGCAATACAAACTAATATGTTCATGGCGCGCATCTTAGCAGAAGTGCGCCATAAAAATGCGATCGTGAGCATGTTATATGCAAGTTATAGCTCATCGTTGCAGAATTTATGTGATGCTAATCACTCTTTATTCTCTTCTTCTAATTCATCCCACATGGCGGCGATCGCATCACGGGTCAAGGGAGCCAGCGTTCTCCAGAAGGGTGACGTCGCATGCGCCTCAACTTTACCGAGGAAAGTAGCGCACCATGGCAGCAGGTACTCTTCAAAAAGCGTTTCGATGGCTTCATTTTCCCCCTCCCCTGCATTGTCTTCAATCCACGAGGCGGCCAGCAGCAGCGTACCGAGGTGATCGGCTGGCGTATCGGTGAGCGGCATACCGCGCTCAGACAAAAACGTACGCACTTCCGCTTCCGTTGCCCCTTCCTGCCAGGCCGAGCGGTATGGCGAGACGCGACACTCCTCGCCGACGAACAGTGCATTGTAATCCGTAGAAATCTGCTGCATATCGCAGCTTTTTTGCAGACGCTCAAGCAAATCATCCTGTTCCAGCGGCCAGTTCTGCGCCAGTTTCCCTTCACGAATTAAGGTGAACAGCGGAACCAGCAACGGATCCTGCGGCTGGCGATAATAGAGCGTACCCAGCACACGGCAGATGATTGAAAATTCATTCATTTTTTATTCCATCACACAAGTAAAGATCGGCAAATTCATCAATCGGCGCCATACTGTAGTGGTCAACAAAAACTGGCCACTGCGGTAGAGTTTTTCCAAAGGATAACCGTTATCGGCAGTAAATATTAGCATACACCCGGCTAACGCCGGGTGTCACTTAGTAACCGCGCTGCCTGTCGACCTGTCCCGTCACCGCGTGGCCCAGCTCCATCTCGCTGATTGTATGGGTAATATAGGCCACCGCTTCTGCGGGACGAGTCACCGCCGCCACGTGCGGCGTCATTGCCACACGAGGATGGGCCCAAAGCGGGCTGTCTGTCGGCAGCGGCTCGCGGCTGAATACATCCAGCATCGCCCCTTTAAGTTTGCCGCTGTTCAGGGCAGCCAGCAGGTCGCTTTCAACCAGATGAATGCCGCGCGCCAGGTTCATAAGATAACTCCCATCGGCCAGTTGATTCAGCAGATCTGCATTAATTATCCCGACCGTCTTTGCCGTGTTAGGCAGCAGGTTGATGAGCACACGGGTCTCTTTCAGGAACGCCGGGAGTTCATCAGTTCCGGCAAAACTCTGTACGCCCGGATAATCCTTGCGGCTACGGCTCCAGCAACGCAGTGGAAATCCCCACGGGGCAAGGGCTTCTGTAACCTTCGACCCCAGCACACCCGCGCCCAGAATACCGACGGTGAAATCTTCACGCTGATAATCCGCCAGCGGCTCCCAGTGCGACTGTTGTTTAAAAGCCTGATAATCGTCAAAGCGGCGGAACCAGTGCAGTACCTGACTGACGGCATACTCCTGCATTTGCTGGCCCATGCCGGTATCTTCAAGACGAAACAGGGGAATATCTTCAGGCAGCATTTCCGGGTGTGCTTTCAGTTTGCTCAGAATGGAATCCACTCCGGCCCCGAGGGCAAAAACGGCCTTCAGTTTACGGCCCTGAAGCATCTCAACCGGCGGATGCCAGACCAGCGCATAGTCTGCATGTTCATTATCACCGCCTTTCCATTCACGCACGCGCGCGCCCGGCAACGCTGCGGAAAGCGCCTTAATCCAGTAAGCCGCATCAAACGTGGGGTGATAGAAGATAATATCCATACTCATTCCTGCCTTTTATTGCGCTATTTTGTTTTCATTTTTCAACTGGAAAATCAGCATAACAAATTTTTTTGTCTACCGTGTTGCTGATAAAAAAGCCGCTTTCAGCACATTAAGGAATCAGGTTGTCTGAAGTTTGTCTAAACGCGCCAGTTTACTGAAAAAGTGGGTTGACGGCTGTTCGGCTTTTCCTTACATTAGCGCCCGTTCCGGCAACAACGGGATGACAATACGGTGAGGTGTCCGAGTGGCTGAAGGAGCACGCCTGGAAAGTGTGTATACGGCAACGTATCGAGGGTTCGAACCCCTCTCTCACCGCCACATTTAAGAAAGAGCTCGCATGAAAATGCGGGCTTTTTTTTGGTTGAGCACCAGGTAGAGCTGATTACTGCATAACCGAACAAGCATTTACGCATAAAATCTGCTTGACCGTTTTAGCGCAACTCCCTATAGTAGCGCCCCGTTGCCCCCAAGCGGTCAGGCAGCGAAACAACACGGTGAGGTGTCCGAGTGGCTGAAGGAGCACGCCTGGAAAGTGTGTATACGGCAACGTATCGAGGGTTCGAACCCCTCTCTCACCGCCACATTTAAGAAAGAGCTCGCATGAAAATGCGGGCTTTTTTTTCGCCTGTTACTTGTCAGCAATACGATCGGGGCGAGGGAAGCGTAAGCCTCTAAAACAAAGCCCGGCTTCCCGGGCCTTGAATACAACAGCAAACTCAGTAGTACGCTTGCAGCGCGCGCTGGCACAGCGCTGAGCGCACGCAGTCATCTTTAGTGAAGCGAACCACGCCAATCATCTCATCTTCTTCAAAACGTGACATCGCGTCGCTCAAGCCGGATTTTACGCCGGATGGCAGGTCACACTGGGTAATATCGCCATTAACGATAACCGTCACATTTTCCCCGAGGCGCGTTAAAAACATCTTCATTTGCGCAGCGGTCACATTTTGAGCCTCGTCAAGAATGACGACCGCATTTTCAAATGTACGTCCGCGCATATAGGCGAACGGCGCGATTTCCACCTTACCAATCTCTGGTCGCAGGCAGTACTGCATGAAAGATGCCCCCAGGCGCTTGACCAGCACGTCATAAACAGGCCTGAAGTAGGGAGCAAATTTCTCTGAAATGTCTCCGGGCAAGAAGCCGAGATCTTCATCAGCTTGCAGTACCGGACGGGTAACGATAATTCTCTCCACGTCCTTATGGATCAGCGCCTCCGCAGCTTTGGCTGCGCTGATCCACGTTTTCCCGCATCCGGCTTCACCGGTCGCAAAGATAAGCTGTTTACTCTCGATAGCATTCAGGTAGTGCGCCTGAGCTTCATTGCGCGCGGCAACTGGAGAAGTGTCACGGCAGTCCCGCGCCATGCCAATTGCTTCTACGCCACTCATCTGCACAAGCGAGGTGACCGATTCTTCTTCACGTTGCTTGTGGCTACGCGAATCCCGTCTCAGCACACGTTTTGCTTCGCGACGAGCTTTGATCACTGCTTTTTGTCTTCCCATGGATAGCACCTTGAGTTGTTGGTATTCATCACACGTGCCAGCATCGGCACGATTATGCGCACGAACATCAGAGGGTTGGCTTCCTTTTAAGCCATTACTTGCTATTGGTCTTGACGCAACAGAACGGCTACGCGCACCATTTTGCACGTCGGTAGAAAGAGGTTCTGAAGAGGAGGAGGATACGTGAGTGGTGAAGAAATCGCTGCCGGAGTCAGAGCCTCCGCGCCGGGTGTTGCGGTTGTTTTGTTTACCTTGTCCACTACAGGACGCAACCATTCGCGATCTCCATTGTGATTAACATCACTGCCGGGTACTACCGCTGTCTTATCTTAAGTACATCAGGGATTATCATAAATGCAACATTTATTTTACCCATACGCAACTTTTAAGACTTCACCTGCAGTGGATTCAGTCTAATACAGTAATATTACAGATATATTATAAGAAAAGAGTCATATAAAAAAATAATGTCCCCGCGAACTGTCGCAGGGGCAATGTTCACGCCTCCAGCAGACCCTGAGCAAGATATGCGCCTTGATCGCGCGGACCAGGCGGCGCAAAGAAATAACCGCCGCCGATGGGTTTAATATACTCCTCCAGCGCCTCTCCGTTTAACCGCTTTTGTACGGTCAGGAAGCCCTTCTCCAGATCGTGCTGATAGCAGACAAACAGCAATCCCATATCCAGTTGACCCGAGTGGGTCACGCCCAGAGAATAACTGTAGCCGCGGCGCATCATCAGGCTCGACTGTGTCTCTTTGGTACGCGGGTTGGCGAGGCGAATATGGCTGTCCAGAGCAATAACCTCGCCATTCGGATCGCGGGCGTAGTCCGGAACATCTCGCTCGTGCGTCATGCCAAGCGGTGCGCCACTCAGCTTGTCGCGCCCAAAGATCGTCTGCTGCTCTTTAAGCGGTGTACGATCCCAGAACTCAACGTGGAACTGAACGATCCGCACCGCCTGGTAGCTGCCTCCAACCGCCCACGCTGGCTCGCCCTGGTTTGCGCTCACCCACACCACGTCGTTCATTAACGCTCTATCGCTGCTATCGGGATTAGCCGTACCATCCTTAAAGCCCAGCAGATTAACCGGCGTCTCTTTACCCTGACTGCGGGCAGCGTGATCGGAGATAAACCCTTCCCGCTTCCAGCGCACGCTCAGCAGATCCGGCGTGTGCTTAATAATATCGCGCAGAGCGTGGATCACCGTATCCTGGATGTTAGCACAAATTTGCAGCAGCACGTCACCATGGCACAGGCTTGCATCGAGAGAATCATTCGGAAAGCGCGTCATTTTTTGCAGTGCTTTTGGCTTCTGTTTTGCCAGCCCGTAACGCCCATCAAACAGCGACGCCCCCAGTGAAACGGTGATGGTCAGGTTATCTGGCGCAATAAACGCCCCAAGAATACCGGAGTCCATCGGCGGCAGACGCGTATTGGGCGTGTCCGGCGCCGGACCGCCCGCGGTAAGAAAGGCAATGCGCGTGGTTAACAAGCGGAACAGACGTTCCAGACTGGCTTTATCACTTGCCAGCGAATCAAAGGCCACCAGCATCATGGAGGCCTGCTGCGGCGTCAGAATGCCCGACTGGTGCTCAGCATAAAACGGCTGCGTCTGCATGCGAGCACCCGGCGACAGCGTGCCTGGTGCACTTTGCGGTTTTGCCGCATGCGCCACCGGACACCCACTGGCGAGGGCCAGTGCCCCTACCCCTTTTAATAATCGACGTCGTGAAGGTTCAGCAACGTGGTCATCATCATGCTTGTTCATCGTGCTCAGTCCAGACCCAGAACGCCACGCAGCTTCGCCAGATCTTCTGCCAGCGTCGTAATAGGGCCTTTGAGCGCATTACGATCGCCATCGGTCAGTTTATCGTAGGTTTCGAAACCCTCTTTGGTGCGGTATTTTGCCAGAATAGCGTCAACTTTTTTGAAGTTGGCATCCACTTTGACCAGCAGCTCGCTATCCTCTTTTTGCAGCTGAGGACGCAGCAAATCAACAATTTTCTGCGCGCCGTCGACGTTGGCCTGGAAGTCCCACAGGTCGGTATGGCTGTAACGGTCTTCTTCACCGCTAATTTTGCTGGCGGCAACTTCTTCAATCAGCCCCGCCGCACCGCCCACCACTTTTGACGGCGGGAAGGCCAGCTCGCTAATGCGTTTTTGCAGCTCCAGCACGTCAGAATTCAGTTGCTCAGCATATTTATCCATTCCTTTGGTGGTGTTATCGCCAAACAGCGCTTTTTCCAGACGGTGGAAACCGGTGAATTTCGGGTCGGCGGCTTTTTGCTCGTAATCATCTTCCCGGGCATCGATGCTGCCATCAAGGTCTGAGAACAGTTCGGCAATCGGCTCGATACGCTCGTAGTGCTGGCGGGTCGGCGCATACAGAGATTTCGCTTTTGCGATATCGTCGGCTTTCACCGCAGCGGTAAAGGCTTGAGTTCCGGCGACCAGCTCGGCCGTCTCCTGGATGACATAGTCTTGATAGGCGGTGATGGCGTCACCCAGGCTCAGTAATGCGGTACCGGCGTCTGGCGTCGCTCCACCTTTGACGATCAGCTTACCTTTCGGGTTAGTCAGCAGCCCACAGGACATGTCATAGTCGCCCGGTTGCAGGTTGACGGTCATTTTCTGGCTAAAGCCAGGGGCGATATTTTCACGTTCTTCCACCACCATCACACCTTTCAGGATCTCCCATTCCAGGGCTTTCTGGCTGTGGTTCTGAATAATAAACTGGGTTTTACCGCTGTTGACCGTGAGGGTCATCGGCTCACACTGTTTATCATTTACGGTCACGTTAACCTGTGGAATATCCGCAGCCTGCGCGGCATATGCAGAAGCGAACAGCGCGGCAATGCCTGCGCACAGTGCACTACGACGGAACTGAATTGCCATAAGCCTTCCCGTTAAAATTATGTTGTAACTAAATAGCCTATTACCGCGCCACGCGCGACGTCTGAGAACCGGTACGCGGCGGCATAGCGAACAGCACCAGCGCCGGAACCAGATACATAAAATAGATCGCCACTTCGCTGACGCTCGGGGTTTCCTGGTAGCCGAAAATGCCTTCCAGCAAGGTACCTGCCAGCGAGTGGGTCGAAAGCACGTTGCTAAGATCGAACGCCACGTTCTGAAAGTGATCCCACAGGCCCGCTTCGTGGAAGGCGCGTATCGCTCCCGCCGCCAGCCCTGCCGCCACCAGTAAAATGAAAAGGCTGGTCCATTTAAAGAACGCCCCGAGATTAAGACGAATACCGCCCCAGTAAAGCAGAAAGCCCAGCACCACGGCCGTGGCCAGCCCCAGCATCGCGCCGATGGGTGGCCAGATCCCCACATCCTGCTGGAACGCCGCCAGCAGGAAAAAAACCGATTCCAGCCCTTCGCGCGCGACGGCGAAAAAGACCATCAGAATAAGCGCCCAACCATGGTTATTGCCCTTCTTCAGGGCGCTATCCACCGCCTGCTCAAGCTGCACCTTCACGTTGCGGGACAGGTTACGCATCCAGAACACCATCCAGGTCAGGATAATTACCGCGATAACGGCCACGATACCTTCAAACAGTTCCTGCTCCTTCTGGGGGAATTCGCCGGTAGTTTCATTGATCAGAATACCCAGCCCCAGGCACAGGGCCGCAGCGAGGAATACCCCAATCCACATCACGCCAATCCAGCGCCCGCGCTGGGTTCGCTTCAGATAACTGGCGATAAGGCTGACAATAAGCGCTGCTTCAAGCCCTTCACGCAACATAATGAGAAATGGAACAAACATGCCGATACCTCAAATGTTAGTCACGGTCAATTGATGCAAAGAAAGGTAAATTATTGTGATAGTGATTATCATTACGGAAAAAAGAAAAACAAGCGAAATGTGGGATGTTTTAATGACGAGATGTAAACGTATCGCGGGGTAATAGTGACGTGGATTATCGTTGTAGCGGTTAGCGATAATACTCACGGCGGGCGATCCCCCCGTGAGTATTGAAAACTGAAGGGAGGGGTGTTTATTGCGCCTGCAGTTTAGACGGCGGAGCAGAATGATAATGCGCATCCGCTTCAGCAAAGCGTTGCTGCATCGAGGGTGACGGGGCTTTACCCAGCAGGCTGAACACCACAATTCCAACGCTAGCGAAGATAAAGCCTGGAATGATTTCGTACAGACCCAGCCACGCGTACTGCTTCCAGATGATAACGGTGATGGCACCGATAATCATCCCCGCCAGCGCGCCGTTACGGGTCATACGCGACCACAGCACGGAGAAGAGCACCACCGGGCCAAACGCGGCGCCAAAGCCAGCCCATGCATAGCTCACCAGGCCCAACACGCGGTTCTCCGGGTTGGCGGCCAGCGCAATGGAGACTAACGCCACCAGCAGCACCATAAAACGCCCGACCCATACCAGCTCGTGCTGGCTCGCCCCTTTACGCAGGAAGGCTTTATACAAATCTTCGGTGATCGCACTGGAACACACCAGCAGTTGGCAGCTCAGGGTGGACATCACCGCTGCCAGAATAGCAGACAACAGGATACCGGCAATCCACGGGTTGAACAGGATCTGCGCCAGCTCAATGAACACCCGCTCGGCGTTCTGGTTCACCGCGCCCGCCTGGGCAGGGTTATTGTTAAAATACGCGATACCGAAGAAGCCCACCGCACACGCCCCTGCCAGACAGAGGATCATCCACGTCATACTGATACGCCGCGCATGCACGATGGTATGGTGGGAATCCGCCGCCATAAACCGCGCCAGAATATGCGGCTGACCAAAGTAGCCCAGCCCCCAGCCCATCAGCGACACGATAGCAACAAAATTCAGCCCTTTGAGCATATCCACGTTTTCGATGCTCTTTTGCTTAATCACTTCCAGCGAATCGGCAAAGCCGCCGACGGTGAAAATCACAATCACCGGGGTCAGGATCAGGGCGAAAATCATCAGGCTCGCCTGTACGGTGTCGGTCCAGCTAACCGCCAGGAAACCGCCCACAAAGGTATAGAGGATGGTTGCCGCAGCCCCGGCCCACAGCGCTGTTTCGTAGCTCATGCCGAAGGTGCTTTCGAACAGCCGCGCACCGGCCACAATGCCGGAAGCACAATAGATGGTGAAGAACAGTAAAATCACCACCGCAGAGATAATGCGCAGAATGCGGCTGTTATCTTCAAAGCGTCCGGTGAAATAATCCGGCAGCGTCAGGGCGTTGTTATTGGCTTCGGTATGCACGCGCAGACGGCCTGCCACCAGCTTCCAGTTGATCCACGCGCCAACGGTCAGGCCAATGGCTATCCAGCTTTCGGAAATACCGGAGATAAAAATCGCGCCCGGCAGACCCATCAGTAACCACCCGCTCATATCGGATGCGCCCGCAGAGAGTGCGGTGACCATTGGGCCTAAGCTTCGGCCGCCAAGAATATAGTCGTCAAAGTTTTTCGTTGAGCGCCATGCCAAAAAGCCTATCAGGATCATGCCAAAAATATAGACGAGAAATGTCACCAGCATCGGTGTGCTAATTGCCATTTAAATTCTCCAAAAGTGTCGAGCGACAACCGTCCGGGTTGCCTTGTTATATGATCACCGGAACGTAGTGATGTATGTAAGTGTTTGCGTTGGGCGCGCTATCCTGGCGTATACGCCTTCCCGTGACAAACGATTTAACACTGCATTTACATCAAATTCATCCCTGCTTTTATATGTATTTCCTATAGGTTGCACTCGCTCACGCTTTTGCGGGTTGCACCTTTTAAAAGTGTTAAGCTTTGCATAAAAAAAGGCTACAGATGCAGAGGCGGGGCAATTTTTCCAGCCAACCAACCTTTAACAATCCATTCATTTATCAGCCTGCAAGGCAGGTCACAATTAACAAGGTTGCACAAAGTTGCAACATGGTGGATATTTCACGCTAACGACCGAATACCATTAAAGAACAACAGGAGTTAAGGCATGGGGATGACCACCATGGGGGTTAAGCTGGATGACGCCACACGCGAAAGAATTAAGACTGCCGCGACCCGCATTGACCGCACACCACACTGGTTAATCAAGCAGGCGATTTTTAACTATCTGGAGAGGCTGGAGAGCGAGGAGGGTCTGCCAGAGCTGCCTGCCCTGCTCTCCGGCGCAGCCAATGAGAGCGACGACACAGCCAGCGCGGTGGAAGAGACCCCTCAGCCATTCCTCGAGTTCGCCGAGCAGATCCTGCCGCAGTCCGTCAGCCGTGCCGCTATTACCGGCGCATACCGCCGCAGTGAAACGGATGCGGTGCCGATGCTGCTTGAGCAGGCGCGTCTGCCGCAAGCCATTGCCGTGCAGGCGCATAGCCTGGCGTATCAACTGGCGGAAAAACTGCGTAAACAGAAAAACGCCTCCGGACGCGCCGGGATGGTACAGGGTCTGCTGCAGGAGTTCTCTCTCTCTTCTCAGGAAGGCGTGGCCCTGATGTGTCTGGCGGAAGCCCTGCTGCGTATTCCGGACAAAGCCACCCGCGACGCGCTGATCCGCGATAAAATCAGCAACGGCAACTGGCAGTCGCACATTGGCCGCAGCCCATCGCTGTTCGTCAACGCCGCCACATGGGGGCTGCTGTTTACCGGCAGACTGGTTTCAACCCACAACGAAGCCAACCTTTCCCGCTCGCTGAACCGCATTATCGGTAAAAGCGGCGAGCCGCTGATCCGCAAAGGCGTGGACATGGCGATGCGCCTGATGGGCGAACAGTTCGTCACCGGTGAAACCATTGCCGAAGCGCTGGCCAACGCCCGCAAGCTGGAAGATAAAGGTTTCCGCTACTCTTACGACATGCTGGGCGAAGCGGCCCTCACCGCCGCCGACGCGCAGGCCTATATGGTCTCTTATCAACAGGCGATCCACGCCATCGGTAAAGCCTCGAACGGCCGCGGGATTTATGAAGGCCCGGGCATCTCAATTAAGTTGTCCGCCCTGCACCCGCGCTACAGCCGCGCGCAGTATGACCGCGTGATGGACGAGCTGTATCCACGCCTGAAATCTCTGACCCTGCTGGCCCGCCAGTATGACATTGGCATCAACATCGATGCCGAAGAGGCAGACCGACTGGAGATCTCCCTCGACCTGCTGGAAAAACTGTGCTTTGAGCCGGAGCTGGCAGGCTGGAACGGAATTGGCTTTGTGATTCAGGCCTACCAGAAACGCTGTCCGTTCGTGATTGATTATCTGATTGACCTCGCAAGCCGTAGCCGCCGCCGTCTGATGATCCGTCTGGTGAAAGGCGCTTACTGGGACAGCGAAATCAAACGCGCGCAGATGGACGGCCTGGAAGGGTATCCGGTTTATACCCGCAAGGTTTACACCGACGTCTCGTATCTTGCCTGTGCAAAGAAACTGCTCGGCGTACCAAACCTGATTTATCCCCAGTTCGCCACCCACAACGCCCATACCCTGGCGGCGATTTACAGCCTCGCCGGGCAGAACTACTATCCAGGTCAGTACGAATTCCAGTGCCTGCACGGGATGGGTGAACCCTTGTACGAGCAGGTCACCGGTAAAGTGGCGGACGGTAAGCTGAACCGTCCGTGTCGTATTTATGCCCCGGTCGGGACGCACGAAACGCTGCTGGCGTACCTGGTGCGTCGTCTGCTGGAAAACGGGGCCAATACCTCCTTTGTTAACCGTATCGCGGATACCACCCTGCCGCTTGACGAACTGGTCGCCGACCCGGTGCAGGCCGTTGAGAAAATGGCGGCGCAGGAAGGTCAACTGGGCCTGCCGCATCCGAAGATTGCCCTGCCGCGCGAGCTGTATGGCAAAGGGCGTATCAACTCCGCCGGTCTGGATCTGGCTAACGAGCACCGCCTGGCCTCCCTCTCCTCTGCTCTGCTGAACAGCGCGTTACAGAAATGGCAGGCTAAACCGATCCTCGAACACGCGGTGGCTGAAGGTGAAATGCAGCCGGTCCTCAACCCGGCAGAGCCAAAAGATATTGTGGGCTACGTGCGTGAAGCCACCGACGCGGAAGTGGAACTGGCCCTGGATAACGCGGTGAACAATGCGCCAATCTGGTTCGCCACCCCGCCTCAGGAGCGTGCCGCCATTCTCGAGCGGGCTGCGGTACTGATGGAAGATCAGATGCAGCAGCTTATCGGCATCCTGGTGCGCGAAGCCGGTAAAACCTTCAGCAACGCCATCGCGGAAGTGCGCGAAGCGGTCGACTTCCTGCGCTATTACGCCGGGCAGGTGCGCGATGATTTCGACAACGAAACTCACCGTCCGCTCGGCCCTGTGGTCTGCATCAGCCCGTGGAACTTCCCCCTGGCGATCTTTAGTGGCCAGATTGCCGCCGCGCTTGCCGCAGGCAACAGCGTGCTGGCAAAACCGGCAGAACAGACGCCGCTGATTGCCGCCCAGGGGATTAACATCCTGCTGGAAGCCGGCGTGCCTGCAGGCGTTGTCCAGCTGTTGCCAGGCCGGGGGGAAACTGTCGGCGCCAGACTGACGTCTGATGAACGCGTGCGCGGCGTGATGTTTACCGGCTCCACCGACGTGGCGATGCTGCTGCAACGTAACCTCGCATCGCGCCTGGATGCCCAGGGCCGTCCCACTCCGCTGGTGGCTGAAACCGGCGGCATGAATGCCATGATTGTCGACTCCTCGGCGCTCACCGAGCAGGTGGTGATCGACGTACTGGCCTCGGCGTTCGACAGTGCCGGACAGCGTTGCTCCGCCCTACGCGTGCTGTGTCTGCAGGACGACGTGGCTGACCACACGCTGAAGATGCTGCGCGGCGCTATGGCCGAGTGCCGTATGGGTAACCCGGGCCGTCTCACCACCGATATCGGGCCAGTGATTGATGCAGAAGCTAAAGCGAACATTGAAAACCACATTCAGACCCTGCGCGCCAAAGGTCGCCCGGTGTTCCAGGCGGTGCGTGATAACAGCGAAGATACCCGCGAATGGCAGAGCGGTACCTTCGTACCGCCAACGCTGATTGAGCTGGCACGCTTCGACGAGCTGAAAAAAGAGGTCTTCGGTCCGATCCTGCACGTGGTGCGCTACAACCGTAACAACTTGCATGAACTGATCGAGCAGATCAACGCCTCCGGCTATGGCCTGACGCTCGGCGTGCACACCCGCATCGACGAGACCATCGCCCAGGTCATCGGCAGCGCCAAAGTGGGCAACCTGTACGTGAACCGCAATATGGTCGGCGCCGTGGTGGGCGTGCAGCCGTTTGGCGGTGAATGTCTCTCCGGTACGGGTCCGAAGGCGGGTGGCCCGCTCTATCTGTACCGTCTGCTGGCTAACCGTCCGGAAAATGCGCTGAACGTCACGCTGGAGCGGCAGGATACGGAGTATGCGGTTGATGCACGGTTGAAAACGCTACTGACGCAGCCGCTTGAGGCGCTCATCACCTGGGCGGAAAAACGCCCGGCACTGCGCGCCCTCGCTCAACAGTATGGCGAACTGGCCCAGGCCGGTACTCAACGTCTGCTGCCGGGGCCAACCGGTGAGCGCAACACCTGGACGCTGATGCCGCGCGAACGCGTGCTGTGTGTTGCAGATAACGAACAGGACGCACTGGTTCAGCTGGCGGCCGCAGCCGCAACGGGTTGTGAAGTACTCTGGCCGGAAGATGCCCTGCACCGTGACCTGGCGCAACAGTTGCCGAATGCTGTCTCTGCCCGTATTCATTTTGCGCAGCCGGATGACCTGCTGTCTCAGCCGTTCGATGCGGTGATTTATCACGGTGATTCTGACCAACTGCGCGAACTGTGTGAGCAGGTGGCGGCACGCAGCGGGGCCATTGTCTCGGTGCAGGGCTTCGCCCGCGGCGAAACTAACCTGCTGCTGGAGCGGCTGTACGTTGAGCGCTCGCTCAGCGTCAACACGGCGGCGGCGGGCGGCAACGCCAGCCTGATGACAATAGGCTGAGGCTGTGCTAATAAGGCTCCGGAGACGGAGCTTTTTTTATGGGGAATGTATGAAATACTATCTTATCGCCGGCGCAGCACTGCTTTTCAGCGCCAACGCGCTGGCCGGAACCTGCGCCGACGCCACCACCCAGGCCGAGCTAAACACCTGCAGCGCGCAGCAGGTCCAGACTGCGGATGAAAAACTCAATCAGACCTACCAGGCCGCTGTCAAGCGTGCGCCTGCGCCGCAGCGCGTTCTGCTAAAAAAAGCGCAGCAGGCGTGGATCGCCCTGCGTGATGCTGATTGTGCCTTTATAGGCTCAGGGACCGAGAGCGGCAGCGTTCAGCCGATGATCGTCAATCAGTGCCTTGCGGAGAAAACTGTGGAGCGCGAAGCCTTCCTTGCTACGCTCATGCAGTGTGAAGAGGGCGATTTAAGCTGCCCCCTCCCGTCGGAGAATTAACGCTCGCGGATCCCTTCGATAATCATCCGCGGTACGTTTTCCAGCGTGCTCTGGAAAAACTTCAATTATCGTTTTGTCTTGAACGTTTAAGCGAAGGTCGATACGTTTTTTCGTGTCGGCATACGCCACCCTGTTACGTACGGCATTTATCCGTACCCATCGCAGGAGGAACGGGTGCTTTGTGCATTAAAAAACAACCGTGAGCGTGCGTTGCCTGACGTGAGAGGTTACTTCAGTGTTGCAGAAACAAAAATACCGCCGGGAGTCCCGGCGGCAGGGTTTCAACCCGGCGTGTTACTTGCTGCTGCCGTGGCTGTTTTTCCCCCCTTTTTTGCCAGCTTCTGATGCACGTTGAGGATCGTTTTTGAAGTTCCCCCCGCTTGACTGGCCACCTTTACGGCCTGCTTCTGATGCTCTGTCACGGTCTTCAGCGAAATTACCGGAACCACCACGATGGTTTGCCATCTCTAACCTCCAGAGTGTGAAACATTAGACATCATACTGCATTCAGTAAAAGAGAATTCTTTCACCTCGCGACGTTAATAACGGATCTTTAACTGCGCCGCGTGAAACTAAGCTTAGTGTAATAAGGGATTCCGGCAAGCATAAGGTAATATCCTGCAACATGTTCGGCGTGATATAAACGGCCGCCGCGCTGAATTATCAATAAGTCTTTCTTATCATTCCAGAAAACAAGCAACGTAAAAATGTTTCATATTGCTACAGCCTGATTAACGTTAACATTTTGTTATAAATCAAAGAAATGGCCTTAAAATTTGCAGTCTGGCTATCACGTCTTATCTTTAAAAGAGAGGCAGCGAGGCGCTGAAAGAAAACATAAACGAGGAGTGATGCAAAATGGCAAAAGTTCTGGTGCTCTATTATTCCATGTATGGACACGTTGAAACCATGGCTCACGCAGTGGCTGAAGGGGCTAACCGAGTCGATGGCGTTGAGGTTGTGGTGAAGCGCGTGCCGGAAACCATGAATGCCGAAGCGTTCCTGAAGGCGGGCGGAAAAACGCAGAATGCCCCGCAGGCCACCCCGCAGGAACTGGCAGACTACGATGCGATCATCTTCGGAACCCCCACCCGCTTCGGCAATATGTCGGGGCAAATGCGTACCTTCCTCGACCAGACCGGGGGCCTCTGGGCTTCAGGCGCATTGTACGGCAAGCTCGCCAGCGTATTCAGCTCCACCGGAACCGGCGGCGGTCAGGAGCAGACGATTACCTCAACCTGGACTACCCTTGCTCATCATGGGATGGTGATTGTGCCGATTGGCTACGGCGCACAGGAACTGTTTGATATCTCCCAGGTGCGCGGCGGGACGCCTTACGGTGCAACTACCATTGCCGGTGGCGATGGTTCGCGCCAGCCCAGCAATGAAGAGCTGGCTATTGCCCGCTTCCAGGGTGAACATGTCGCCACTCTGGCTAAAAAACTGAACGGCTAAACCCCTACAGGAGGACAAGCATGCCAACTCAAGAATCTAAAGCTCACCACGTGGGCGAATGGGCACGTTTACGCAACACCTCTCCGGAAATTGCCGAGGCTATCTTTGAAGTCGCGAAATATGACGAGAAGCTGGCGGAGAAAATCTGGGAAGAAGGCAGTGATGAAGTGCTGGTACGCGCTTTCGAAAAAACGGATAAGGACTCGCTGTTCTGGGGCGAACAAACCATCGAACGGAAGAACGTCTAACCTCCCTTCCCCCGCTGGGGAGTGAGGAACCGGCCAGGGTGGGTTAATTGCCACCCTGGCTATCCAGGCTACAGGCGCCATTGCCGATCGGTTTTGATTTCACCCCACGCGTCCCGATCGGCAGGAAAACCCTGGTAATATTACAAAGTAAACGCATCCACCAGCGAGTTACCCACCTTCAGCGGCCCGGATGCACCAGGCTCTTTTTCACCATCCCCTGCCGGGCCCACTCGCGCATATAATGCCCCATCTACACTTCAAGCACGCCCCTTTAGTGGTGAGCTGGCCGCCGGGCTCCTCCCACTCTGTATTCGCACATCCTGGCGTAGAGCGAAACCTGCATCTCAAAAGGCGCTGATGCCGGTGACAATGCCGACATAGAGTGCCGCCCACGCGCTGGCGGAAGCCAGGCTGACGGCATACACTTTCAGGGCATGGAGCCTGAGCATTCCCGCCGCCAGCGGCACGATGTAGCGCAGCACCGCCAGAAAACGCGCCGTGAATAACACCAGCACGCCGTTTTTTTGCAACTGATGTTGTACCCGCAAAAATTTATCGGCATGTTTTGTCGTCAGGCGCGTCACCAGCCGCGTATGTCCCATCAACTGGCCGATATGGTAGTTCAGCACTGACCCCGTCGTTCCCCCCATCACCACCGCAAACCACGTCAGCCCGGGATGCAGGCTCGACTGGCTGACGGTTATGCCCGTCAGCAGCATCACCGACGCGGGCGGGAGCACGGAGGAGAGAAGCACTGTCGATTTACTCAACGCTATCACAAATAGCAGTACGAATAGCTGCGCCGGATAGAGCGCAAAATGATTCAGCCAATTGTCAAACCACGCCATTCCCACACCCGGATCGTTGTCTTCACATACGGGCTATTAGAAACGAATAATCTTAAATGAGGTATCAACCGCCAGCCCCCGGCGAGGCGGTAAGCGAGTCCGGCGTAACCTTTTTTGTTTCCGATCGCATAAACCGTATATTCACAATGGCGCCGTCCGTCGGGACGGTTTCCCGTTCGCTGACATCCATATCCACGCCTTCTGGCAGGCTTAAGCTGTCCACCGTAATGCGGTTCACTCGCCACGGCGTAAGGTAACTCACCAGCAGGTCGCCATCCGCGCTGGTGGTTGAACCGAACTGATTATAAAATCCGATCCCCGCCGAGCCCGGCACCTGAACCAGCGCCGCGGTGCTGCCGAGTTTTTGCCCAAAGACCACCCCCGCCGGATAAAACAGCACACTGCCGCTGACGTCGCCATGGTAATCGCGTTGCGTACCGCTGTGGTTCATGCTGAGGTTCAGCTCCCCGCTGTTGTACTGGTAGCCCACGCGGGTGTTCAGGGCATCGTTTGCGTGTTCGGTGTGCGAGGCGGTGAGGTCATAGCGCAGGCTATAATCATCCAGCACCGAGCCGTTGACGTTGATTCCGTGCGTGTTCTTGTTCCGGTTAGCGAGACTGGAAACCCACCCGATGTTGCTGAAGTGGCGACCAATGCTAAACGGAATGCTGATGTTAATGCCGATCGTCGATTCCGGCGCAGAGTCGGCGTAGCGGTCATAGCTGCCGTACAAGGCGATATCCATCTCCTGCCAGCTGGCGTCAAGACTCAACGTGAGGCTGTTGCTGCCTGCCTCGCGGCTGCGTGATTTCAGCCAGCGCCAGGAGAGGCTCAGGCTTGAGTTTTCGTTGAAGTTTTGCGTTAACGCCACCTGGCTCTCCAGCGTTCGCCGGGTGGTGTTATCATCCCACCCCCAGGCCAGCATCGAGGCCCGGTTTAGCCGCTCTTCAAGCGAACGATACTGGCTGTCGTTGGGGTACCACAAAAGCCCGGCATTAAGGCTGGTTTCGGTGCGAGAAAATGTTTTCGCGTACCGCAGCCGCCCAACGTTGCCGCTGAGCGTTTCTCCCTGCTGGGTATAGCGCGCGTGGCGCACATCCGCTGATAAGGCTCCCCATTTACCCATATTACCGCCCATGCCCACCCCATGACTGACGTAGTTCTCGCCATGCTGCACGCCGCCAAACAGCGTGGTATGCCGAGCGATGCCCCAGGAGAACGTGCTCTGCCAGAAGCGGTCTTTATCCCTTTCCACGCCGTGATAAGGTGTGTAGCGTCCGGCCGTCAGCTCGTAGCTAAACATGTCATGCGAAACCAGGTTTGGCATGATCGAGTACGGAATCAAGCGCGTACGCTCGCTGCCGTCGCTCTCCTGAATGGTCAGTTCGAGGTTGCCCTGTGTATCAGGCGGGTTGAAATCGCGTATAACAAACGGCCCCGGCGGCACGTGGATGCGGTAGACACGCTCGCCGTTCTGGCGCAGCGTGACGTCCGCTTCGCTGCGCGCATAGCCGTTAATCAGCGGCGAATAGGGGCGCCAGCTATCCGGAAACATCGCTTCATCGCTGGCAAGCGAGACCCCCTTGTAGGCGAGGCTGTCGAACAGGTTCGGTGAGGTGTACCCGTCGCCGATGTTCAGGCGCGAACGCATGGCGGTAATACTGCGCCACACCGAGGCGGCGTTGCTGTAGGAGCCGTGTTGTTTATCGGCCTCTCGCCAGAAGGTGTTCTGGTAACGCACTCGCCACGGTCCGACGTTAAGGCCATTTTCTAACACCAGCGTTGCGTCAGTCCCCGGCGTATCCCAGCGGTACTGTCCCCGCTGATGATTAACGTCAAGCTGGTAGTTAACGAACAGAGCGTTGATGCCATCATCCCAACGGCTGGTGCTGACTCCGTTTTGCTGTGGGTTGAAAGCCTCCTGCGGGAATAATAGCGTCAGCAGGCTGGCCTCCGGGCGGTACCAGAACTGGAGTTCGAACTGATTTGCCGAGTCGCGGGTAAGGCAGCCTCTGATATCCCAGTTGAGCTTATCCAGTACCCTGGATTTTACGCCCCACTCTTCAAGCAGAGGGCGCGTCAGGCACGGGGTAGCGGCATGAATATCAAGCGATATCGCCCCTTTATAGGTGTTATTGAGAATAACCCCTGTTTTTTTCCTGTGCCAGGGCCGCCGCTGCCATTACGCCTGGCAGCATTATTCGCGTGGCATGCCGAATCAACATCCTTGCGTCAACAAACAACGCGGGGAGCCATAAGACTCCCCGCACTGAAGCTCACAACACTTGATTACTTATGCGCAGCCAGCTCGGCGCGAGCCTGACTCAGCTCTTGCTGAATGTCACGCAGGTCGGCCTGTTTTTCTGCCAGTTTTTTCTGGTATTTAGCGATCTTCTTCGCATCACCTTTTGCTTTAGCTTCAGACAAATCTGCCTGCACTTCAGCCACGTCACTGCGTTTTTCAGCCAGTTTTTTCTCCAGCTTGTTCACCTCTTTTTGCGCATCAGCCAGCACGCTTGCGTTGGTGCAGTGCGCTTTAACTTCTGCCAGCGCTTTTTTCAGGCCGTCGATTTTGTAGGTATTGCCATATTGCTGAGCAATTTTGATCTCTTTTTCCAGCGCAGCGCTTTTAGCCGCACAGGTCTCAGCGGCGTGGGCGGAAGTGGACGCGAACATACCTGCAGCAGCCACTACGGTCAGAACGGACACTAATTTTTTCATCATCTTTCTCCTTTGTTGATGGATGACATGAGCCAATGCGCATACCATCTCCTGTCGACAAAAGAGTACTGCAATGAGGATAGCCAAAACGATGCAGACGCGTCCTCATCGGTGTAGGACGCGGATTACGGGTGTAGTCCCGTATCGTGCCAACGCGTGAGGACGGCGCGAAGCTGCTCAAGCCCGTTCTCCAGCTGGCGTACTCCTGTGCTGTGCGGGGCGGCTTCCTGCTCTTCACAGGCTGCGACCAGGGCGGGAACACCCAACATCTCGATCCCGCCCCGCAGCTTGTGCAACGTCTCACGCAGGGAAGTTTCCGGCGCGTTATGCCATGCGCGCAAGCGGGTAAGGGACTCATCCAGCACAGCGATTTGCAGCGAAAGAAACAGGGTCAGGTTATCCCCTTCCAGCAGCGCCGGCGGCAGGTTACACGCCAGCGCCTGTTGCGGCTCATCGGGGGCGGGGCTGGCAGTGCTTACCGTTGCCATACTCTGCGCAAGCGTGGTGAGGGTGACCGGCTTAAACAGGCAGTCGCGCATTCCGGCTTCCCGCGCGTCTATACGCACAACGTCCCGCGCGTCAGCGGTTGCGCCAAAAATGGGGATGCCGGGATACTGTGCCTGGATAACCTGCGCCAGCTCAAAGCCGCTCATGCCGGGCATATTGCAGTCGGTTATAACCACATCAGGGCAGGCAGACGTGAGCTTGTCTAACGCCGATTTAGCACCGTCGGCGCTGATGACGTGATGGCCGAGCCAGCTAAGCTGCTGGCTTAGTAACATTCTGCCTACCGGGTTATCGTCCACGATCATCACGCGCAGGCCAGCAGGAGACTGATGCGATACAGGCTGAACAGGCGCCTCCTGTAGCCCTTCCATCACGGGCAGCATGAGGCATACCGTCACCTGCGTGCCGCGGCCTGGCTCGCTGTGTAATTTTATACTGCCTCCCATCATCCGGGTAAGCGTACGGCAGATATAGAGGCCCAGCCCGCTCCCCTGGGCGACGTTCTGGCTGCTGCCCTGCATGAAGGGCTGGAACAGCCGCCGTTGGGTCGCGCCGTCAATACCTTCGCCGGTATCTTCCACGTCAATGCGCAACAGCACATACCCGTTATCGCGCCCCTGAAGCTGCACCCGCAGGGTTATCTGGCCGCGTTGGGTGAACTTGATCGCGTTTCCGACCAGATTGACCAGAATTTGCCTGAAGCGGCTACGATCGACCAGCGCATCCTGCTGGAGATCGGCATCAAGCTCCAGCACGAATGCCAGCCCTTTTTGCCTCGCCATCCCGTCGAACAGCATCGCCGGTTCCTCAATCAGCTTACGCAGCGAGGCGCGTTCCGGGCGAAGTATCAGGCGGCCAGACTCTATGCGCGTCACATCCAGGATATTGCCAATTAAGTGCAGCAGCGCCTGGGCCGCGTCCCACGCCACCCGAACCGACTGGCGATTTTGCGGCGTATCACCCGGGCGCTGCATCACCAACTCCAGCATCCCGAGGATCGCGCTGACCGGGGTGCGGATCTCATGGCTCATGGTGGTCAGGAAGCTACTCTTTGCCCGGCTGGCGCTCAGCGCACGATTTCTGGATTGACGCTGGGCGGCGACGATCGCCATCACTCGCCGTTGGTAGCGCGCCTGGCGACGATAACCGTAGCCGGTGGCGAGGATCAGCAGCAGCCCCGCGGCCATGGCGGCAATAAGCACCGTGCTCAGCGCGACCTGCTTCTGGCCGGACGAGGCGAAGCGGTTGGCGCTACCGCCGCCACGGGTGATGGCATGGAGATCTTCCGGCGGAATATTCATCAGCGCTTTATTCAAAATGGTAACGAGCGGCCAGGACTGACGCGACGCGCCGAACGCGTATCGCATCGGATCGATGTCGATACTGCCCAGAATACGCAGCGTGGAATAGGCGTTATTTTCCAGCAGGGTGTTCGCGACAATCAACGGCATCGCCATCATTTCGCCGTCGCCGTAAAGCACCCGGTTAAGCCCGTGTCGCCAGGTATCGACTTTTACCAACTGGCCGCCGCTCTGCTTGCGCAGCCACTCTTCTGGCGACTGTCCCTCCAGGCCTAACACGCCAGGGTTCACCGCGTCCGCAAGGGGGTGCGCTCGGCCGACCATGACCCAGGAGTTATAAAGCCAGGTGCGGGTGGTCAGCAGATCCGCACGCCAGATATCCCCCTGCGCCACGCCAGCGACCAGATCCGCTTTACCCGATTTTACCGCCTTCAGGGCCGCCCGCTGAGTGGGAAAACGCTGGATCGCAAAGGTAAACCTGGTGCGAAGCTGTAACGCGGTAAGGACATCGGCAATAATGCCCCGCAGTTGGTCGTTTTCATCAAAGAAGGCCACCGGCGGGTTATCTTCGGCCACCGCCACCCGGATGCGTGGGTGCTCATCAATCCATTTATTCTCAAGCGAGGTAAAAATCGGTCGCTGCTCGCTAAGCGATAGCGGGATGCCTCCGTTCCAGCGGCGGTGGATCTCTATCGACGCGCTTTCCGGCAGCGCGGCCAGCACGCGATTAAGCACGGTTATCCAGGTTTGCATTTTCGGCAGCGCGGCAAAGGAAAACCCGGAGACGGGAAAAGGTGAGTCGAGGGGGCGGATCAGTAAATTACTGATAGCAGACTGGTTCACCAGATAGCGAGCAGTAACGCCGTCACAAAAGAAGAGATCGATTTTTCGAAACGCGAGTGCTTCGAGTGCGTGCCGTGGTGAATAAAAGGGGACGATTTGCGCCTGCGGATAGCGTTGCAGGACTTTGTGCGATGAGTAGCCCGGCGCGATGGCAATTTTTCTGACGCGGTCATCCTGAGTGGCTTCGCTATTCACTACTTCAACGGCGGTGTTAGGGCTATAGGGATGGCTCAGCAGTAGCCCCTGGCTACGCTGGTTATCGCTGGCCTGGGCAATAAAATCGGCATGACCTGCACGCAACGCGGCCAGCGCGTCGTCATAGTCTGGATAGCGAATAACCTCTATTTCGACGCCGAGGTTACTTGCTGCCAGGCCGATAAAATCGGCGTTAATGCCTCCGTAGTCGTTCAGGCCAGTGGTAATGTCATAGGGCGGCGACATTGGCAGCCAGACGGCCAGGCGGATCTTACGGTGTTCCCGCACCCAGCGCCACTCGCTGGCGCTGAGGCCAGGGTCGGCAATCGTCTCCAGACTTCTGGCGAGAAGCTTAAGCGGCTCCTGGGCCATCGCACCGTGAACGATGCACGAGATGAATAACAGCAGCAGCCCGCTAAGGATCCTCATTATCGCCCTCTTTAAACACCAGGGAGATAAGCTGGCTGAGTTCGTCGCAGCCGCATTTTTGCAGCATCCGGGCTTTATAGGTGCTGATAGTCTTGTTGCTCAGCATCAGCAGATCGGCAATCTCTTTGTTGGTCTTACCTTGCCTGAAATAGTTGAGCACGGCGATTTCGCGATCGGAAAAACGGCCTGACAGCGCTTCGTGCGCGTCGCTGTTATTACTGACGCTGGCAGCCTTGAACAGCGTCCCTTCCGGAAAACATTGATAACCGGCCATAATTAACCGACACAGCGGCTCGACGTTTTCCAGCGGCATATTTTTATTCATAAATCCCTGCGCCCCGGCCTGAAGCGTCCGCAGGGCATAAATACCTGCAGACTGGCTGGTAAAGATCAGGATGTTAAGGTGCGGATAGTGCAGCTTAATTCGCGGCAACAGGTCCAGGCCGTCCGCATGCTTTAGTTCGAGATCCAGAATCAGTAATTGCGGACGGAGTTGATGCAACTGTGCCAGCAGGTTTTCCCCGGTAGAGGTGCTGACGACCATATCACCCTGCTTTTCAAGCAGCACCTTCAGTGCAAAACAGATTGCCGGATGATCGTCCACGAGCAAAATGGAAATCATACTCCTCCCTTTCCTTTTGGCGGCCTGCAGACCCACGCCAGCCTTCCCCATCAACAGGGGCGCTATGATAGTCAACACCTGATGAGATCGATAGCGCCGGAGGGAGGATTTAGGATTATGGAAAAAGTATTTCGCACTATGGGTTAAGAGGGAAACAGAAAGGCTGCGGCAATGGCTTGTCTTCTAAACGTTTCATAAACATCTTTTAAATTCCAGAGCAGGATTTTAAAACTGGCGTATTATCCCCCACGTTTACAACGATCTCGTTATGGCGAGGCTCCTGTACAAATACACGTTATCGCTCTGGTGGGTTCGAGAGAACCGGCACAGGGTAAAACAGGCACTGTCGAATCAAGGCTTTGTCAGTATAACTTCCCTTATGGGATACGGTGTACAGTGCTGAACCCAGGACGTGGGGATCTCCTCTTCGACATGCCCTGTCTTGCTCGCCCCTGAGAGATTTTACTATTCTAAGGGAATTCACTATGTCTTACGCGATTCATAATCAAAACCCGGCATTCACTGACAGCGCCATAGCGCAATATATGAATACCGATTTTATCGTCCTCGACATTTCATTATCCGTGGCGCTGGCGCGCGAACAATTTTTCGAAAAATTAAAAGACGATGATATTCCATCGCATATATTTATTGAAGATCATGGCCGTCTGGCAGGCATGATCGCGGTGCGAAAATTATTACAATCTTCTGACACGGTGCAGCCAGTTAAGACATTAATGCTCTCTGAGTTTATCCAGGTGAAACCGGAAGATGAACGCGCCGACGTCGCCGGAGTGCTGGCCCACGGCAGTGCGGATGTCGTGCCGGTCGTGACGCACGGCAAGCTGGTCGGCTGCCTTACCGAACGCGAAATTGCGCATTTGCTGGAAGATGACGTGACCGAAGATGCACAACTGCAGGGGGCAACGCTACCGCTGGAAAAGCCTTATCTGGAAATCAGCCCGTATAGCCTGTGGAAAAAACGCTCCGTCTGGCTGCTACTGCTGTTTATTGCGGAGGCCTATACCAGTTCGGTTATTCAGCATTTTGAAGAGGCGCTGGAATCCGCCATCGCGCTGGCGTTCTTTATTCCTCTGCTGATTGGCACCGGCGGTAACAGCGGGACGCAGATTACCTCCACCCTGGTGCGCGCCATGGCGCTGGGTGAAGTGCACCTGCGCGATGTCGGGCGCGTACTGCGTAAAGAGATGACCACCTCACTGATGATTGCCGCCACGCTGGGTGTCGCCGGGTGTATCCGCGCCTGGATGATGGGGATCGGAATGGAAATTACGATTATCGTTAGCCTGACGCTCATCTGTATTACGCTGTGGAGTGCGATTGTGTCGTCGGTTATTCCGATGGTGCTCAAGCGCTGTCGCATCGATCCTGCCGTGGTTTCCGCGCCCTTTATCGCGACACTTATCGACGGTACCGGGCTGATTATCTACTTCAAAATTGCCCAGTACACGCTGGGGCTGGAGTAATTTTACCGGCACCTCGCCCCGAGGTGCCTGCAAGTTCACTGTCGCCCTGGGTCTGGCGATTGTCCCTGATGTTATGTCCCGTCCTGAACTGCGCTGCTTCGCCTCTTATCTTATAGGCCTAAAAGCAAATACAAAGCAGTTGTTGCTGGTTAATCACACCTGAAACTATAACTCCCTTGCTCAAGGTTAATTTCATTTTTGAACTGCTCAAACATATAATTTCTCGGATAGTAAGAGAATGCTTTTAAACTGAAGAATTGCTCCATTGTCATAAATTCTCTAGAAAGTTTCTTTGCTTCATTCGAGGCCTGATAAAAATTCAAAGCATCACTAAGATGGAAATTAGTCACCCCGAGAAAACTCTCCTCAGGACATACAGAAGCACCATACTGGCAAAGTTCATCAATAAATCCCTGTTTGTTGCAATCCCAGCCAAATGCGGAGACCACACCACACGAAACACCGTAAATATATTCTCTGTGTGCGTTTAACCAATTGCGTGTTTCAGCTATTGAGGAGTCATTCTCCCCGGCATAAAACATTACATTTACTTTTGTTTTGATTTTATGCTCATAACAGAGCCTTAACAGGCTCGATGCTCGTTCTAAATAATTCTCCGGTCTTGATGATTTATTCATCTTGCGTAATTGCTCCAGACTAGCACTCTCGAGCCCAAGATCTATTACGCCCATGCCAGCCTCTGCCATTAGGGGAACAATTCTTTTGGACAGGGAATCGACCCGGCATTCGGCTCGCCATAAGAAAAATTTTTGATATTTTTTTCGAACATTAATTAGCGCTTTCAACCACTCTTCTGTAGGCGAGAAAAGAGATGCTTCAAAATAAGGAGTCATAGTTCTAAGCTCATCATCTAGCAATAACTTATTATATTCTTTCAAAATCAGTTCAGGTGGCTTTAGTTGTTTTAGTGGCTCATCTTTTTCCTGGCAAAACAAACACCCCTTTCCACACCCTCTCGATACCTCAATACTTGGTTGATAATATTGACGATCGTGTAGCAATGAATAATCAAGCATTAGATAACTATAATCATTATCATCAATTATACCTGTGAGGGTCGTAACAATCTTATTTTCACCCAAGCCGGGACTTATTTCATCCACATAAGGAAGTTCAGCTTTGAGAAGATCTTCATCGCCATCAATAACCCAGCGCCCTCCAACGATTATTTTATTTTTGCTTTTTTGTTTAATTAGAAATGTGAGCTCATTTGTCCATGTTAAGGCGTAATAACTCGGTATGGATATATAAATCGGGCACTGCGTTTTTAGTAGCCCATTGACAACTACTACTTCAAAGAATTCGGCTGGCGATGTAAAGTTACCATGAAAAACAAGGGGGCTATAACCAGCATTTTTCACAACCGTGGCTAAAGAAAGAAGCCCGTAGTTAAGGTACATATTTCTTTGATTAGAAACATTTGCACCTTTCTTTGTTTTCAACTGTCCAGCAGAAATAAAAAATACAAGACTCATTTTATTTGTCTATTTTTGGAAAGATTTCTAATGATTATAAAACCGGATCCCGTCGAAATTCAAGGCGATTAATGATGTAAATGTTGATGTTAATCAACGGGAAAAGGCATAATTATTTTTTATTCGCTCATATTGCACTGTCTTTTTAGGCATGAATTATTAAATCCTCTTTTCTCTCGATAGGGGTATTTTGTAAGCTCACTATCAGATTGCAAATTGAGAGGAGCCCCCTCCGCCCAAAGGAGGACCGGATGAAACGCTCGATTTGTACAGGAGATACAGCCTGGAGCAGAGATTAATCAAGGTTCAACAAACGGTCATTCAAATCCTTAACATTTCCCGGCGGGAAGATTAGCCATTCCGTTAGCCAGCCGGCACACCGCCCGCCCGAACGCCTTAATCGCCAGCGCCACATCCTCCGCCATGACCGACTCCGCCGGATGGTGGCTGATGCCCCCCCTGCAGCGCACAAACAGCATGCCCACCGGCCAGCGCTCCGCTATCGCTATCGCATCGTGTCCCGCTCCGCTGGGCAGCGATAACGTGCGCCCTTGTACCGAGATCACCGCCTCGCCCAGCAAACTCTGCAGGCGCGCATCGCAAGGGGTGGCGGCAATACGATAAAAGGTCTCGGCGCTGAAACTCAGCCCGCGACGTGCGGTAATGGCCTGCGCACTCGCCAACAGTTCGTCGAGCAACCGCTCCAGCGGGCCATCCTGCGGACCACGAATATCCAGCGAAAGCGCGGCCTCGCCGGGGATCACGTTTACCGCACCGGGCAGGCAGTGCACGGCTCCCACCGTCGCCACCAGGTTGCCCGCGTGTTGCTGCGTACTCTTCTCAACAGCCACCATCCACTCGGCGGCAGCGGCCAGGGCATCCTTACGGTGCGCCATGGGTACGGTTCCGGCATGCCCCGCCTCGCCGATAAATCGGCAGTTCAGGCGGCGCGCGCCGTTAATGGCGTCCACGACGCCTAAAGCCAAATCCTCCTGTTCCAGACACGGCCCCTGCTCAATATGCAGTTCCAGATAGGCGCTGAAATCCTTCTGATGGCGCGCGGCATGCGGAACGTGGGCAGGATCCATGCCCCTCTGCGCCATTGCCTGCGCCACGCTGATGCCACTGGCATCGCATTTTTCCAGCCAGCTCTCAGGCCAGGTGCCGGTCAGACCGCGGCTTCCCAGTAGAGTAATGCCGAAGCGAGTACCCTCTTCATCACCAAAACCGACAATTTCGATAGCCTGTGCCAGATGCAGCCCCTGTTGATGAAGGCTGTCCACCACCTCAATGGCGCTAAGCACGCCGAGCATGCCGTCGTACCGGCCGGCATTGCGCACGGTATCCAGATGCGAGCCAAGCAGCACTGCCGGAGCGCCCGCCCGGAGGCCTTCATAGCGACCGCAAATATTCCCCACGCTATCCTGCCAGACGGTCATCCCGGCCTGCCTCATCCACTGCCCGACCAGCTGGTTGGCCTGCAGATGCTGTGTTGAAAGATACACGCGCGTCAGGGTATCCGGGGTTTCACTGATGGCGGCCAGCGCATCCGCGCGCGCCATCACGCGCTTTGCCGCCGGGTTCATTGTGCCGTCTCGCTTGCATAGTGTTCCCACGCGGCCTGCATCCCGGCCCCCTGGGTGGTGCTAAATTTCAGGTAATTCAGTACCGATTCCAGCGCACTCAGGGTAGTCATCACGCAGTCTTTACGGGCGTTGTAGCCCATGGTGCCAATGCGCCACACTTTGCCGTGCAGCGGGCCAAACGAGGTCCCGATTTCGATACCGAAACCCTCCAGCATTAGCTTACGCACCTGGTCGCCGTTCACCCCCTGGGGGATCATCACGCCAAGGACGTTGTTCATTTTGTGTTTCAGGTCGCCAAACGTGTCTAGCCCCATCGCCTGAATGCCTTTTAGTAGCGCGTCGCCGTGCAGCTTATGGCGGGCAATACCGTTCTCCAGCCCTTCCTGCAGGATCAGACGCGCGCATTCCCGGGCGCCAAACAGCGCGCTGGTGGCTTCGGTATGATGATTCAGACGCTCAGCCCCCCAGTAGTCCATCACCATACCGAGGTCGAAATAGTTGGAATAAATCATCTCATCGTCTCCGTCGCGGTGGGCATCGGTGCGGATCCCCTCCTCGACGCATTTGCGACGGCGGATCGCCTCTTCCATCCGTGAACTCAGGGTGATGGGTGAGGTACCAGACGGGCCGCCGAGGCATTTCTGCATCCCGGCGGAAACCGCATCCAGCCCCCAGGCATCGGTCCTGAGCGCGTTGCCCCCAAGCGAGGCGGTGGCATCGGTATAAAACAACACATCGTAACGGCGGCAAATCTCCCCGAGTTCCGCCAGCGGTTGCAGCATGGTCGTTGAGGTATCTCCCTGCACGGTGAACAGCAGACGAGGACGCACACGCTTGATGGCTTCTTCTATCTGGTCCGGCGTAAACACCTCGCCCCATGGCACGTCAATGGTGTGCACTTTCGCCCGGCACCGGCGGGCAATCTCGCACAGCAGATGGCCGAAGCGGCCAAATACCGGCACCAGCACGTTGTCACCCGGGCGAATGGCCGACACCAGAATCGCTTCAATCCCCGCGCGGGAAGTGCCATCCACCAGCATTGTCCAGCGGTTTTCGGTGCAGAACACCCCGCGATAGAGCGTCATCACCTCGTTCATGTAGTGGGTCATCGCCGGGTCGTACTGACCGATAAGCTGGCTCGACATCGCGCGCAGCACGCGCGGGTCGGCGTTGATTGGCCCTGGCCCCATCAGCAGGCGCGGTGGCGGATTGATTTGCGGAAACTGAGCGATATCCATTTTGAGTCCTTAAACGTTGAGGCCGCGCACGGAGGAGATGAACTGTTTGAGTTCCGTGGTCTGGGGGTTGGCAAACAGCGTTTTGCTGTCGCCCTGCTCCCAGACTTTCCCCTGATGCATAAACACCACGCGGTCGCCCACTTCGCGGGCAAAATTCATTTCATGGGTCACGAGGATCAGCGTCATCCCCTCTGCCGCCAGCTGCTCCAGCACTTTAAGCACTTCGCCCACCAGTTCGGGATCGAGCGCCGAGGTTATCTCGTCACAGAGTAAAACTTTTGGCGACATCGCCAGCGCACGGGCAATCGCCACGCGCTGCTGCTGGCCGCCGGAGAGGCTTGACGGGAAGTATTCCAGGCGATCGCCTAAGCCCACCTTCTCCAGCATGCGCTGCGCCAGCTCTCGGCATTCGGCGGCGCTTTTCTTCAGCACCCGACGCGGAGCAAGCATCACGTTTTCCAGGGCCGTCATGTGCGGAAACAGGTTGAAGCTCTGGAATACCATGCCGACCGAGCGGCTGATCTCCCGCGCCTGAGAATCCCGCTCGGTGATGGTCATGCCGCCGAGCTTGATGCTGCCGTCCTGGTACCCTTCCAGACCGTTGATGCAGCGCAACAGGGTGCTCTTACCCGATCCGCTGCGCCCGATAATCGAAATCACCTGGCCCATGTCGATATCCAGATCCACGCCTTTAAGCACGTGGTTATCGCCGTAGTACTTTTGCACCTGATTAATGGTGATGAGAGGCATTACATTTCGTCTCCAGATAGCGGCTGTAACGCGACAGCGGATAACACAGAATGAAGTAGCCCAGCGCTACCAGCGCAAAGACTTTAAACGGCTGGTAGGTCACGTTGGTGAGCATGGTTCCGGCTTTGGTTAGCTCAATAAACCCGATGATCGACGCCAGCGCGGTGCCTTTAATAACCTGTACGGCAAAGCCGACCGTCGGGGCAATGGCGATGCGTAGCGCCTGAGGCACTACCACCCGAAACAAGGTCTGACCAAAGCTCAGCCCCAGGCAGCGCGAGGCTTCCCACTGCCCTTTTGGCAGCGCACGAAGGCTGCCATAGCCGATATCGAGCAAAAAGGCACTGGTATAGAAGGTGAGCGCCACTGAAGCTGCGGTCCACGGTGAAACGTCAATGCCCAGCAACGCCACGCCGAAAAAGGCCAGGAACAGTTGCATCAGCAGTGGCGTACCCTGAAACAGCTCAATGTAGCCGCGGATAATGCGCTTCACCGTACGCCCGCCCGTCAGACGCAACAGCAGCAAGGGCAGCATCACCACCGCGCCGCCGACAAACGCCACCAGCGACAGCAGTACCGTCCAGCGTGCGGCCAGCAGCAGGTTGCGAAGAATGTCCCAGTCGGTAAAGGTGGTCATCATGTCTGTACCCCGAGCCATTTGCGTCCTGCCGCCATCATCAGTTGACGCAGGGTGATTGACAGTGCCAAATACATCGCGGTCGTCACCAGATACACCTCAAAGCTCAGGAAGGTTCTGGACTGGATCAGGTTGGCGGCAAAGGTCAGCTCTTCATACGAGACCTGCGACACCACCGACGAGCCGAGCATCACGATGATGCACTGGCTCACCAGCGCCGGGTAAATACGCTGCAGCGAAGGCGGTAACACCACGCGGATAAAGGTCTGTAGATGGGATAGCCCCAGCACGCGTCCGGCCTCCCACTGCCCTTTTGGCGTCACCTGGATACCCGCGCGGATGATTTCAGTGCTGTAGGCGCCCAGGTTCACCACCATCGCCAGCAGCGCCGCCTCGCCCGCCGTCATTTTCAGCCCCATGTTGGGCAAGCCAAAAACGATGAAAAATAGCTGCACCACAAACGGCGTGTTACGAATAATTTCCACGTAAACGCCCCACATCCGGCTATACCAGGTTGCCCGTCCGCTGCGAATGGCCGCCCCGACTATCCCTATCGCCAGCCCGCCAATGGTCGCCATCACCGTCAGTTGAATAGTGGTCCCAAGCCCCGCCAGCAGCGCCGGCCAGTACGGCCAGAGCGCAGAAAAATCAAGATGTTCTGCCATGGCTTATACGCCAAAGCTTGCCGGCAACGGTGCCTTCATCCAGCGTTCAGACAGGCCGTTCAGGGTGCCATCCTGAATCCCCTGCGCAATCAGCGCGTCCACTTTCGCCTTCAGCGCCGGTTCGTTCTTCTTCAGGCCGATAAAGCACGGCGAGTCTTTCAGCATAAAGCTCGCAACCGGCGCTTTAGCCGCGTTCTGCCGCGAAATGGCCGCCACCACGAGGTTGCCGGTCGCCACGTACTGTACCTGGCCGGACAGGTAAGCAGACAGCGTGGTGTTGTTGTCTTCATAGCGTTTCACGTCGGCGTCTTTCGGTACGAGGCTGGTCAGCACCATGTCCTCCACCGCGCCGCGCGTCACGCCGATGGTTTTGCCGCTCAGCGCGGCGGCGTCTTGCAGTTCAGCCCCTTTTGGGCCAAACACGCCGAGGAAGAACGGGGCATAGGCGCGACTAAAATCGATCACCTTTTCGCGCTCGGGGTTTTTACCGAGGCTTGAAATAACCAGGTCCACTTTATCGGTCTGCAGGTAGGGCACGCGATTAGCGCTGGTGACCGGCACCAGCTGCAACGTGAGCTTCATCTGCGTCGCCAGGTAACGCGCCATATCGATGTCGTAACCCTGCGGCTGCAGATCGGTCCCCACCGAGCCAAACGGCGGGAAATCCTGCGGGACGGCAATACGCAGAGTGCCGCGTTTCTCGATATCCTGAAGCTGGTCTGCCTTTGCGGGCGCCAGAGTGAACAAACAAGCGGCCCCGGCCAGTGCAATCAACAGTTTTTTCATGGTCTTTACCCGTTACGTTAGCATGAAACAAAAGATTCGTTTATTTGACTTTTGCAACTAATGTGCCAACGAAAGCGAAACGGCCATTTTCTGTTGAGGGCAGAGTAAACGGGGCACTGCGGCGAAGCCACGCATTTTAACTGCCAATCACTTGCACTCTTTTAATGCAAAGCACCCGCCTGACGCCCCATTAGCGTTGTTCCAGCTCGTCGAGGCGTTGGTAGAGAGAGGCAATGTCGTGAATGCGTGGACGACCCTTATCAAGAATTTCGTGCAAAAAGGCGTTCGCGAGCAGGTTGATCAGGCTGTTTACCGAGGCGTAGCTGTCATAGGCCGAGACGCTGTCCAGCGGCGCGCAAAGCTGCCAGTTTGCCAGCGGAAACAGGCTGTGGGCCTGCGGCTCGCACATTAGCAGGAGTGGAATACCGCCGCGCTGAAGCTGTTGCATTAACGGGCGGATAATGCGTGGCCGACGGCGAAAGGCCATCACCACCACGACATCGTCGGGGGTTAAATCAACCAGCTCTTCGCTCAGGCTCTGTCCCGGCTGGGGCAGCACCAGCACTTGCCCCCGCGCCTGTAACAACTGTTGGCGCAGGTGCAGCGCAGCCGGGTAGGCATTACGCATCCCGATTATCACAATCCGCCGCGCCCTGACCATGCAGGCCATGGCCTCGGAAAATTGCCGTGCGTCCAGGGCATTTACCCACCGGGTCAGGTTCGCCATCTCCTGCTTATAGTGACGTGCCAGCAGCGTGTTGCCCTGTACGGCATCTCGGTTATCTGTTAACGGCATACCGCTCTGGCGCAGCGTGCGAAGCTCATCGCGCATGTCTTTGTACTTCTCATAGCCCAGACGCCTGAACAGCCGGCTCACCGTGGCTTTTGACACCCCGCTCAGCTGCGCCAGCTCGGCGCTGTTGTAGCTAATGAGGTCGTCAAAGTGATCGAAAATAAAATCGGCCACCCGCTGCTCCTGCCCGGACAATAACGCGTACTGTTCTTTCAGACGTTCATCAAGTTGTTGCATATAGCCTCTGTAACTTTTGTTTCACTGCGTTACCCCTTTCATTAAGCATGCCAGCTTCTCCCCGTGGAAAACATGAAACTTTTCGTCCAGATGTGGAACAGCTTTTGCAACGCCCGTTCACTCTTTGGGTTTTGAGGACTCCCGATGCAAAGTAATGTCTGTGTACACGGAATAGCCGTGGCACTCCATCATTTTGCCCGTCAGCGCGCGCTGGCGATCCTGCGTGAAGGCGGTAGGGCGATGGAGGCAATGGTGGTTGCCGCCGGATATCAAGGAGATCGCCATGAACGACTGGAATGACTACCTTGCTCAAATGGAAACCGTGCAAGGCGACTGGATGATGCCCGTCTCGTAAACGACCTGGACTGTGTCTGCGATGCGCTGCCGGGGCACTGTGCTGCTCGCAGAGCCATTCAGGGGAGCTGGTGCCTGGGCTGTAATACGAAAAAACCCTGCGATATTGCTATCGCAGGGTTTTCGAATTTGGCGGAAGCGTAGAGATTCGAACTCTAGAACCCTTTCGGGTCGCCGGTTTTCAAGACCGGTGCCTTCAACCGCTCGGCCACGCTTCCAAAGTGAGGCGCACTATAAACATCTCTTCGCGCTATGTAAAGCAAGAAATTGAAGAATTTGAAAGTGTTCATGTTTTTCCTGCCCCGGACATTCCGCTCGTGGCCTGTTGCTCTGACCTCAAATACATGTATTATGTTATAACATAACATTTACAGGTCCTCTCATCGTGTTAACTCAAAAAGCGCTGTTACTGTCTACACTGTTTATTTTTTCATCTGCAACATTCTCATCAACGACGTATCCTCTTACCGTGGAAAACTGCGGGGTGAAAGCGACTTTTATGCAGCCCCCCCAGCGCGTGGTAACGGTGGGACAACACGAAACAGAGCTGCTGCTGGCATTAGGACTGGCAAACAAAATCGACGCTACGTCGGTGTGGTTTGGCACGCTACCGGTGCCGCTGGCAAAGCAAGGTAAAAACCTTATCCGACTGGCGGATAACTCGCCGTCATTTGAAGCGGTGGTCGCCAGAAAACCCGATCTGGTGCTGGCCCAGTATCACTGGCATATTGGCCCGCAGGGCGAAGTCGGCACCCGGGAACAGTTTTCCTCGCTGGGAATAAATACCTGGATCTCCCCCGCCGACTGCGCGGATAAAGAAGTCACTAAAAACTCGAACGCCGACGGAGCACGTAGCATCCCCTTTTCACTGACTGAAATACAAAAAGAAGTGACCGCGCTGTCGGCCATTTTTGATGTCGCGGCACGGGGCGAGCAGCTCAACCGCGAGCTGGAAACGCGCATTGAGAAAGCGCGGGCATCTGTCCCGGTTAAACCGCTGAAGGTCATTTACTGGTTTTCCAGCAGTCGTCTGAATGGCGACCCTTGGGTGGCCGGCAATTACGGCGCTCCCGGCTGGATCAGCCAAACGCTTGGGTTAAAAAATATCATTGATTCCCACGACGAATGGCCCGCAGTGACCTGGGAGCATATTGCTCAGGCGCAGCCGGATATTATCGTCATCGCGGATATGTCCCGCAGGCTCTACCCCGCCGATGATGTTAAGGTAAAAGAGGCGTTTTTGCGCAGCGATCCGGTGACGAAGCACATTCCCGCCGTCAGAAACGGGCGCATCATCGTTGTTCCGGCGATGTCCCTGAACCCGTCCTTGCGTAACGTTGATGCGGTCGAGCAGATTAGCGCGCAACTGGCCTTGCAGCAGAGCGAACAATGAGCCACTTCTCCTCCCTTTTCCGCCAGCACTGGATTCTGGCGGCGGGCCTCATTACGTTACCGCTGATGCTGGTTTTCGCGGCCAGCATCGGAGACATGACGGTAAGCTGGACAGACAGCGGAAAAGCGATTCTCAACGGGCTGGGACTGGCAACATTCGATGTGCCGCAAGTAGAAGAAGGCATTATCTGGCAGTATCGTATGAGCCGTGCGCTGATGGCGGCGTGTAGCGGCGGCGGCCTTGCTCTTTGCGGGCTGGTGCTGCAGTCGATACTGCGTAACCCGCTGGCGGAGCCCTATCTGCTGGGGATTTCCGCCGGGGCTTCGCTGGGCGCGGTGTGCGTGATGCTGCTCGGCATGGGCGGGAGCATTCTGGGGGTCAGTGGCGGTGCGTTTATCGGTTCTTGCGCCGCCTTTACCCTGATTATGCTGATAACAAACGGGATGACCGCAAGCCCGTCACGTATTTTGCTGGCAGGCATTGCCGGGACACAGCTCTTTAATGCCCTGACCGCGTATGTCGTCAGTACCTCCGCCAATGCCGAGCAGTCCCGCAGCGTGATGTTCTGGCTGCTGGGGAGCTTAAGCGGCGTGCGCTGGCCGGATGCACTACTGGCGCTCACGGTGACGCTTGTCGGTTTGCTCGTGGTGTTCACCTTTTCCCGGGCGCTCGATACCTTCACCTTTGGAGATGAGGTAGCGACCACGCTTGGGATCCCGGTCACCGTGGTGCGCATTGTCCTGTTGCTGACCTGCGCGGTCGTGACGGCAACCCTGGTGAGTGCTATTGGCGCTGTGGGATTTGTCGGGCTGGTTATCCCGCATATTACCCGCATGCTGATCGGCCCGGGCCACCGTCGCGCAATTCCGCTGACCTTCCTCACCGGCGCGCACTTTATGATTCTGGCCGATATCGTGTCGCGAACGCTTATCGTCCATCAGGTGCTCCCCATCGGCGTGGTAACGGCGCTGGTCGGTGCGCCTGCCTTTGTGGTGCTGCTCTACTGTAATCGGGAGAATAATAGATGAACATTTCTGTGGCCGGGCTAACCGTGACCAGGCAATCCCGGAGGGTGTTAAGCGATATCAGCCTTGAGCTTGTATCCGGCCAGATGAGCGGTCTTTTAGGCCCCAACGGCTCGGGTAAATCCACGCTGTTACGCTGCCTTGCAGGGCTTGACCCACGCTATTTCCGGCACGTTGCGCTGGATGGCATACTCCTTAGTGAGATGTCGCTAAAAACGCGCGCACGCTGTATGGCGTTTGTACCGCAACATGCGCAGGTGGAGGGAGAACTCTGCGTGGAGGAGATTGTGCGCCTGGGGCGTACGCCTTACCGACGATCGTTTCAGGGAATTTCTCGCGAAGATGAATCAGCCGTTGAGGTCGCGCTGATGCGGATGCAGCTGTGCGGGCTGCGTCACCGACGGTGGGGCCAGTTGTCTGGTGGAGAGCGCCAGCGCAGTCATATAGCGCGAGCGCTGGCCCAGCAGCCAGCGGTATTGCTGCTTGATGAGCCGACAAACCACCTGGACATTCAGTATCAACTGGAGCTGATGCGACTCATTTCTCAACTGCCGATCACGGTGGTGGTGGCACTTCATGACCTTAATCTTGCGGCGAACTTTTGTCAGAACCTTGTGCTGCTAAATTCTGGCTGCGTATCGGCGTACGGCACGCCTGATGCAGTCCTTACGCAAGACAGTATTGCAAGCACCTGGAACGTTCGGGCACGGGTCAAACGGGAAGAGACCAGCATCACTATCGGCTATCAGATGGCGTAGAAAGCAAAAAACCCTGTGATAGTGCTATCACAGGGTTTCGAATTTGGCGGAAGCGTAGAGATTCGAACTCTAGAACCCTTTCGGGTCGCCGGTTTTCAAGACCGGTGCCTTCAACCGCTCGGCCACGCTTCCTAAGTGAGGCGAACTATAAACACCTCATCGCACACTGTAAAGTGTGAGGGCATTCGTTCGCTTCAAAAATAGCCAATACGTGTTTAATCGGTTGAATAGACAACGTATTGACCATTTTATCATCACCCCACTCCTTTCGCGCTTAGTGCTTTTTGATGTACATATCTTTGGTGAAATAGTACCCAAGTTTATCCGGCATGAAGCCACCCACCCAGGGCTTGACCAGATGCGTACGCACGTAGTGATAGACCGGAATGGCCGGTACATCACGGGCAAGGAGATCTTCCGCTTGCTGGTAGAACTTACCGCGCGCTTGCGGGGCTGTCGCTTTCGCAGCATTCACCAGCGTCTGGTCAAATTCCGGATTGCTGTACTGGCTGGTGTTTTCGCTGTCGCCAGTGCGGAAGTTATTCAGGAAGGTTGCGGCATCGTCATAGTCCGCAATCCACGAGTAGCGCACCGCATCAAAGTTGTGAGTGTGCATCGTGTCCAGCATGGTTTTCCACTCATGATTTTGCAGCTTCGCCTCCACCCCGAGATTTTTCTTCCACATTGAGCTGGCGGCAATCGCGATCCGCTGGTGCGATTCAGAGGTGTTATACAGCAGATTAAACGTCAGCGGATGCCCGGGGTTGTAACCAGCCTCAGCCAGCAGTTTTTTCGCCTCTGCGATGCGTTTATCCATCGGCCAACTGGCGTAGTCAGGCTGCTTCAGCGCGACACCGCCAATATTCGGCTGACTGATAAGCCATGCCGGGCGCTGCCCCTGCCCTAACACCTTTTCGGCGATGATCTCTTTATCGAGCGCCATGTTAAGCGCCTTGCGCACGCGAACATCGTTAAATGGCGGACGGGTAGTGTTGAATTCGTAATAGTATATTGCAAGCTGCGGCGAAACATCCAGCACGCCGCCCAGGGTTTTCGTGAGCTGGGCAAACTGGTTGATCGGCACCGTAAAGACGATATCAATTTCGCCCGCTTTATACGATTAACATCTGAGGCTTCAGAGGTGATGGGCAGATATGTCACTTTGTTGATGACGGTATGGTCGTTATCCCAGTAGCGCGGGTTACGCTCGGCCACAAGAGCCTGTCCAATGTGCATAAAAAAATGCGGAAACGGGTGAGCATTTCCGGATTCTTACACAGCCACTGGATCGGTCAACCGATCCTTAACTGATCGGCATTACAACCAGACGGTGTTGTCTTTATTTTCCCATTTCTCCGCCAGACGTGGCTGAAAATCCCCGGACGGAGAGACGCTCACCAGACCGTCGAATAAATCGCTGATAATAGTGTATTCGACATCGCTTTCAGCTTTGTGCGGGTCGAGTGACGAAGGTTCACTGCCGTTATTCCTGACCAGTTCCTGCTTATCCGCAAGCGTCGTCCCTGCTGGCACGTTAGCCGCCAGGCTTGCCGTGCTGACGCACAGAAGAGCGGCAGTTAACAAAGAGAGCGTAAAGCGGGTGCGTGTTTGTGGTTTCATTTCCTTCGCCTTATTGCCTGTTTTGACGATCCGGAGATAACTCTTAGCGCCCCAGCAGCAATAACGCAATATTTTTCAGTGACCTATAAGAGGTTGATCTGAATAAATGTTTTAATCCGCTGTTCATATTGCGGGAAGGGATTTAGGAAGAATAAATCACCAGCGTTAGCGCTAACGCGTTGAGTAAAGATGGGTAAAACCATTTTGAGACTGGCGCTGGGTTTCCTATTCTTGCCGTTAATTATATCTATCACAAGAGGGTGGCTCATGGATCGTATAGTTTCATCGTCACGCGACCGCACATCGCTACTTAGCACGCACAAAGTGCTGCGCAATACTTACTTTATGCTCAGCCTGACGCTGGCATTTTCTGCTATCACCGCAACGGCAAGCACCGTGCTGATGCTGCCATCTCCAGGGTTGATTCTGACTCTGGTGGGGATGTACGGTCTGATGTTCCTGACCTACAAAACCGCTGACAAACCGGTGGGTATTTTGTCTGCGTTCGCCTTTACCGGCTTCCTGGGCTATATCCTGGGGCCCATCCTTAACGCTTATCTTTCTGCCGGCATGGGCGATCTTATTGGTATGGCGTTGGGCGGCACCGCGCTGGTGTTCTTCTGCTGCTCGGCCTATGTGCTGACCACCCGTAAGGACATGTCCTTCCTCGGAGGCATGCTGATGGCGGGTATCGTGGTGGTGCTGGTCGGGATGGTGGCAAACATTTTCCTGCAGTTGCCTGCCCTGCACCTGGCGATCAGCGCGGTGTTTATCCTGATTTCATCCGGCGCGATCCTGTTTGAAACCAGCAATATTATTCGCGGCGGCGAGACGAACTACATCCGCGCCACCGTGAGCCTGTATGTCTCGCTGTATAACATCTTCGTCAGCCTGTTAAGCATCCTGGGTTTCGCAAGCCGCGATTAACCCGCCCCGCTTATGCGCTGAGGGATGCGTATCAACCTCAGCGCTTATACGCTACAATGCAGCGGTATTTGACTGACGCGTGAATGAGTATGTTAAGTTTTAAAGGTAAAGAGATCGAAACCGATAACGACGGTTATTTAAAAGAAAGCAGCCAGTGGAGCGAAGCGCTGGCAGTCGCTATCGCGGAGAAAGAGGCAATTACCCTCTCGCCAGAGCATTGGGAAGTGGTGCGTTTTGTGCGCGAATTCTATCTCGAATACAACACCTCCCCGGCTATTCGTATGCTGGTCAAAGCAATGGCCAATAAATTCGGTGAAGAGAAAGGCAACAGTCGCTATCTCTATCGCCTGTTCCCGAAAGGCCCGGCAAAACAGGCGACTAAAATTGCGGGATTGCCAAAACCAGTGAAGTGTATTTAATAGCGAATACTGAAGTTCACGTATTCCCGGCCGGGTTGATGCGGCTCTGTCAGAACGTTATCCACCCGTGCGCTACGTGGCCCGCCCGCCTTCAGCCATAACACCATCGCCTCAACCTGCCCTGCTTCGCCGCAGGCTACCACTTCGACGCTGCCGTCATCCATATTTCGGGCATATCCCGTCAGCCCAAGCTTAAGGGCTTCGCGCTGGGTGCTATAGCGGAACCCAACGCCCTGTACGACACCGTGTACCCAGGCAATGGTGCAGATATTTGACATCTTCTCTCTCCTTATCCGTCTGATACGTTGCTTTTACCCAGCGAACCCGCGAAAATGGCGGCCATTTTCGCGGGTTCGACAGAATAGCAAATTATGAGTGTACGTTTAGCGTTAGCGAAATACTAAAACCTGATAACCCCCCCTCCAGTTTTTTTCTTGCCCCTCTTTATCTGTACAGATTGTAAAACACTTCGACAGCTGATCTTACCCAGCAATAGTGGACACGCGACTAAGTGAGTAAACTCTCAACCAGAGGTGACTTACATGACAAAACCAGCATCAACCATCAAAACGATCCGCATAAACGTTACCTGAGCGGAAAAGCCCGGAAAGACCGCTGGTACTGGAATCATAGTATTGTGGGGGCTCAATAGTAATGTCCGCCTGTAGCTCAATTCAGATGTCAGCGCCGGGAGGCGCCGGGGCGCTTCGCGTGCTGCATCGGCTACGGCGTGCGGCTTGCCCCCGCGTTCAGCCTCTCAGTCCGTGGCAGCGCAAAGCTGCGCTGGCGCTCAGCTCTGCTGTGGGCGGTGGCGTTCATCCTCAGCCGCGGGTCGCCGTTCTTCAGCCTCATCATCGTGTGTCAGTTCCCTCAATAATGTTGTCGGCCTGCGCCCTCCGCTTAAGGGCGTTCATGCCCGCCCGGCTGCGTCTGGCTGCGGGGGCTACACCCCCGCGCCCCTGTCAACCCGCGCCCGACCATGCAAACAAGTTGCATGGTCGTCACAGGTTAGCGTGCTCCATGGCGGAAACCCCGGCATCGCCTGCGGGGATCTGGCGGAGGGTAAAAACGACGTAAGAGGAGAACGGGTAATGACAGGTTACGGCGGCGGTGGTATGGTGAACGGGCGTCAAAACGCGTGTCGGGAAAGTCGGGTTAACGTGTTGTTAATGTTGTAAAAGTTGCTCTTTAAAAACGCAGGTATGGCGCGGGTTGTGGGGTGTTAAAAAGTATGATGGCGTCCCGATGACCCGATTGGATTAAGAGGCGGAGTAAACCTCTATGGATATGTTAAAAACCCACAAGGTTACATTGATCCATTAGGATTATCATGGTTAGGTAAGTTGCGTAATGCGGGTAAAAATGATCCTGGTGGTTTAACTAGGCTGTGTCCCTTAATTATATAGTCGTTGATAAAAGAGCCGGATGCAGCCCAGCTTCACCATCGCCAGATAATTTCTCGCCGTTTTGTCGTAACGCGTCGCTATGCGACGGTATTCTTTCAGGCGACCAAAACATCGCTCAACAGCGTTGCGATTGCGGTACGCATTACGATCGAGCTGTGAACACCCATCCAATGCCATTTTCTCATTTGATTTTCGGGGAATGACTGCTTTTATACCTTTGTTTTTCAGTTCGTTGCATAACGCATGCCCGGAGTACGCTTTGTCGGCCAGTACCGCATGACCACGGCGTTTCATGCTGCCGTTCTGGCGCTGAACACCGATACCGTCGAGAAGACGTTGCGCGAACTGGCTTTCGTGAGCCTGTCCGGGACTCAGCACTATGTTTAACGGGAGACCGTTTCCGTCTGTCGCCAGATGGATTTTGGTGCCAAAACCACCGCGAGAGCGACCCAGCCCATTATCTCCGGCGATATCGGGATGTTTTTTTGAGCCCCGGCAGCACATTTCAACGCCCGGATATTGCTGCCATCCAGCGCCGTAGCAGACCAGTCAACAAGATTGCTGGCATCAAGTAGCGAAAGCAACCTGTTGAAAATAATGTTAATAACACCTGATTTTGACCACCGGTTAAAGCGGTTATAAACCGTTTTCCATGGTCCATATCGTTCAGGTAAATCACGCCACGGAGCCCCGGAACACAACACCCAGAACATACCGTTGATAATTTTACGATGCTCAGCCCATGGGCGTCCGGCCCGTGGAGATACGGGTTCAGCAGGCAATAAAGGCTGGATGATAATCCATGCTTCATCAGGAAGGTCGTAGCGAGCCATAGTTCAATATGTTGTGGAAACAGACAGTTACTATAGCTCAAACGATTAAGGGACACAGCCTAAAAAATGCACAGTCTTCTGAAAAGGCTTTCAAGCTCGCTGACGGATTCGGCCTCAACCTGCTGGTTCATTCCAGTGGCTCCACACTCAGGCAGACAGACGGGACACCGCCCTGCAATTGCGCTGAAGAGGTTCCTGCCTTATAAGATCGTAATGACTATGGCTGGACAGCAAGCGTCAGGTTTACCTGTCAGGACGATACTGACTATTTGATTATAAAGAAATCGCATGTCTGTAGTTTTCAGCCAGTTAATGGCTAAGACGATCCCAGTCAGAGGTGCCAAATTTGAAAAGCCTGAGCCTGGTAGGATACCGGGCTCAGGCTCTGAAGGCCGCGTAACATGAACTGTCCAATTATGGGTTTAGTCCATCAGAGGGCCTATTTCGAATAGGCTGCGCTTACTCGCCTTTTGCTTCGCCGTTTTTGATTTCGCCCATCACCTTCAGTTTCTTAGAGATGTCGCGACGTTCTTTAGAGAGTTCCGCGTTTTTGATGATGTAGTCATCCACGCGATCTTCGTAGTCGGTTTTCATGCTAGCGATGATGCCCTGAATAGCTTCAACGCTCATTCCTGGCTTGATGTAGTCGCTCAGGTTATCGAGCAGCAGAACGCGTTTTTGGTTGTCACGGATCTTCTTCTCAACGTCCTGGATTTCACGCTGCAGTTTGTTTTTGCGGCGGAACAGGCGGACGAATTCCAGAACATCCTGGAACGAAGGCTTGGTAGTTTCCATTTTTACACCCCTGATAATGTGAGATTCGGATTCGTTAAAGCAACCGTTGTAACAGTAACCTTACTGACAGCGACCGCGAATGACAATGACTAAACCCGTCATACTGTAAAGCTATCATAACCCCAATTGCTGCTGAATCGAAGCAGCACGCGTCACATAAGGAAATGGCAGCGTTTTATTTGCGCAGTGCCCGGCAAATAAGATGCGACAGCAGCTCAAGCTGCCGCGCCAGCTCCATGCTCAACCAGACGTAGCCATGAATAGGCGTTTCGGCCACGTTATCCCCTTGCCGCTCATTCATCAACTGTTTGAGTTCGGTAACGATCTCAGTAAGACGCTCACTGTTAGCCAGTATAGGCTGCGGATTTCCTTCATACAGCGCGTGGGCGATGGTCAGAAGGGTTTGCTGCGTCATCTGCTGCGTCTCTTTCAGCGTCTGGGCGTTAAGCATTAACAGGTGGCTGGGACGTGAAGCCCAGTGCGCATTGATTTGCAATTCGAGCATACAAACCAGATTGCGGCTTACCGTTTGAATCGCTTCGAAAATCGCTTTCTGGATACGCGTTTCTTTACTGGCTGGGGTAATCAAGCCGCGCATGTTGACCACATCATTGAGGATCTGTTGTAGATGCTTCTCCAGATGCGGGCGTTCGACCAGGTTCGGTGAAAAACCGGCTTGATAGACCCGATTAAACGCCGTGACGTAGTGTGCCATCTGAATGCGCCAGTGGATAAAAGCGCGTTGCGACCAGATACCAGTAAAGAGCATGGCTAATAATGAGCCGAGAATGACGTCCCCGCTTCGCCACAGAGCGGTCGTCATATCACCCGCAGGGGCTCCGACGACGACAGAGAGGGTGATACCGATGAGCAGCGCCTGATACGGCTTTTTGCCCAACGCCAGCCAGCCGCAGAGGAACATTGCCCCGGCGCACCACGCCAGCATTACCGGGAATGAGATAAGCTCAAGCTTAAGGGCAATAAGCCCCAGCGCGGAGCCTAAAACGGTACCGCCAATACGCTCAAAGGCGCGCGGAACAACGTTGCCCCAAAATGAGATAGGCCCCATGATCACCACCAGCGTGATCAGCGGCCACGTCCCCTCCGGTACCTCCAGTAAACGGACCAGCACAAACGTCAACACGAATGCCAGCGCGATGCGGCACCCATGCACCACGCGGTAATGTCGGTACAACCGAATTTCAAACGGCGTTAAAGATTTGTCGGGACGCACACCCGCTCTCCAGCTACTCAGCAAACTCCGATTGTACTGCGTTTTTAGCCGGGTGGATCATACCCGAGTGAAAAACCCCACACTCAGCATGGTTAACCCGCTTTATGCTCTACCGGGACGAACATCTCAATATCCCAGTAGCCATCCGCGTTGCCATCATTGAGATAGCGCTCGAAGCACGCTTTTGGCGCGATCTGGAATTTGTTGTCCTCAAGGAGGGAATTAAAAAACTGCTTCCAGGGCGTGGCGAAATCATGGTTTTCGACGCGTGCTGTCGCCAGGGCATAATCACCGGCAGCGATTTCAGTCAACGTAACCCCTTCGCTGTTCTCAGGAATAACGAAATCCTCCGCAACCGTGACGGCGGTATCGCAACGCAACTTTTCAGCAGGCACTTCATCCGGATTATCGTAATAAACCGCAACCCACTCCAGCGGCTGAATATGACGCCCATTGACCCACATAGCCAGCTGTTCAAAGCCTTGCTTTACCGTCTTTTCCCACGGACCAACCAGATGAAAACCGGCAATCTTTCGTTTTTGTTGCTGCTTAATGCTGTAGTCCATACTGCCTCCGTTAATTACTGTATATACATACATTATAAAGCAGATTTCAAATGTTCAGCAAATGCGCAATATTTATTATGCGAGCAGACTCGCAACCCTGCCAGTCTACTCTTCACGTCTGGCTGCGGTCGTCAGAGTTTATGGTGCAAATAGTCGCTCATGCGCGAGAACATCCCGCCTTTCTCCACCGCTTCCAGCGTAACCAGAGGCCAGTGCGCGACCACTTTATCCCGATCGTAAAGCTGAATTTCACCGACTCGCTGATGGCTGGCGATTGGCGCGTCCAGCTCTTTTTTATCCAGCACGTATTTGGCCTTTATATTAGGCACTTCCGATTTCGGTAACGCCAGCCAGAAGTCCTGATCGGTTCCCAGTGTCACCTGCTCTTTATCACCGTACCAGATCCGTTCTGTTCCCACTTTTTTACCCTTATGCAGGATCTGCACGGTATCGAAGTTTTGTTGGCCCCAGTGCAGTAATTTACGCGCCTGATCCTCACGCCCTTTCGGACTCTCGCCCCCCATAATCACAGCGATTAAACGACGTTGGCCATCAACCGCCGAGGCAATCAGATTAAAGCCCGCGCCAGAGGTATGCCCCGTTTTCAGGCCGTCAACGTTCAGGGTCTTATCCCACAGCAGGCCATTACGATTTTGCTGGGTGATCCCGTTCCAGGTGAGGCTCTTTTCGCTGTACATGTGGTAGAACTCGGGTTCACCATGAATGATGGCCCGGGACAGTACGGCCAGGTCGTAGGCGGAACTGTGCTGGCCTGGCGCATCCAGACCGTGCACGGTTTCAAAGTGGGTATCGCGCAGGTTTAGCTTTTGGACGTAGTCATTCATCATCTTGACGAACTGTGGCTGTCCACCGGCTACATGGTCCGCCAGCGCTACGCAGGCGTCATTACCCGAGTCAACAATCAGGCCGCGGCTCAGGTCGCGTACGGTCACGCGGTCGCCGGGTTTCAGAAACATCAGCGATGAGCCGTCAAATACCGGGTTACCTTTGGCCCACGCATCGCGACCGACGGTCACAACGTCATCCGGCGTAATGCGATGGCTATCAATGGCTCGGTCGACGACGTAGCCCGTCATCAGTTTGGTGAGGCTCGCCGGATTACGTTGTTGATGTTCGTTGCCCGCCGTTAAGATCTGACCAGTAGTGTAATCCATCAGCACCCAGGAGCCTGCCTGGATAGCAGGAGGCTGCGGGGAGAAATCCAGCGGGTCGGCCGCCAGTGCAGATGAAATACTTGAAGCGAGTAAAGTGACAGCAATAAACAGACGGCGATTCAACGGTATATCCTCAGGTCATTAAAAAACGTTGCCCTTTTTACGGCAGTTCTGCTGTCGTTACCTGGCTTAATTGCAAATAAATGTGACAGACAGCCTGTATTTATTTGAAGGCGACGCGCAAATTTCTCATCTTTAGATGCTTTTTGTTCGGCCTGCCCTCGACGATCGTTTACCATAGAGACGTCAATATTTAACAGGATGGTATTACTGGTGTCTGACTCTGCCGTACGCCCGACTTTTTTGTTCCATGATTATGAAACCTTTGGCACGCATCCGGCGCTGGACAGACCGGCGCAATTTGCCGCCATCCGTACCGACGACGAATTCAACATCATTGGCGAGCCCGAGGTCTTTTACTGCAAACCTGCCGATGATTACCTGCCGCAGCCTGGTGCCGTGATGGTGACCGGGATAACGCCCCAGGAAGCGCGGGAGAAAGGCGTTAACGAGGCGGAGTTTGCCGGGCGTATCCATGACCTGTTTACTGTTCCCAATACCTGCGTAGTGGGTTACAACAACATCCGCTTTGATGATGAAGTAACGCGCAATATTTTCTATCGCAACTTTTACGATCCTTATGCCTGGAGCTGGCAAAATCGCAATTCGCGCTGGGACTTGCTCGACATTATGCGCGCCTGCTATGCCCTGCGCCCTGAAGGTATCATCTGGCCGGAAAACGATGACGGAATGCCCAGCTTCAGGCTTGAACACCTGACGCGTGCCAACGGCATTGAGCATAGCAATGCTCACGATGCGATGGCGGACGTCTATGCCACTATTGCGATGGCGAAGCTTATTAAAACCGCTCAGCCACGGCTGTTTGACTATCTGTTGAGCCACCGCAGCAAGCACAAGCTCACCACGCTGATTGATGTGCCGCAGATGAAACCACTGGTCCATATTTCCGGTATGTTCGGCGCCTGGCGCGGCAATACCAGTTGGGTCGCCCCGCTGGCCTGGCACCCTGACAACCGCAATGCGGTGATTATGGTCGATTTAGCCGGTGACATCTCGCCACTGCTGGAACTCGACAGCGATGCCCTGCGTGAACGCCTCTATACGTCGAAAGAAGCGCTGGGCGACCTGCCAGCAGTTCCGGTTAAACTGGTGCATATCAATAAATGTCCGGTACTGGCGCAGGCCAATACGCTGCGCCCGGAAGATGCCGATCGCCTCGGCATTAATCGCCAACATTGTCTCGATAACCTGAAAGTGCTGCGCGACAACCCGCAGGTGCGTGAGAAAGTGGTCGCTATCTTCGCTGAAGCCGAGCCCTTTGTGCCATCAGACAACATCGACACGCAGTTGTATAACGGCTTCTTTAGCGATGCTGACCGGGCAGCCATGAATATCGTGCTGCAAACCGAGCCGCGGAATTTGCCGGCGCTGGATATTACCTTTGCAGATAAGCGCATCGAAAAACTGATGTTTAACTACCGCGCCCGTAACTATCCCGGCACGCTGGACGAAACAGAGCAGGCGCGTTGGCTGCAGCATCGCCGCAATGTGTTTACCCCCGAATTCCTGCACAGCTATGCTCAGGAGCTGGAATCGCTGTACAACCAGTATGAAGGCGATGCGGAAAAGCAGGTGTTATTGAAAGCGCTGTTCCAGTACGCACAAGAGATTGTCTGAAGGGCAGGCATAAAAAAACCGGAGAAAAATTAATCTCCGGTTTTTTTTACCCTGTGTCGTTGCGCTTATGCGACGTCTTCGTACTGAGGTACCGGGTTGCGGAAGCTTTTGGTTACGCATGCCAGGTAAATCAGGCCAATAGCGCCCCAGATAAGACCCAGAACCATAGAGCTCTCTTCCAGGTTAATCCACAGTGCGCCCACGGTCAGAGCACCACACACTGGCAGGAGCAGATAGTTGAGGTGGTCTTTCAGCGTCTTGTTGCGTTTCTCACGGATCCAGAACTGAGAGATCACAGAGAGGTTAACAAAAGTGAAGGCCACCAGCGCACCGAAGTTAATCAGCGCGGTTGCCGTCACCAGGTCGAATTTAATCGCCAGCAGGGCAATCACCCCAACCAGCAGCACGTTCCATGCCGGAGTACGCCATTTCGGATGAACATAGCCGAAGAAGCGGGTCGGGAATACGCCGTCGCGGCCCATCACATACATCAGACGGGAAACGCCCGCATGCGCGGCCATACCGGATGCCAGTACGGTCACGCTGGAGAAGATCAACACGCCCCACTGGAAGGTTTTACCGGCCACATAAAGCATGATTTCAGGTTGTGACGCATCCGGGTCTTTAAAGCGTGAGATATCCGGGAAATAGAGCTGCAGGAAGTAGGAAGCGCCGATAAAGATCAGGCCGCCAATCAGCGCAGTCAGGAAAATCGCTTTCGGGATCACGCGCTCAGCGTCTTTGGTCTCTTCAGAGAGAGAAGAGATACCGTCGAAGCCCAGGAACGAGAAGCACAAGATAGTCGCACCGGTAATCATCGGTACCACGTGCGCCCCTTCAGACCAGAACGGACGGGTGCTGGTCAACGTACCTGCACCTTCACCGTGCATCACACCGTAAATAATCATGCCCACAATAACGGCAACGATGCCCATCTGCAGGATAACGATCAGAGTATTGAAGTTAGCAACGGTCTTAATGCTGCGCAGGTTAGAGATGGTCATAAAGGCCACCAGCGCGACAACAAAGATCCACGAGGGTACAGAAGGTACCAGCGCTTCGAAGTAAATTTTTGCCAGCAGAATATTGATCATCGGCATGAACAGGTAGTCCAGCAGAGATGACCAGCCCACCATAAAGCCAACCGCCGGGCTAATGGATTTCTGAGCATAGGTGTATGCAGAGCCTGCTGACGGGAAACGGCGAACCAGTTTACCGTAGCTCAGCGCTGTAAAGAGAATGGCGACCAGCGCAAAGGCGTACGCCGTTGCAACATGACCGTCCGTAAGGCCAGATACGATACCAAACGTATCGAACAGCGTCATTGGCTGCATGTAGGCAAGGCCCATCATAACAACCGGAATCAACGTAAGCGTTTTACGTAATTCCACGCGAGAGGTTTTTGGAGTTGCGTTATGCGACATGGGTTTTCTCCATTACGGTGAAAACCGCCACGTAAGCGAAATATTGCCCCATTTTCAGTATTCCTCAGCGACAACAACTGTCGGATTTTAGTAAATATCTATCCGGTACGAAGCCCGGCCTCTTGGATTTTAGTTTCGTTTCGTACATGCAAAAAAAAATAACCGACGCCTTTTATATCGTCGATTATTCATTTGTTTGCAGCGGCGGCATTTTGCCCTATTCCCGAGGCAAAAGGCAATAGTTCGCGAAAGCCAACAATAAATTATTTTCGCTAACCGGTTGATTAGCCAGCATTGGCCTGAGTGTAAACAGCGGCGATAGCACTATTTGCTAAAATCTCATCCCGCCACCAGGCGCTGGCAAGCCCGGCGGTTTGTTCATTCCAGCCCACCCATACCGATTCATTACTGCTTTGCCCGAGCACCTGTTTTTCAACAAGCGCACCGCTATCAATAAATCGCTGTGCCAGATAACGCGGTAAATAACCGCAACCCAATCCGCTAATTTGCAATTCCAGCTTGGTTTTGAAATCGAAGACGGTAATCGCCTCCTGTTCATCAAGCAGTTGCGACGAGACAGCACACTGCGCAAGAGAACTGTCACCCACCACAATGGCGCGATAACCTTTGATAGTACGGCGATTAATGGGCTCAGCTTCCTGAGCGAGCGGATGATGTGAGGCGACGACAAAAACCTGTTCCAGAACGCCGAGACGAGCAAACCCAAACTCGCTCAACTGGGGAGGTTCGCGCAGCGCCCCAACGATGATATCCGCCCTACCCTGAGTTAAAGCCTCCCACGAGCCGCCCAGCACGCCGTTAATGAAAATCAGCCGGGTCACGTTGTGATGCTGGTAAAATGCCTCAATCAGCGGCGCGAGGAGTGAAAATGGAAAGGTATCATCCACGCCAATTACCAGCTCGTTCTCCCATCCCTGATGGAGCTTAACGGCCTGTTTTTCCAGCTCACGGACGGTGTGAAGTACATCCCGCCCCTTTTCCAGCAGCATCTGCCCGGTGCGGGTAAAGCGTGCGCGATGCCCGGAGCGATCGAGCAGTTGAATATTAAGATCGCTTTCCAGTTTTTGAACGGTATAGCTCAGTGCCGAAGGGGTTTTGTAGAGCTTCGCCGAGGCTGCCGCAAAGCTCCCCTCTTTTTCCAGGGCATCCAGAATAATCAGAACATCCAGCAGCGGTTTCATTTTCGTCCCCTCCCGGTATGCGGTAGCCTCCATTGATGGCCTTATTCCATTGGCATCACCAGCGGATCGGGATACTGGTATTCAAAACCCAGCTCGTGGCAAATTCGATTGCCATCAATACGTTTGCCTTTACTCTCACCCTGCGCATCGCTAAATACTGGCGCCGCCAGACCCAACTGACGAGCCATTAGCGGATAAAAGGTGTTTCGCGCAGGGTGCGAGGGCGCACAGATATTATAGATGTGCCCGCCTTTTGGAGCCTGTAAGAGGAGCTCAATTGCGCCAATAACATCGTCCAGATGGACAAGGTTAACGCCATGTTGTCCATCTGGCGCCGATTTTCCAGCAAAAAAGCGGCCAGGATGCCGCCCGGGGCCGACCAGGCCCGCCAGACGCACGATATCCACCTGGGTGCCCGGGAGATTGTGCAGCCAGTCTTCCAGTTCTTTCAGCACCCTGCCACTCGCCGTCACGGGGCGGCGCTCGGTACTCTCTTTCACCAGCCCCTCAACATCACCGTAAACCGACGTTGAGCTGGTAAAAATAATGCGCGGAATGCGGTGCGCCAGCGCACTATCGACAATTTCCTGCATCGCCTGCAGATAAAATGTCTCACCCGGGCCACTGCGTCGTGCCGGTAGAGTAATGACCAGCGCATCGACGTTCATTAATGCGTCCAGGTCGTCAGAGTCGCATATTAGCTCCGGTTCAAGACGCAGTTCGACGCCTTCAATCCCGCACATCCGTGCCGCTTCCACCCCATCCACGGTGGTTTTACTCCCGGTGACCTGCCAGCCTTTCACGGCTAATGACATTGCCAGTGGCATTCCGAGCCACCCTAAACCGACAATCGCGACCTTTTTCATATAAATTCTCCCTGCTTTAACACATTTATATTAAGGCTACGTCAGCCTTCGGGAACACACAATTCATAGCATCACTATGAAATGAATTAATGATCATTAAAAGCCCTTGCATTCTGGCGCCTAACTGGTTTAGGTTAAAAGGCATCAGAGGCATACGCATTCAAAGAGAATTCATATGACACGCGTTCCATTTAAAAACCACCATCACCACCATCATCCTGATTAGTCTTTCAGGCGATGTGTGCTGGAAGACATTTGGATCTTCCAGTGGTGCGAGAACGCAAAAAAAAGCCCCCGGAAGATCTTCTTCCGGGGGCTTTTTTTTGGTACGTCATCAGCCAGGTTCAACAGGATAATAAGGAATATAGAATGTTAGATAACGCACGTTTACGCATAGCTATTCAAAAATCAGGCCGCTTGAGCGACGAATCACGCGAACTGCTGGCCCGCTGCGGGATCAAAATTAATCTGCACACCCAGCGCCTGATTGCGCTGGCCGAAAATATGCCTATCGATATTCTGCGCGTCCGTGATGACGATATCCCGGGTCTGGTCATGGATGGGGTGGTTGACCTGGGGATTATCGGCGAGAACGTGCTGGAAGAAGAGTTGCTCACCCGCCGGGCTCAGGGCGAAGATCCGCGTTACTTCACCCTGCGTCGCCTCGATTTTGGCGGTTGCCGCCTGTCGCTGGCAACGCCGGTAGATGAAGCATGGGATGGCCCGGCGGCGCTAGACGGTAAACGTATCGCCACCTCATACCCTCACCTGTTAAAGCGTTACCTTGATCAAAAAGGCGTACAGTTTAAATCCTGCTTGCTGAACGGCTCTGTCGAAGTCGCTCCGCGCGCGGGCCTGGCGGATGCCATCTGCGACCTCGTCTCAACTGGCGCAACTCTGGAAGCCAACGGCCTGCGTGAAGTGGAAGTTATTTACCGCTCCAAAGCCTGTCTTATTCAGCGCGATGGCGAAATGGCCGAAGCCAAACAGCAGTTAATCGACAGACTGCTGACCCGCATTCAGGGCGTGATTCAGGCCCGTGAATCCAAATACATCATGATGCATGCCCCTACCGAGCGTCTGGATGACATCATTGCGCTGCTGCCAGGCGCCGAGCGCCCGACAATCCTGCCGCTGGCAGGGGACCAACAGCGGGTGGCGATGCACATGGTCAGCAGCGAAACCCTGTTCTGGGAAACCATGGAAAAACTGAAGGCGCTGGGCGCAAGCTCCATCCTGGTGCTGCCTATTGAGAAGATGATGGAGTAACGGCCATGAGTTTTAACACAATCATCGACTGGAATACCTGTACCGAGGAGCAGCGGCGTGATTTGCTGATGCGCCCGGCGATCTCCGCCTCAGAGAGCATTTCCCGCACCGTCGCGGAAATCCTCGATAACGTCAAAACCCGTGGCGACGACGCGTTACGTGAGTATAGCGCCAGGTTCGACAAAACCGAGGTAAGCGCGTTAAGGGTTAGCGAACAGCAGATCGCCCAGGCGGAAGCTCGTCTCGGTGACGATATCAAACGGGCAATGGCCGTCGCGGTAAAAAATATCGATACTTTCCACACCGCGCAGATACTGCCAACGGTGGATGTGGAAACACTGCCCGGCGTCCGCTGCCAGCAGGTGACGCGCCCGGTCGCCTCCGTCGGCCTCTATATTCCTGGCGGAACCGCCCCGCTGTTCTCCACCGTGCTGATGCTGGCTACCCCGGCGCGTATCGCCGGTTGCCAGAAAGTGGTGCTCTGCTCTCCGCCGCCCATTGCCGATGAAATTCTGTATGCCGCAAGGCTCTGTGGCGTGCAAGAGGTGTTTAACGCAGGCGGCGCACAAGCTATTTCGGCCCTGGCGTTTGGCACTGAATCCATACCAAAGGTCAATAAGATTTTTGGCCCGGGCAATGCGTATGTCACCGAAGCAAAACGCCAGGTCAGCCAGCGTCTGGACGGCGCGGCAATTGATATGCCTGCCGGGCCGTCTGAAGTACTGGTGATCGCCGACAGCGGCGCCACGCCGGACTTCGTGGCTTCTGACCTGTTATCTCAGGCCGAGCACGGGCCGGACTCTCAGGTGATATTACTCACCCCGGACGCAAATATGGCGAAACGCGTGGCTGAAGCGGTTGAGCGCCAGCTAGCTGACCTTCCGCGCGCCGATACGGCACGTCAGGCGTTATCCGCCAGCCGCCTGATTGTCGCGCGCGATATAGACCAGTGTATTGAGATCTCTAACCTTTACGGCCCTGAGCACCTGATTATT